>OZ245859.1:3110000-3405000 GCA_965229085.1 Kaistia sp. | reverse complement strand
AAGCCGTGAAAGGTCTGGTGCGAGGCGCGGCCATGCGGGGCCAGGCCGGAACGGGCGCGGGCGGCGAGATCGATCTCGGCCGCGAGCCCGCTCTCACGGCGGGCCCGCAGAAGGGCGCGCCGCAGCGCCACGCGGTGTCAATCCGCTGGCTCACCGGCACGATCCTCACCGGCCTCACCTCAACGATCCTGATGGGTGGCGCGCTGATGGCCGCGCTTGACGGGCGCCACCAGCTCGCCGTGGCGCCGGAGATCGGCCGCATCGCGGCGAACCAGCATGGCGACGGCCTCGGCACAGGACATAAGGGCGATCGCATCCGCCCGCCGCGCGAACCGGTTTCCGATCGCCAGGTGATCCAGGTCTCCACCGTCAGCCGCCAGGGCGACCGCGACCTCATCAAGATGAAGCCATTCGCGCGCATCACGACGACGCTTGCGACGACGATAACCGACCTTTCCGCCGACGCTCCGCGCTTCGACCCGATGAAGATCGCCGCCGCTGACAGCGCGCCGCCTCCAGCCGCCGCACAGGCAGACGACAACCAAGCCAGCGACAAGCTCGACGTTGTCAGCGACGAGGGTGCCTCCGGCGATGGCGAGGACGGCGTGCCCGTCGATGCAGCCGCAATGCCCGGCGGCAGCGGGGATGATTCCGACGGACCCGATACGGCGGCCGCGCAACCGCCGGCGGAAGCCGGGCAGGAGCAGCTCTATGGCGCCGATGTCGAGGGCGAGGTCTCGGTCAAGGTCAGCCCTTTCCCGCTCACGGACGCGCCATCATCCGACGAACCGACGATGACCGTCGCGGAAGCCGAAGAGGCGGCGCGCGCCATCGCGCCGGCCGCGGCGCCCGGCGCGATTGCGGCGATGCCTTATGTCGATCCGGACCGCTTCAAATTCGGCGACACCGAGGCCGATCCCTTCGCCGCGCTCGGTGTCAAGATCGTTCCCGAGAACGTCTCCTTCGTCGCGAAGTCGGCGCCCCTGAGCGCAACCGAAGAGCGGATCGCCTCGGTCGACAAGAAGGAGCCGCTTCAGGCGGTTCTCGGCGACAACGGCATTGATGCGAAGGATGCGGCTGCCGTGGTCGCAGCGATGTCCGATCTCGTCGATCTCAGCGATCTCAAGATCGGCCAGAAGCTGCGCATGCTCGTTGCCCGCGAGGGCGATGCCATCCGCGCGCTGCGCGTCTCGCTCTATGACCAGGGCGTGCATCAGGCGACCGTCGCCCGGCGCGACGACGACAGCTTCGTGCGGGCCGACGAGCCGGACAGCTCGACGGACAACGAGTTCGACACGGCTGACGCCCCTCAGGTCGACGACAGCACGCCGATGCCCAATCTCTATGATTCGCTCTATGAGACGGCGCGCGAGCAGCAGATCCCAGAGCCGCTGATCACCGAACTGGTGCGGATCCTCTCTTATGACGTCGATTTCCAGTCGCGCATTTCCCCGGGCGACGGCATCGAGGTGTTCCACTCGCTGCCGGAGGCGGGAGCCAGCGATGCCGACGACGAGATCCTTTACGTCTCGATCACGCTGGATGGCGTCACCAAGCGCTATTACCGCTATCGCTCGCCCGATGACGGGGTCGTCGATTATTTCGACGAGGACGGCCGCAGCGCCAAGAAATTCCTCGTACGCAAGCCGATGAATGTCGGCATTGTCCGCTCACCCTTCGGCTATCGCCGCCATCCGATCCTTGGCTATGTGCGGCTGCATCCGGGCGTCGACTGGGCCGCACCGCGCGGCACCCCGATCATGGCGGCTGGCAATGGCACGGTCGAGAAGTCCGGCTGGTCGTCGGGCTATGGCAATTTCACGCTGATCCGCCATACCAACGGCTATGAGACGGCTTACGGCCATCAATCGTCGATCGTGCGCGGCATCAAACCGGGCGTGAAGGTGCGGCAGGGCCAGATCATCGGCTATGTCGGCTCGACTGGCCTCTCGACCGGTCCGCATCTGCACTACGAGGTCCGCATCAACGGCACGCCGGTCGATCCGCTGCGCGTGCGCCTGCCGCGCGGCCGCGTGCTGCAGGGCGAGATGCTGGCTGATTTCAAGTCTGAGAAGACGCGCATCGACGCGCTGCTCGCAGCGCCGGCGGGCTCGAAGCTCGCATCGGCCAGCACCGATTCGGCAACCAACTGACGCCTCGCAGGCCCTGATCAGGGCGCCGCGGCGCTTTCGCGCACGAAAGCGAAGGCGAGACGCTGCTTGCCATTGGCGCAGCTACCCTCGTAGCGGCCGGGTCCGACCGGAACGCCGGTGCAGACGGTCGCCGGGCCCGGCACGAAATTCGGCAACGAGAAATTGTCCGCCTTGACCGAGAGCGCGACATGATCGTGGCTGATCGTGCCGGCGAGGATAGAGGTGTAGTGCGCCTCTTCGCGGCCCATCGTGACGGTGCGCGGGCCCTCGGCATGGAAGCGGCCGCTGTCGTCGACGGCAACGCTCCATTCGGCGATCGCCGACATGAAACGCCAGGTCCCGGCAAGCGATAACCACGGCCCACCCGGACAGGGCGCAGCGGCGTCGCAGCCCGCCTCTTGCGCGAGCGCCGCCGGGAGCGGAAGCCCGATCGGCACGATGACGAACGGCAGCAGCAGGAGCCGCATCGCAAGAAGAGAGGCCGCTCGCTTGGTCATCATCCGCTTTCCCGCTGCTGCGCCGTCAAAGTCAAACATAGCGCCACCCCTGGCAATCCGAAACCGAGGGAGCGTTCACGAAAACGCCGGCTGCCCCATAAGGACTGCCGGCGTCGGTTCAGCGCAAGAAGAGCCGCCGCGCGGGAGGCGCCCCATCAAGCATTCAAGCAGCCTTCGCCGCCGTCTCGCCGCGCGGCAGGAACAGCAGCTTGTCCGTTCCGGCCGTGATCTTCACCGTGATCCCGTCCGGGATTTCACCGGCAAGAATCTTGTCGGCGAGCGGATCCTGGACATAGCGCTGGATGACACGCTTCAGCGGCCGCGCACCATAGGTCGGGTCGTAGCCCTTCTCGGCGAGCCACGCCCGCGCGGATTCGTCGAGCTCCAGCGTCACCTTGCGGTCGCCGAGCAGCGACTGCAGCCGCTTCAGCTGGATCTCGACAATGCGGCCCATCTCCGCCCGCTTCAGGCGGTGGAACAGGATGATATCGTCAAGACGATTGAGGAACTCGGGCCGGAAATGCCCGCGCACCACGCCCATGACCTGCTCGCGCACGGCATCGACATCCTCGTCGTCCCGAAGATTGGCGAGATATTCCGCGCCAAGATTGGACGTCATGATGATCAGCGTGTTCTTGAAGTCGACCGTGCGGCCCTGCCCGTCCGTCAGCCGCCCGTCGTCGAGCACCTGAAGGAGGACATTGAACACGTCCGGATGCGCCTTCTCGATCTCGTCGAACAGGACGATCTGATAAGGCCGCCGGCGCACAGCCTCGGTCAGCGCGCCACCTTCCTCGTAACCAACATAGCCGGGCGGTGCGCCGATCAGCCGGGACACGGAGTGCTTCTCCATGAATTCCGACATGTCGATGCGCACCATCGCGCTCTCGTCGTCAAACAGGAACGAGGCGAGCGCCTTGGTCAGCTCGGTCTTGCCGACGCCCGTCGGTCCGAGGAACATGAACGAGCCGATCGGCCGGTTCGGATCCTGCAGGCCGGCCCGGGCGCGGCGAACCGCGGTCGAGACCGCATGCACGGCCTCGGCCTGGCCGACGACACGCTTGGCGAGATCGTCTTCCATCCGCAGCAGCTTGTCGCGCTCGCCTTCCAGCATCTTGTCGACCGGAACGCCGGTCCAGCGGGCAACGATCTGCGCGACATGCTCAGGCGTCACCGCCTCTTCCATCATCGCGCTGGTCTGAGCGCCTTCCGCGGTCTTCAACTGCCGCTCAAGCGCCGGGATCGCGCCATAGGCCAGTTCACCCGCCTTGGCGAGATCACCGATGCGCTGGGCCTTTTCAAGGTCGCTGCGCGCCTGATCGAGCTGTTCCTTCAGCTTCTGCGCCGAGTTGAGCTTGTCCTTCTCGGTCTGCCAGCGCTGCGTGAAGGCGGCTGACTCTTCCTCAAGGTCGGTCAGCTCGCGCTCAAGCCGCTCGAGCCGATCCTTCGAGGCCTGATCCGTCTCCTTCTTCAGCGCCTCGCGTTCGATCTTCAGCTGGATGATGCGGCGATCGAGCTCGTCGAGCGCCTCGGGCTTCGAATCGACCTGCATGCGCAGGCGCGCCGAGGCCTCGTCCACCAGATCGATGGCCTTGTCGGGGAGGAAGCGATCGGTGATGTAACGGTTCGACAGCGTCGCGGCGGCCACCAGCGCGGAGTCCATGATGCGGACGCCGTGATGCAGCTCATACTTCTCCTTGATTCCGCGCAGGATCGAGATCGTGTCCTCGACCGTCGGCTCGCCGACAAAGATCGGCTGGAACCGCCGCGCCAGCGCCGCATCCTTCTCGACATGCTTGCGATACTCGTCGAGCGTAGTCGCGCCGACGCAGTGCAGCTCGCCGCGGGCCAAAGCCGGCTTCAGGAGGTTGGAGGCGTCCATCGCCCCGTCCGCCTTGCCCGCGCCGACCAGCGTATGCATCTCGTCGATGAAGAGAATGATGCCGCCATTCGCAGCGGTGACCTCGGACAGAACCGCCTTCAGCCGCTCCTCGAACTCGCCACGATATTTGGCGCCCGCGATCAGCGAGCCCATGTCGAGCGCGAGCAGCTTCTTGTCGCGCAGGCTCTCCGGCACGTCGCCATTGACGATACGCAGCGCGAGGCCTTCGGCGATCGCGGTCTTGCCGACGCCCGGCTCGCCGATCAGCACCGGATTGTTCTTGGTGCGCCGGGAAAGAACCTGGATCGTGCGGCGAATCTCGTCGTCGCGGCCGATGACCGGATCGAGCTTGCCGTCGCGGGCCGCCTGGGTCAGGTCGCGGGCATATTTCTTGAGCGCATCATACTGACCTTCCGCACCGGCCGAATCGGCCGTGCGGCCCTGGCGGAGAGCCTCGATCGCGCGGTTGAGGCCAACCGGCGTCAGGCCGGCGTCCTTCAGCACCTGCGCGGTCTTCGCATCCTTCTCCAGCGCGAGCGCGAGCAGCAGCCGTTCGACGGTGACGAAGCTGTCGCCGGCCTTTTTTGCGAGCTGTTCCGCCTGCTCGAAAACCTTGGCGAGCGGAGCTGCGAGATAGAGCTGCCCGGCGCCGCCGCCCGAAACGCTCGGAATCGCGGCAAGCAGGTGTTCCGTCGCGGCCAGCGCGTCACGCGAGCGGCCGCCAGCGCTGTCGATGAGACCGGCGGCAAGGCCTTCCTCGTCGTCAAGCAGCACCTTCAGAAGATGTTCGGGCGCGAACTGCTGGTGTCCGCGCGTCAGCGCCAGCGTCTGGGCTGACTGAATGAAGCCCTTCGCGCGCTCGGAGTATTTTTCAATGTTCAAGATCGTCCCTCCTGACCCGTAACGGACGCCCCCGTCATGAGGCACGGCCGATCGTTCCTGTCCGGGCCGACCGGACAAACCGGCAGCCCCCGCGGCGATCATTCGATCCGCCGACACCACCTAGATGGTGTGGCACTATGGCAACAGGAAGGGGTCCGGCAACGATTTTGAAGCGATTGACCCCGCTGGCCGGACCGGGGCGACGCTGTCATGGCCGGGACGCGCCCGGCCATGGAGATTATGCCGCCTTCCGATCGCAGATCGCGAGGCGGCGGAGGACGGAACGGTCCCGATTCTAGTCTTCAGCTACCGGCGCGGCGTCCTGGACAGGATCGGCATCGCCGGCAGGACGGACACGGGCACGCGTCGTGCGGCGGCGACGGGGACGGAATTCGTCCTCGCCGGCTTCCGGCGCAGCGGCCGCAGCCTCGGCCGGCTGCGGCTCGGCCGCCACAGGCTCAGCCACAACGACCTTGGCCTCGACAGGCGCGGGCGCAACCTGCTCGGCGACAACAGGGCGGCTCACGACCGGCTCTGCAGCAACGGCAACCGGCGGTTCAACCGGACGGGCCGGCTCTGTCGGCGCCGTCACCGGCAGCGCATCGACCGGATCGCCGGTCACGAAGCGCGGCAGCATCGAACGATCAGTCCGCTCGCCGCGCTCGCGGCGTTCACCCCGGCCTTCCCGATTTTGCCGGAAGGGACGCTCACCGCGGCCTTCCTGCCGCTCACCCTCGGGCCGCGCATCCTGACGCGGCTCCTGCTGCGGCTCTGCACGGGTTTCCTGGCGCGGCTCCTGGCGTGGCTCCTGGCGTGGCTCCTGCCGGTTCTGCTGCCGGTTGTCCTGTCGTGGCTCGCCGCGCCCTTCCTGCCGATCGCGATTATCGCCGCGCTCGCGGTTGTCGGACCGCTCGCGATTCTCGGAACGGAATTCCTGCCGCTCGCCGCGCTCGCGCTGGCCGCCGTTCTGGCCATTCTGACCGCCCTGGTAATGGCCGTTGCCATTTCCATTGCCATTGACGAAGGGCTGCGGCTCGTTCTGGCCGAAAGCCGGCTGGCCCTCGCCTTCCTGGACACGGTCATGCTGGCCGAAGCGATCGCTGAAGCGATCATCCTCTTCGTCGAGACCGTCATCGTCCTGGTCTGCGCGATAGGAGGGCTGCCCGGGCTGCGGGTTCTGCACCTGCGCCGCGGCGATCACGCGAAAATAGTGCTCGGCATGCTGAAGATAGCTTTCGGCCATCACGCGGTCGCCGGACGATTGGGCATCGCGCGCCAGCGTCACATACTTTTCCGCGATGTGAAGGGCCGTGCCGCGAATCTTGACGTCGGGTCCGTTGCTCTCAAAGGAGCGGGTCAGCGGATTGGGTCCCTTGCGGTTCCGTCCGCGCATCCGCTTGTTGTTATTGTTATTGTTGTTGTTCTGCTGTCCTGGTCGCATGAGTTTTCTCTTCCGTGACCTTCAAAGGTCAGATCGCGTCAACGGCCGGCGCCAAGGCCCGGTCGGCAAGGTCGTCGACCGGGTCGTCGTGGCCTCGGGCCGCGACGCCGGAATCGGCGTTAAAGGCTTCAGCACCATCGATCGGCCCCGATTGGCAAGACAAGGACCGCATGGACCCATCATGAGTCAAAAATGCGGGCCAGTGCTTGTGAGACCGGATCAATGCAGCGTGCCGGGCCGAGATGACGTTCGTGACAACCAGATCTGGGTCGGACCCCGTTTCTGACCCACAGGCCATCTGGTGGCCTCCGCCGCGCAGCTCCCGCTTATGGCTCGCGCCACGGCATCGGGAAACGCATCAAATTCATCAGCGGCGGCTCGGAAGCTAGCTGTTTCGCTGTGACTTTCCAAGCGGAGATTTTCCGGCCGCCTTATGGCCCCGCATTGGCCGGTGGCGCCGCGAGGGCCGCGATTTCGATCACCCGGTCATTGCCGGAGAGATCGCGGTGGCATCTGGCTCTGAAGCCCGCCGCCTCGGCTAGCCCCGTCACGGCCACGGCCTGGCTGAACCCGATCTCAAGAAACGCAGCCCCGCCCGGCCGGAGGCCGCTTGAGATGGCCGGGACAATCGCCCTGTAGGCATCGAGCCCGTCGACCCCGCCATCGAGCGCGAGACGGGGATCAAAATCCCGAACCTCACCGGGCAGCGTGTCGATCACGCTGCTCTCTATATAGGGTGGGTTGCTGACGATGACATCAGCCGGCGCGGCCGAGGCGCCGAAGTTTCCACGGACGAACAGGCTTCGCCCGCCGAAGCCGAGCCGCGCCGCATTGGAGCGGGCCGCGCGCGCTGCCGCTTCCGAAAGATCGATGCCAAGCCCGACCGCCTGCGGCAGTTCCGAGAGGAGCGCAATCAGCAGCGCGCCGCTGCCCGTACCGATATCAACGAGCGAAAGTGGGCGCTGCCGGCCGCCGGTGCGGTCGAGAAAAGCGAGTGCCGCCTCGATGACCGTCTCGGAATCCGGCCGCGGCACCAGCGTCGCGGCCTCGAGCGCGAAGGTGAGGCCCCAGAATTCCCGGCTGCCGACAATGCGCGACACCGGCTCCCCCGCCATACGCCGCGCCAGCAGAGCCTCGATCCGGTCCATCTCGTCAGAACTGACGGCGCGATAATCGGCGAGCACCAGTTCGTTCGGCGACATGCCGACGACAGCAGCGATGAGGATGCGGACATCGAGCGCCGGCGTATCGATGCCGCCCGCTTCCGCAAGACGCTTCGCGGCCATGCGTCGGAGCGCTCCGAGCGTGACCGCGGCCTCGCTCATCGGTCGAGCGCCGCGAGCAGGCTTGCCTGGTGTTCCGTGATGAGTGGCTCGATCACATCGTCGAGCGCCTCCCCCGAGACGATCTGTTCCAGCTTGTAGAGCGTCAGGTTGATGCGGTGGTCGGTCAGGCGGCCTTGCGGGAAATTATAGGTCCGGATGCGCTCGGAGCGATCGCCGGAACCGACCTGGCCGCGACGGTCTGCCGCACGCTCGCTGTCGAGCCGTGCCCGCTCATCCTCGAACAGGCGCGCCCTGAGGATCTGCATCGCCTGCGCCCGGTTCTGGTGCTGCGAGCGGCCAGCGACAACGATGACCGTTCCGGTCGGCACATGGGTTATGCGCACGGCGGTGTCGGTCGTGTTCGCATGCTGGCCGCCGGCTGAGGACGCCCGCGTCGTATCGATGCGGATATCCTCGGCCTTCAGCGCGATGTCGACATCCTCGGCCTCCGGCAACACGGCCACCGTGGCGGCGGAGGTGTGGATGCGGCCGCTCGCCTCGGTCGCCGGCACGCGCTGCACGCGATGGACGCCCGATTCAAATTTCAGCCGGGCGAACACGCCGCGGCCGCTGACATTGGCGATGATTTCCTTGAAGCCGCCGGCCTCGCCCTCGCTCTCCGAGAGCACCTCGACCTTCCAGCCATGCAGAGCGGCGTAGCGCTGATACATGCGGAACAGATCGCCAGCGAACAGGGCCGCCTCGTCGCCGCCGGTTCCGGCTCTGATTTCGAGGATGGCGCTCTTCTCGTCAGCGGCATCCTTCGGCAGCAGTTGCAGGCGGACCTCCTGCACCAGCCGCTCGATCCCGGCATCCAGCTTCGGCCGCTCTTCGTCCGCCAATGCCGCCATTTCGGGATCATCGGCGAGTTCGTCGAGCGCCTCGCGCTCGGCGGAAATGGCCTTGAGGCTGGAAATCGTCTCGACGATGTCCGCAAGCTCAGCACGCTCTTTGGAAAGGCGCACGAGTTCTTCGCCATCGCTGGTCGAAGCGAGTTTCTGATCGATGATCTCGGCTCGCGTCACGAGCTGGTCGATCTTGTCCCAGGGGAGTCCGGTTGGCAGCATGAGCTCTATATCGGCACGCCTTCGGCCTCGGCAAAGGCGGCCAGCGCGGCGGCGATGCCGTCATCGGCGCTCGTCGAGGCGATCAGGGGGTGCAGCATGGCGTTGAGCTTGCCAAGGTCGAGCGCCAGCAGCATCGCCTTGACCGGGCCGATCGAGGCGGCCGACATCGACAGGGACCGGAAGCCGATCCCGACCAGCGCCAGCGCGGCGAGCGGCCGCCCGGCGATTTCGCCGCAGAGCGTGACCGGCTTGCCCGCCGCGTCGGCGGCGGCGACGATGGCACTGAGCGCGCGCAGGAAATGGCGCGAAATGGGATCGAACCGGCTCGCCACCAGCGTGTTGCCGCGATCGCTCGCCGTCATGTACTGCAAGAGATCGTTCGAACCCACCGAGACGAAGTCGACAGCCGCCATCAGCGCATCAAGCTGGAACAGGAGCGCCGGCACCTCGACCATGGAACCGAGCAGTACGCGCGACGGCAAGGTATGGCCGTGTCGGCGGGCATGCGCGATCTCAAGATCGAGCAGCGCGCGCGCCTTCTCGATCTCGGCGACCTCGGTCACCATCGGCAGCATGATGCGCAGCTCATGGCCTGCGCCGGCGCGGATCAGCGCGCGGAGCTGCATGCGCAGGAGCGCCGGCCGGTCGAGGCCGAGGCGGATCGCACGCCAGCCAAGCGCCGGATTTTCCTCCGGATGGCTGCGCATATAGGGCAGCACCTTGTCGCCACCGATATCGAGCGTCCGGAACGTGACCGGCCGGTCGCCGCTGGCGGCGAGCACCGAGGCATAGAGCTGCGTCTGCGCGTTCATCCGCGGCATGGTCGAGGCGACCATGAACTGAAGTTCGGTGCGGAACAGGCCAATGCCCTCCGCACCGGCCTCGGCCAGATGCGGCAGGTCGACAAGGAGGCCGGCATTCATGTTGAGGCCGATGCGCACGCCGTCGCGCGTCACCGCCGCCTTGTGCCGCAGCAGCCGATACTGCGCCTGCCGCTTGGCGCGGAAGCGCACCTTCTCGCCATAGGACGCTTCAACATCGGCCGGCGGACGGATATGCGCCTCGCCGGTATCGCCGTCGAGAATGATCGCATCGCCATTCTCGACCAGCGAGACGATGTTGACGGCCCGGCCTATCGTGGCGATGCCGAGCGCCCGCGCGACGATCGTCACATGGCTGGTCGGCCCACCCTCTTCGAGCACCAGGCCGCGCAGCTTGTTGCGGTCGTAATCGAGCAGTTCGGCGGCGCCCATGTTGCGCGCGACGATGATGCCGTCCTTAGGCATGTCCTTGCGGTCGAAGGCGGCGCCCTTGCCCATCAATTCGCGCAGCAGGCGATTGGCGAGATCGTCGAAATCATGCAGGCGCTCCCGGAGATACGGATCGGTCTGCCGCAGCAGCCGCGCCCGCGTGTCGCTCTGAACCTTCTCGACCGCCGCCTCGGCGGAGAGGCCGTTCTGGATCGCCTCGTCCATGCGCCGGGCCCAGCCGCGGTCATAGGCGAACATCCGGTAGGCCTCGAGGATCTCGCGATGCTCGCCGGCCAGCGCGATATCATCGCGCGAAAGCATGTCGTCGACCGAGAGGCGCAGATGCGCGATCGCCTCCTCGAGCCGGAGCCGTTCCTTCTCAGCGTCCTCGGCGATCAGCGCGGTCACGACGACGCGCGGCTCATGCAGCACGACATGGCCGAGCGCGATGCCTTCCGACAGCGCGCTGCCGCGGATCGACATGGGACGCTTGACGTCGAGCGAGGTGCCAGGCCGGGCGAGCCCTTCGAGCTCGCCGACGGCGATCATCTCGGCCAGCACCATGGCCGTCGTCTGCAGCGCCTCGACCTCTTCGTCGAAATAGGTGCGGTGGGCGCGGTTCTGGACGGTGAGGACACCAAGCGTCCGTCCGGCACGCAGGATCGGCACGCCGAGAAAGGCGTTGTAGATCTCTTCGCCCGTCTCCGGGAGATAGGCGAAAGACGGATGGCTCTGGGCGTTGGGCAGATTGAGCGGGCGCGCCTCGGCGGCGATCAGGCCGACAAGACCCTGCCCGACGCGAAGACCTGCATGGTGCACAGCCTCGCGCTTCAGGCCTTCTGTGGCATAGAGCTCGAGCACGTCGTCGGCGCGCAGCACATAGACCGAGCAGACCTCTGCGACCATGTTCGACGCGATCTGCGCCACGATCTTGTCGAGCCGGTCTTGCGCGCTGATCGGCTCCGCCATGATCTCGCGCAGGCGGCGGAGCAGGACGCGCGGCCCGGCGAGAGACCCCCGCATCGTCCGCCTTCCCTCAAGAACCTAGCCCGACGGCGCCCGGTAACACGCCGGAAGGGCGACTCACCGGCCGCCTCGGGAACCCAATCCGGCCTACTCGTGACATGAGTTGCGGCCGAAATATACAGTCTATTCAGAAGTCCGGCCTTTGCCCCCCTCAGCCTGCGTCGAGGCCGTAGAGGGAATGCAGCGTCCGGACGGCCAGTTCGGTATAGGCCGAGTCGATCAGGATCGAAATCTTGATCTCCGACGTGGTGATCGCGCGGATATTGATGCCCTTGCCGGCCAGCGCCTTGAAGGCCGAAGCGGCAACGCCGGCATGGCTGCGCATGCCGATGCCGATCACCGACACCTTCACCAGATCGCCCGAGCCCTGGATGCTTGCATAGCCGATCGAGGCGCGCGAAGCCGCCAGCACCGCCATAGCGCGGTCGAAATCGGCAGTCGGCAGCGTAAAGGTCATGTCGGTCGTCGTGCCGTCCTCGGAGACGTTCTGCACGATCATGTCGACATTGATGTTCGCCTCGGCCAGCGGCACGAACACGGCGGCGGCAACGCCCGGCTTGTCGGCGACCTCGCGCAGCGAGATCTGGGCCTCGTCCTTGGAATAGGCGATGCCGGTGACGACCTGCTTTTCCACGATCTCGTCCTCGTCGCAAATAAGAGTGCCGGGGGGATTGTCGGCGTCGGCCAGGCGGGGATCCGCCGGATCGTCGAAGCTCGACCGCACGAAGGTGCGCACACTATGGACCATAGCGAGCTCGACCGAGCGGACCTGCAGCACCTTGGCGCCGAGCGAGGCCATCTCCAGCATCTCTTCATGCGAGACGCGGTCGAGCCTGCGCGCCTTGGGCACGATGCGCGGGTCGGTCGTATAGACACCATCGACATCGGTATAGATGTCGCACCGCACCGCGCCGATCGCGGCGGCGATGGCGACGGCGCTGGTATCCGAGCCGCCGCGTCCGAGCGTCGCGATGCGATTGT
Organism: Kaistia sp.; assembly: GCA_965229085.1. Lineage (GTDB taxonomy): Bacteria > Pseudomonadota > Alphaproteobacteria > Rhizobiales > Kaistiaceae > Kaistia. The sequence goes on along the minus strand of OZ245859.1, from coordinate 3,392,496 downwards.
CGGGGGCAAGGCCCTGGAAGCCGGCGATGACAGCAACCTGACCCTGCGCCATGCGCTCGATCAGTTGAGAACCATCGATCTCGCGGATGCGGGCGGCGCCATGCGCGCCATCGGTGAGGATCGGAATCTGCCAACCCTGCCAGGAGCGGGCATTGACGCCGATCTCCTGCAGCGCGATCGCGAGAAGGCCCGACGTCACCTGTTCGCCAGAGGCAACGACGGCGTCATATTCGCGCGCGTCGTGCATCGGCGCTGCGGCCCGCGTCCAGGCGACGAGTTCGTTGGTCTTGCCGGACATCGCCGAGACGACGACCGCAACCTCGAAGCCCGCATCGACCTCGCGTTTGACGTGACGGGCCACATTGCGGATGCGATCGATATCGGCGACCGAGGTTCCGCCGAATTTCATCACCAGCCGGGCCATCATCAACCTTCGCAGGGCAGTTTCCGCGTGGAATGCGGAGGGGAAAGGACATTCCCGGCAAAGCAATCGCGCCGGTCGGCGCCTTCATAGCGAGTCGGGCGCGGGTCGGCAACGGCGGACGTTTGCTCTTAGGTTGCGCCAATCGAACCTATTTTCGCCAAGGGCTCATACTGGTTGACAAACACAGCCTTACCCAAATCACCGCCGCGAGCATTAAAGCGAGGCGAAAAGCCCTCAATCAGAATCGCCTCAAATGATGCCAGAAGCAGATTGAGGCTACTATCGTTGCGCGAGCTGAAAGCCCAGCTGGGGTCATTCAGCTGACTACTTGAAGCAGTCCTAAGCTTCAGCTTCGGTGTCGCCATAAATCCGAACCAGGAAAAAAGTGACCATCCGTTTCGGTACACACCTTTGGAATGCTCATGGAGCCTGGCACCAAGATACCGACCTTCGCTATCGGCCTTCCTCAACAAACCTGCCTGACCTGCATAAACAGCATTCAAGCTAGAATCATACAATATATAAACGCCCTTCTGCTTCCAGAAGTTCACCTGAACGCTTGATTGATCAAAGTCAACCGACGTTTTCCCAGAACCCATCCAGCCTTTCGGGAGTCCCAACAACCGATCTGAATCCCAGTCAACATGTTCTCGGCTCCAAAATAGACCGTAGAAGCGAATAAATCCGGAATCCTCTGCAGGTTTATCTCTAACTAGATTTGACTCATCTATTTGTTCCATCGAATCCCCTTCGAAACTGGCGACCAGCGAATCATACGTCGAAATGTCGATGGTGATTAAAAGCAATGTAGTATGCCCTTCCGAGGAGCTCAATCGCTCCCTTCCAATGGAGCAAACAGTTCGAATGTTCGACGAGAAGAAAGGTATCTCAACCGTCGATGATGCCGAGATCGCGCATTTCTCGGCGATCGCCGACGAATGGTGGGCGACTGACGGAAAGTTCGCGCCCTTGCATGCGCTGAACCCGATCCGGATCGGCTTCATCAAGGACCAGGCCGTCGCCCGCTTCGGCCGTGATCCGAAGGATCCCGAGGCGCTCCGGGGACTGCGCGTCCTCGATATCGGCTGCGGTGGCGGCCTGCTCTCCGAGCCGATGGCACGGATGGGCGCCAGCGTCGTCGGCGCCGATGCCTCCCCGGTCAATATCGGCGTCGCCCAGTTGCATGCACGCGAGGCGGGCCTTGCGATCGACTACCGCGCCACGACGGCCGAAGCCCTGGCCGAGGCGGGCGAGCGCTTTGATATCGTGCTCGCGATGGAGATCATCGAGCATGTCGCCGATATCGATCTTTTTGTGCGCGAAACCGCCCGGATGGTGAAGCCCGGCGGCTTTATCGTCTTCTCGACCATCAACCGCACGCCGAAGGCCTATCTGCTGGCGATCGTCGGCGCGGAATATGTGCTGCGCTGGTTGCCGCGCGGCACGCACAGCTATGAGAAATTCGTGAAGCCGGCGGAACTCGCCCGGGCGCTTGAAGAGGCTGGCCTCAGCCCTTCGGCCGACGCCGGCGTCGTCTATGACCCGCTCCGCGACCGCTGGAAGGTGTCGCGCGACCGCGACGTCAACTACATGCTGGCGGCAACGCGGGACTGAGACGAGCGTTCAGTTGCCGTCCTCGGGCAGCATCGGCAGCGCGTGAACCTCGATGCCCTCCTCGGCGAGGGCATGGACGTCAGCCGCCGAGGCCTCGCCATAGATGCCGTGCTGTTCGCTTTCGCCATAATGGATCCGGCGCGCCTCCTCGGCGAAGCGGTCGCCGACATAATCGGCCGTCGCCTCGACATGCGCCCTGACCTGCCGCAGCATCTCGGCAAGCGCCGCCTGGCGCGGATCGGGCGCCGCGACCTTGAGCGCGGCCGCCTCGCGCTTTCGCGCCGTCGCCACCGCCGGCGCCATCAGCGCCTTGACCACCTTGTCCGAGCCGCAGACGGGGCAGCCGACCGCCCGCGCCGCCTGCGCCTTGTCGAAAGCGCCGGCGTCGCGATACCAGCCGTCGAAATCATGTCCGGCGTCACAGATGAGGTCGTAGCGTATCATGGACTGGATATGGGATCAGTTCGCGAAGGAGCCAACCTGCGGTATCGCCGGCAGGGCGAAATCGCGCTGATTGGCCAGTGCCGGAATTGCCTGACGGGCCGAAAGCGCGAAGGCCGGGTCGATTTCGGCGATGATGAAGCCCGGCCTGTCGCCGCCGGCTTCGGCGAGGATCTTGCCCCAGGGATCGACGATCAGGCTGTGGCCGAAGGTGTCGCGGCCGTCCTCGTGATGGCCGGCCTGTGCCGCGGCGAGGACATAGGAGCCGGTCTCGATCGCCCTTGCGCGCAGCAGCACATGCCAATGCGCCTCGCCGGTCTTCTTCGTGAAAGCGGCGGGAACGGCGATCACCGCCGCGCCGGCCTTGGCGAGCGTGCGATGGAGCACCGGGAAGCGAACGTCGTAACAGATGGTGAGGCCGAGCTTCGTCCAGGGCAGGTCGGCGACGACGGCAGTCTCGCCGGCGCGGTAGGTTGCCGATTCGCGATAGCTCTCGCCGCCCGAGAGATCGACGTCAAACATGTGGATCTTGTCATAGCGGGCGATGACGGCCCCGTTCGGCGCGATGATGAAGGAGCGATTGGCGATGTGATCGTCGGGCAGGCGGATCGCCATCGAGCCGATATGAAGATGGATGTTGAGCTCGCGCGCCAATTCGCGAAAGCGCAGCAGCGAGGGATCGATATCCTCCGGCCCGATCGAGTCGAGAAGATTGGCACGATCACGATCGAGGATCGTCGTCATCTCCGGTGTCAGCACATAACCGGCGCCGGCGGCGGCGGCCTCGCGGATCAGCATCTCGGCGGCATCGACATTCGCCTCGACCGACCGGCCGCTGTTCATCTGCACGCAGGCAGCCTTGAAGCTCGACATCGGCTTCTCCTCAGATCGTCAAAAAGGGTATCGGCGCTTCAGCCGGCGAGCAGCGCGTCGAGCCGGCCCGCCGACTCCAGCGCATGCAGATCGTCGCAGCCGCCAACATGCGTCGCGCCGATGAAAATCTGCGGGAAGGTCGATCCGCCATGGGCGCGCTCGATCATTTCCTGGCGAAGAGCCGGGTTGCCGGTCGCGTCATGCTCGACGAAGGCAGCGCCCTTGCGCTCCAGAAGCCGCTTGGCGGCGACGCAGTAGCCGCAGCCCTGGCGGGTATAGATGGTCACGTCGGCCATTGCTGATCCCCGGTGTGTTTGATGCGGCGCAATATAGGGCTCAGGCCATGGCTTCGACAACCCGTGCGAAAACCGCGACCTCGACCGTCGCCGCGCCGCCGCGCTTCAGCGCCCGCGTCGCAGCCTTCACGGTGGCACCGGTCGTATAGACATCGTCGACCAGCAACACGCGCCGCCCTTTCAGCGCCGGCGCGGCGGCAGCGGGAACGCGGAAGGCGCCCTCGACATTGCGGGCCCGCTCGCTTGCCTTCAGCCCCACCTGTTGACGCGTCGCGCGGATGCGGGCGAGCAGCCGCGGCTCGAACGGCAATCCGACCGAGATCGCGAGCGCTTCGCCGATCATCGCCGACTGGTTGAAGCGGCGCTGCCACAAGCGGCGCGGATGCAGGGGCACCGGCACGACGACATCGACCTCGCCCGCAAGGGTCCCCAGCGCGCGCGCCATCATCCGCGCCATCGGCTTCGCGAGATCGGTGCGGTCACTATATTTGAGCCCCTGCACGATCGCTCCGGCCTCGGGACCATAGATGCAGACCGCCCTGAGGCGTCCGAAGGGCGGCGGGTCGGCGATGGCCTCCGCCGAAAGAGCCCCGGCGCCGATCTCATAGCCGAAGGGGATTGCCAGACGCTCGCAGAACGGCCGCTCGATCCAGCGGATCGCACCCCAGCACGGGCTGCAGAGCGCTCCGGCCGTCGCGACCGGCTTGCCGCAGGCAAGGCAGCCGGGCGGAAGTACGAGATTGAGGAGGCGCGGCCAGAGCGAAGGCAGGCGCAGCCGCGGCGTTGCCACCGCTGCCTCCGCCTCGTCCGCATCGAAAGCGCCCTCGCCCATCGGCGAAGCATAGGCGCGGCCATAGAGCGGGGGAAGCGGCTTTGACCGACGGCCCTCCAGCAGCCATATAGCGGAGATCAAGCCCTGTTCGCGGGCAGCATGGACCTTTGGCCAGCACGGATCATGGCATGAGCGGCGCACCGACCATCTTCGATCCCACCCTGCTCGCGCTCCGCCAGGCACGGGCGCGGCGCATGGCGGTGCCGGGCGCGGACTTCCTGCTGACGCGCGCGTCAGACGAACTGGTCGATCGCCTCGCCGCCGTCAACCGTCGCTTCGAGCGCGCCGTCGACGTTGCAACGCCCGGCACGGGGCTGGTCGAGGCGCTGAAACAGGGCGGCCAGATCGGCACGATCGAGCACACGGATTGGCGGGATGTCAGCGGCGCCGAACACCTTCCGCTGCCGGCTGCCGGCTTCGATCTCGCCGTCAGCGCCTTGGCGCTGCAATGGATCAATGATCTTCCGGGCATGCTGGTCCAGATCCGCCGGGCGCTCGCCGGCGACGGGCTGCTCCTGGCGATCCTTGTCGGCGGCGACACATTGACCGAACTGCGCACCGCCTTTGCCAGCGCCGAAGCGGAGCTGCGCGGCGGCGCCGCTCCCCGCGTCGCACCCTTCGCCGATATTCGCGACGTCGGCGGATTGCTGCAGCGGGCTGGATTCGCATTGCCTGTGGTCGATACCGACCGCATCACCGTGCGCTACGACACGATGTTCGGCCTCGTTCGCGACCTTCGCGCCATGGGAGCCTCCAACGCGCTCGCCGCCCGCGACACCCGCCCGCTGACCCGGGCGATCGCGGCGCGCGCGGCTTCTGTCTATGCTGAGCGTTTTTCCGATCCCGACGGACGCATCCGCGCGACCTTCGATTTCATTTCAGTGTCGGCCTGGGCGCCGCATGAGAGCCAGCCGAAGCCGCTGAAGCCCGGCTCGGCCACCGCCCGGCTTGCCGACGCAGTTGCGGCAGCCCGGCGCGAGCCCGATCCCGGCCAGGACGGAAACCCGGCCTAAACCCCTTCTCGCGATGATGGCGCCCAAGCGCGGCAGCCGGATGCCGCCGCTGGAGTGCCGTATCCGTGGAAACCGATCTCTATCCGCCCGTGAAGCGCTTTCTCGAAGACCTCGGCCTCGAGGTGAAAGGCGAAGTGCGCGGCTGCGATCTCGTCGCGCTCTCCGCAGGCGAACCGGAACTCGTCGTCATTGGTGAGCTGAAGCAAACCTTCACGCTCGAATTGGTGCTGCAAGCGGTCGACCGCACGCCAGCTTGCGACGAGATATGGCTCGCCGTCGCAGCCTCGAAGAAGGGGCGCGGCCGTGAGGGCGATCCCCGCGTCAAGCGTCTCTGCAAGCTGCTCGGCTTTGGCCTTCTGGCCGTCGCGACGGCCGGACGGATCGACGTCATTGTCGAGCCGGCGCCGTGGACGCCGCGCCGCGATGGCAAGCGCCGCTCGCGCATCGTCGATGAGTTCCGCCGCCGCCGGGGCGATCCGGTCACTGGCGGCTCGACTCGCCTGCCGCAGATGACCGCTTACCGCCAGCAGGCGCTCATCGTCGCGAGCGCGCTGTCCGTGGGTCCCGCAGGCCCACGCCATCTCAAGGCCGTGGCACCGGATGCCGCGAAGATCCTGCAGACCAATGTCTATGGCTGGTTCGAACGGATCGAGCGCGGCCGCTACGGCCTCAGCGCCGCCGGGCACGCCGCACTCGTCACCTTCGCCGCGCATCTGCCCTCGGAGCCGCCAGCGATCGCCGCAGCGGCGTGATGGATAGGTCGAACAGGGCTGCTTGGTTCATGGAGCACGTCTTCACCTCTCCCTGAGGGAGAGGTCGACGGCATAGCCGGCGGGTGAGGGTTTACGGCCGCACCGGCGAAGCCACGCCTCTCACCCGGACCTGCGGTCCGACCTCTCCCCATAGGAGAGGTGAAGAGGTTGCTCTTGAGCCGTCTGACCTTGCGATCCGTCCTAAAGTAGATCGATCAGCGGCGCGATCAGCGGCAGGTCGGCCGGCGGCATCGGATAATCGCGCAGCGCCTTGGCGCGCACCCATTTCAGCGCCTGGCCCTCGCGGCCGGCCGGCGTACCGGTCCACCGACGGCAGACATAGAGCGGCATCAACAGGTGGAAGTCGGGATAGGCGTGACTGGCAAAGGTCAGCGGCGCGAGGCAGGCTTCCTTGGTCTCGATGCCGAGTTCCTCGCGAAGCTCCCGGATCAGGGCGGCTTCCGGCCCCTCGCCGGCATCGACCTTGCCGCCCGGAAACTCCCAGAGGCCGGCCAGAGACTTCCCCTCCGGCCGTTGCGCGATCAGGATCCGGTTGTCAGGATCGACCAGGGCGCAGGCGACGACGAGCAGCAGGCGGGACATCGCGATCAGGCCTTTGGCGGGCGGCGATAGTGATAGCGATATTGTTCGACGAAACCGAGCGACTCATAGAGCGCGATGGCCGGCGCGTTCGCCGACACGACCTGGATCGCGGCGCTGGTGGCGCCCTTCTCGCGCGTCCAGCCGAGTGCCGCGCGCATCACAGCCGTGCCGAAGCCCTGACGCCGGCGCGCCTTGTCGGTGACGACATTGAGATAGACGCCGATGCCGCCTGAATTGACCGCAAGCGCCGCGCCGGCCGGCGTGCCGTCGCGCCCATGCACGACGATGCCCTTGGACTCATGGGCGATCAGCGACAGCAGCGTCTTCAGCGTTTCGAGCGTCTTGGCGTCGTAGCCGGAAAGGCTTGCTTCGGCGCGATACCAACGCGGATCGCCGGGATTGAGCCAACGGATATCACCCGTCGCAGCCGGCGGCTCCGCAGCGAGATCCATCGCCAGCACCCGGCTCTCTTCGAATGCCGTCCAGCCAAGCCGGTCCAGCGCGGAGACGACACCGGGCCCGGCGAGCGGCGTGACGCGGAAGACAGGCTCTATGCCATGCCGGCGCGACAGGATCGACAGCGCCCTGATCCGCGCCTCGGCATTGCCGTCGTCGGCAGCATCGAGGCACTGGATCGAGTTCGCACGCTTGCTGTAGCCATGGGCGAAGCGCCAAAGCCAGGCGCCGTCATGCACGAGGGCAATCGCTGGCCATGCCGAAAGACAGGCCCCCTCGATCTGCAATGTCGTGGGCAGCGCCCTCGCCTCGCCTGTCATCTCAGCTGCGATAATCGCCATTGATGGCGACATATTCCTTGGTGAGATCGCAGGTCCACACCCGCGCCTTACCGGAGCCGAGGCCGAGATCGGCGGTGATGACGATTTCAGCGCTCTTCATGTAGGCCGATGCGGCGGCCTCGGAGTAATCGGGATCACGCTCGCCCTCGAACGCGACGCGGATGTCGCCGAATGAGATCGACAAAAGGTCGCGGTCGGCCGGCTCGCCCGCCTTGCCGACAGCCATGACGACGCGGCCCCAATTCGCATCCTCGCCGGCGGCAGCGGTCTTGACCAACGGCGAGTTGGCGATCGAGAGCGCCACCCGCTTGGCCGAGACATCGGACGTCGCACCGGTGACGCGGACCTCGATCAGCTTGCGCGCGCCCTCACCATCGCGGGCAACCTGCACCGCGAGCGAGTGGAGAACCTCGTCGAGCGCGATTCGGAACGCTTCGAGCCGCGGATCGGACGGATCGGTGATGAGCGTCGCCCCGGCGGCCTTGCCCGTTGCGAACAAGAGCAGCGTGTCCGAGGTCGAGGTGTCGCTGTCGATGGTGACGGAATTGAAGCTGGGCTCGACGCCTGCAGAAAGCATCGCCTGCAGCACCGGCGCGGCAATGGCGGCGTCGGTGGCGATGAAGGAGAGCATGGTCGCCATATCGGGCGCGATCATGCCGGCGCCCTTGGCGATGCCGTTGATCGTGACCTCGGCCTCGCCGACCTTGACGCGGCGCGACGCGCCCTTGGGGAAGGTATCGGTGGTCATGATCGCGCGGGCGGCATCGATCCACGGCCCCTCGGCGACGCGACTTGCGGTTTCGGCCAGAACGGCGGCGAATTTCGCCGGATCGAGCGGTTCGCCGATGACCCCGGTCGAGGCAATGAACACCTCGTCTGGGCGGCAGCCGGCGACTTCGGACGCGAACGCGCCCTGCGCCTCGGTGGTGGCGCGGCCCTTCTTGCCGGTGAAGGCATTGGCATTGCCGGAATTGACGAGGAGCGCGCGCGCAGAACCCCCCGCGAGCGCCGCACGGCACCAGTCGACCGGGGCCGACGGGCATTTGGAGCGCGTGAACACGCCGGCGACCGTGGTGCCCTCGGCGAACATGGCCAGCAAGACGTCGCGGCGGTCGCGATACTTGATCCCGGCCGCGGCTGTGGCAAACGCGACACCGGCGATCGGCGGCATTTCGGGGAAGGGAACGGCGAGCGGCGAGACAGCGGTGGACATGAACGATCCCGTGCAGTGCTGGTGACGCCCCGGTTATGGCCGAGGAATATGACAAAACGGCCGTCGCCGCGCTGCCGCGAACAGCCGAGATACCGCCCCGGCGTCAGAGCTGGGGCGGCAGCGATGCGGCAACAGCCGGAGCGAAAAGCGAGGGACGCCGCCCCCCGCTTCCACTGGGTCGCTTACTGCGCGGCCGGAGCCGGCGCGGCCTTCAGGGTCGGATCGACGATCTCGACCTTGTTGTCCTTGCGCAGCTGGGCCACGGAACTCACGAACATGTCGCGCAGCACCATCTGCCGGACCTGATCCTTGACCTGGTCGAAGGTCGGGACGGGCTGGCTGCGCTTGTCGGTCACTTCGATGACGTGATAGCCGAACTTGGTCTTGACGGGCGTTTCCGTGTATTTGCCGACCGGCAGCGCGAAGGCTGCGGCTTCGAATTCCGGCACCATCTGGCCCTTGGCGAAATAGCCGAGCTGGCCGCCCATCTTGGCAGAGCCCGGATCCTTCGACTTCTCCTGCGCGAGCTTGGCGAAATCGGCGCCGCCATCGAGCTGCTTGATGATGTCCTTGGCCTCCGCCTCGGTCTGCACCAGGATATGGGCCGCCTGGACTTCTTCCTGCGGCGTCACCTTGCCGATCTCGGCCTCGTAGCGCTGCTTCACGGCGGCATCGTCGACCTTGCCATCGATCTCGACGCGGAAGAACTCGTTGCGCAGCGCACGCTCGCGCAGCAGCTCGACCCGGCTCTTGAATGTATCGGACTGGTCGAGCCCGGCAGCGGTGGCGGCCTTGGCCATCAGCTTCAGGTCGATCAGCACGTCGAGCACGGCGCGGCGGCGCTGCTCGGGCGGAACCTTGCCGAGCTCGTCACCCAGATCCTGCGAAGCGAGCGCGAGGTCGCCATCGGTGATCGGCTGGCCATCGACGGTCGCGACAACCGTCTTCGGATCGAGCACCGGCGCAGGGGCCGGAGCGGGCGCCGCGGCAGCAGCCGGCGGGGCCGGAGGCGCCGTCGGGGCATCCTGGGCCGCGGCGAAGCCGGCCGTTGCCATCACGCCGATGATGGCCAGAGCGGAAACGCCGAGATGGAGCCGCCGCGGCGGGAGACGGAAGGTCATCGAATTGTCCTTGTCCATGGTGAAGTCACTCGGACGGGCGGGGCGGCACCAGCCTCCCGCCGATCGCCTCGTGGATCGGTTGAGAATGCGGCATTCTGCGGGCATTCCGGGGCGTTGAGGCCACGTTGACATCCTGGGTGCCCCCTCTTATCTGTCTCGGGTCGCGGCGTCCAGAACGCTTTGACGTTCGTGATGACGGCGCTTCCGTCGGTCTATGGCCGCGGAGCCGGCAAGGAATACCCGGCGCCGCCCCCTTCTTCCGGATCACGGCGCCGACCAACCATCAAGGATGACCCATGGCAGGTCTCGGCTCGCTGGCGCGCAGATTCTTCGGTTCGGCCAATGACAGGCGCGTGAAGGGCTATCGACCGCGCGTGGCAGAGATCAACAATCTCGAAGCCGACTTCGCGAAACTCAGCGATGACGGGCTCCGCGCGAAGACGGAAGAGTTCAAGCGCCGCGTCGCCGAAGGCGCGTCGGTCGACGATCTTCTCGTCGAGGCTTTCGCCGTGGTGCGCGAAGGCGCCAAGCGCGCGCTCGGCATGCGTCATTTCGACGTGCAGATGATTGGCGGCATGGTCCTCAACGACGGCTCGATCGCCGAGATGAAGACCGGCGAAGGCAAGACGCTGGTCGCGACGCTGCCGGTCTATCTGAATGCGCTCGCCGGCAAGGGCGTGCATGTCGTCACCGTCAACGACTACCTCGCCAAGCGCGACAGCGAATGGATGGGCCGGCTCTACCGGTTCCTCGGCCTTTCGGTCGGCGTCATCGTGCACGGGCTCGACGACGATCAGCGCCGCGCCGCCTATGCCTGCGACATCACTTACGGCACCAACAACGAATACGGCTTCGATTATCTGCGCGACAATATGAAGTACGATCTCGGCCAGATGGTGCAGCGCGGCCATCACTACGGCATTGTCGACGAAGTGGATTCGATCCTCATCGACGAGGCGCGCACGCCGCTGATCATTTCCGGCCCGCTCGACGACCGCTCGGAACTTTACAACACGATCGACAAGTTCATCCCGAACCTCGATCCGGAAGACTACGAGATCGACGAGAAGCAGCGGACCGCCAGCTTCACCGAGGCCGGCAACGAGAAGCTCGAGCAGCTCCTGACCGCGGCAGGCCTCCTGAAGGGCGACTCGCTCTATGACGTCGAGAACGTCACCGTCGTGCACCACGTCAACCAGGCGCTGCGCGCGCATCGCCTGTTCCAGCGCGACAAGGACTACATCGTCAAGTCGGACGAAGTGATCATCATCGACGAGTTCACCGGCCGCATGATGCCGGGACGACGCTATTCGGAAGGACTGCATCAGGCCCTCGAGGCCAAGGAGCATGTCCAGATCCAGCCCGAGAACCAGACGCTCGCCTCGATCACCTTCCAGAACTATTTCCGCATGTACGGCAAGCTCTCCGGCATGACGGGCACGGCCCAGACCGAAGCGTCGGAATTCCTCGACATCTACGGCCTCGAAGTCGTCGAGATCCCGACCAATGTCCCGGTCTCGCGCATCGATGATGATGACGAGGTCTATCGCTCGGCCGGCGAGAAGTACAAGGCGATCATCCGCGTCATCCGCGATTGCAGCGAGCGCGGCCAGCCTGTGCTCGTCGGCACCACCTCAATCGAGAAGTCGGAACTCCTGTCCGAATATCTCAAGAAGGAGAAGGTGCCGCATCAGGTCCTCAATGCCCGCTATCACGAGCAGGAGGCCTATATCGTCAGCCAGGCCGGCGTTCCCGGCGCCGTGACGATTGCGACCAACATGGCCGGCCGCGGCACCGATATCCAGCTCGGCGGCAATCTCGACATGCGGATCGAGCACGAGCTCGCCGACGTCGAGGACGAAGCCGAGCGCGCGCGCCGTATCGGCGAGATCAAGGCCGACATCGCCGAGAAGAAGCAGCGTGCCCTCGCGGCAGGCGGCCTTTATGTGATCGGCACCGAGCGGCACGAGAGCCGCCGCATCGACAACCAGTTGCGCGGCCGTTCGGGCCGCCAGGGCGATCCGGGCCATTCGCATTTCTTCCTGTCGCTGCAGGATGATCTGATGCGCATCTTCGGGTCCGAGCGCATGGACGGCATGCTGCAGAAGCTCGGCCTCAAGGAAGACGAGGCGATCGTCCATCCCTGGATCAACCGCGCGCTTGAAAAGGCGCAGCAGAAGGTCGAGGCGCGCAACTTCGATATCCGCAAGAACCTGCTGAAATACGACGACGTCATGAACGACCAGCGCAAGGTCATCTTCGACCAGCGCGTCGAGCTCATGGCCGAAGAGGATGTCAGCGCGACGGTCGACGGCATGCGCAGTGAAGTGATCAGCGACCTCGTCGCCAAGCACATTCCCGAGCGCGCCTATCCCGAGCAGTGGGATTCGAAGGGCCTTCGGGCCGCGCTGCAGCAGGCGATCAATCTCGACCTGCCGATCGAGGACTGGGCTGCCGAGGACGGCATCGCCGACGCCGAGGTGCGCGAGCGCGTGCTGGCGGCCGGCGATCAGGTGGCGGCCGAGCGCACGTCGCGCTTCTCGCCTGAGGTGATGCGCCAAGTTGAAAAGGCGGTGCTGCTGCAGACGCTCGATCATCTCTGGCGCGAGCATCTGGTGACGCTCGATCACCTCCGCCAGGTCATCGGCTTCCGTGGCTACGCCCAGCGCGATCCGCTCAACGAGTACAAGACCGAGGCCTTCGAGCTGTTCGAGGCGATGCTGCAGAACCTCCGCGAGGCGGTCACGGCGCAGATGATGCGCGTCGAGATCATGCAGTCGCCGCCGCTGATGCCGGCCGAGGTCGAGGACGTCGAGCCCATTCATCTCGATCCGGTCACCGGCGACAACGAGCTCGACGAGGCGTTCTTCTCGAGCTTCACCCCGGCTGAGGCACAAGGTTTCGCGGCCGCCGGCGTTGATCCAAACGATCCGGCAACCTGGGGCAAGATCCAGCGCAATGCGCTCTGCCCCTGCGGCTCCGGCAAGAAGTTCAAGCATTGCCACGGCCGCCTCGCCTGAGGCGGCTTCAATCTGCTAGCGGACGCGGCCGGGAATGACGGGCGCGGCCGACAGGGACGCTCCCCCTGATGCCGCGACCCGCCGGGCCGCGCCGCCGGTCATCTGCTATCAGGTCGACCGCCTGCCAGCCTACGACGCGGCCTTCTATGCGCGGGTGCGCGCCGGCCTCACCAAGGTCGGCGAAGTGATCGTGCCACCGCGCGAGGCGCGGGCCTTCACGGTTCCGGCCGGCCATGTCTGGCGCATCGTCAGCACCGAGGGGCCGCAGGTGGGCGACCTCAATCTCTGGAATGCGCACGATCTCTCGGAGCGCTTCTTCAGTGGCAAGACGCGCGCGCTGCATGCAACCCATGTCTCGACCGGCGACCGGCTCTGGAGCACGCTGCCAAACCTCCGGCCGCTTGCCACGATCACCCATGACACGCTCGGCTGGTATGGCTTCGATGCAGATGGCGCCGGCGTGCACGATGTCATCGGAACCCGCTGCGATCCCTACACCAACCGCCTGTTGACGGGCACCGACTACCACCATTGCTGCCACTCGAACCTGACCCGCGCGCTCGCGGCGGAGCGCGGCCTGCCGCTCGCCGAGGCGGAGATGCTGGTGCATGACGTGCTGAACGTCTTCATGTGCACCGGCTTCACGCGCGATGCGCATCGCTATTTCATGAAGGCGAGCCCGGTACGGCCGGGGGACTTCATCGAGTTTTTTGCCGAGATTGATTTGCTGGGCGCGCTTTCGGCCTGTCCGGGCGGCGACTGCGGCTCCAGCCACTCCGACGACGTCGCCATCTGTCATCCGCTCAGGATCGAGATCTTCAGGCCGGAAGCCCAGGCCCTCGCCGGCTGGCAATCGCCCGCGCCGAATGCCTATACAGGCCGGCACGGCCTATAGTCGCCGCTGCTCCTGTACCCCGCCCCAAGCGGGGCGGGAAGCCGTCAGCCGAACGGGTTCGGCACCTTCGGGATCTTCGATTTGACCTTGTCCCAGAAGCCGGGCTTCGGCGCGGGCGCGGCCGGAGCGATCGGACGGAGCGGTGAAGCAACCGGAAGCGGTACGCCGGGTGCAGGCGTGCCGCCCAGCGCGGCCGTGGCGACCGGATCGATCGATGCCGCCGGGTCGGCCGGCTCAGGAATGGCGGCCGTGTCGGCCGCAGCAGCAGGCGGGGCGAGCGCGGTGGTCGGCCCAGATACCTGACCTGCCACATTACCTTCCACCTGCCCCGTGGCCGCGATGGCGAGGGGCGCTGTGCCGGCGGCCATCGCCGCAGCGCTGGCCTCGGTGGCGGAGGGAACGCCCGGTTGGGTGACGGTTGCTGCCGCAAGCGCCGGATTGAGCTTCGCCTCGTTGGCGGCCTTCACCGCCGCGATCCGCGCCGCCTGCTCAGCCGCCTTGGCTGCCGCTATCGCCTCTTCCTGCTCATATTTCGGCGCAAGTTCGGCGATGAGGGCGTTATCGCTCGCCTGCTTGGCCTTCACCGCAGCAAGGACCGTCGGCGAATAATTGAGCGGCGGACAGGGCGCCGAGGCGTTCAGCGCCGTGCTGGAACTCGCATTGAAGACGTAGCGTTTGCCGCAAACGCCGACCTTCGGCACCTGCGCCGTGACAGCGAAATTGTCGCTGCCCTCCTTCAGCATCACCCAGAAATCGTAGTTCGGGTCCTTGCGATGATGCGCCATGTTTTCGGGCGTCATGCGGAAGGGGAAGAGATGCACCTCGAATGACCGCTGGCCACCACGGAACGAATCGCGGGCGAGCGCATAGATCTCGCCGGCGGCGGCATCGGTCATCGAATAACAGCCGGCCGACGAGCAGGCGCCATGCACCATGATGTTGGTGCCGGTGCGGCCGAGGGCGCGATCATAGGCGTTGGGGAAGCCGATATTGAACGACAGGTAGTAGTTCGACCGCGGGTTCATCTGCCCGGGCGTGATCGTGTAGAAGCCCTCCGGCGCCTGCCGGTCGCCTTCCTTGATCTTGGGACCCAGCTTGCCGGACCATTTGCAGATCGAATAGGTCGTCAGCAGCTTGTAGCCGCTCGAGCGGGTCTGCTTCCAGACCTCGAGCTCGGAGCTTTCCTTGTAGCCGCGGACATAGATCGGCGCCGTCGGCGCCATGTCGAGCTCGGTCATCTTGTCGACGAGCTTCTGCGGAACCGGCCTCAGTTCCTTCGGCCCGCCCGGCCCGGAATAGTCCTCGCACGAGGCGAGGAGCAGGCCGGCCACGACAATAAGGGCAGCGCGCACGAGACGGCCGGTCAGCGCAAATCCCACCATGAACACCTCAAGCCTCGATCGCCAATGCCGCCGGGGGCGGCACGAGCCCGTCGATGCCGAGGCGTCGCCAGGGACGCGCCGGCGCATCCGGCCGGCCGAATGCATCAAAAGGCCGGCAAAATCGTGTCAGAGGGTGCGGCCGATCGCAAGAAACTTCTCGCGCCGCTGGCGCTTGATCTCGGTCTCGCTCATGCCGTCAAAGGCTGCGAGCGCAGCGGCGACGGCATCGCCGACCGCTTCGATCGCCAGATCCGGGCCGCGATGAGCGCCGCCGACTGGCTCCTGGATGATCTGGTCGATAACGCCGAAGCGCAGCAGATCCTGCGCGGTGATCTTCATATTGGTCGCCGCGTCCTGCGCGCGGGTCGAATCGCGCCACAGGATCGACGCAGCGCCTTCCGGCGAGATCACGCTGTAGATCGCATGCTCGAGCATCAGCACGCGGTTGGCCGTCGCAATGGCGATAGCACCGCCCGAACCGCCCTCGCCGATAATCACGGAGACGTTTGGCACGCCGAGGCCGAGCGCCGCCTCGGTCGAGCGGGCGATCGCCTCGGCCTGACCGCGTTCCTCGGCATCAATGCCCGGGAAGGCGCCGGCTGTATCGACGAGCGACACCACGGGCAGGCCGAAGCGCTCGGCGAGTTCCATGATGCGGACAGCCTTGCGATAGCCCTCGGGCCGCGCCATGCCGAAATTGTGCTTCAGCCGGGTTTCGGTATCGCTGCCCTTCTCCTGGCCGATCACGGCAACGGCACGGCCGCGAAAGCGGCCGAAGCCAGCCTGGATCGCCTGGTCGTCGCCGAACTTGCGATCGCCGGCAAGCGGCGTGAAATCCTCGAACAGGCCCTTGGCATAAGCGACGAAATGCGGCCGGTCGGGATGGCGCGCAACCTGCGTCTTCTGCCAGGGCGTCAGCTTGCCATAGATGTCGGCAAGCGCCTGGCTTGCCTTCACTTCAAGGCGCTGAATCTCTTCGCCAATGGCAACCGCATCGCCGCTCTCGCCCATGGCGCGCAGCTCTTGCACCTTGCCCTGAAGATCGGCGACGGGCTTTTCGAATTCCAGAAAGGTTCGCATCCAGACCTACACGCCGGACCAAAATCATCGGACCGACCCGCGGCGGCGGGCAGGGTCCGAAAGCGCGCGCACACTGGCGACAAGCCCCATGGCTGTCAAGCTGGACCGTTGCACTAGCCGGTGCAACGCAGCGCTCAGCATCGGAACAGCGGTGTGGGAAGGTTCAGACGACATCGCAGCGCGCTCCAGGAGCGCGCTGCGAGAAGGTGGTCCGGCTCGAACAAGGTTCCCCGGGGGGCTGGGGGGCTGAGAAATACCGAAGTTCCCGCCGAGCCGGACCGTCTGAATACCAGGCTAGGAAGCCAGCCCAATGCGGCCGGTGGCGGGCCGAAAGACGGCGAAACCATGGAAATCGCCGCCCCAAATTCACGCCTTCGTGAGACGGCGCGGCCGGCGCCGCCGATGCTCGTCTTGCCAGCGCCACGCTTCGGCGCGATCATGACGGATCGGTGACATCAGCCATTTCGGCAGGGAGGCGCTGTTGAGCGACGGCGATGAGGAAGCAAAGGCCAGCGAGGTCGCGGCGCTGGTTCCCTTCACGGCCCCCTCGCCCGGCCAGCGCCAGATCGCCTTCAACCGCCATGAACTCAGCCAGATCCTGCGCGTCTACGGCCGCATGGTGGCAGCCGGAGAATGGCGCGATTACGCCATCGACCACCTCACCGAAAAGGCAGTGTTTTCAATCTTCCGCCGGACGTCGGAAATGCCGCTCTACCGGGTAGAGAAGGACCCGAGCCTCGCCCGCCGCCAGGGCGCCTATGCGGTCATCGCTGCCGGGGGCTATGTGATGAAACGCGGCCACGACCTCCCCCAGGTGCTGACCGTGCTCGACAAGCGGCTGAAGCTCATCGAGGGCTGATCTCGCTGGCCGCCGAGAAAGTCCAAACAAAAAGGGCGCTGCCGAAGCAGCGCCCTTTAAAGTCAGACCCGAGCCGTTAGCGGCGGTCGCCGAAAAGGCGGAGCATCATCAGGAACAGGTTGATGAAGTCGAGATAGAGCGTCAGCGCGCCCATGATCGCCTTGCGGCCGGTAACGGTGCCGTCGTCGTTCGCCGAGTACATCTCCTTGATCTTCTGCGTGTCATAGGCGGTGAGGCCCACGAAGATCAGCACGCCGAGGATCGAGATCGCGAAGCCCAGCGCCGACGATCCGATGAACATGTTGACGATCGAAGCGATCACGATGCCGATCAGGCCCATGAACAGGAACGAGCCCATTCCGGTCAGGTCGCGCTTCGTCGTGTAGCCGTAGAGGCTCATGGCGCCAAAGGTGGCGGCGCTGATGAAGAACACCTGCGTGATCGACTGCGCCGTGTAGACGGCGAAGATCGAGGACAGCGAGATGCCCATCAGGGCGGCATAACCCCAGAAGACCATCTGGGCCTTCGCCGTCGACATCTTCTGGATGCCGAAGGAGAGCCAGAACACCAGGCCAACCGGCGCCAGCATCAGAACCCACATCAAAGGCCCGGTGTAGATCGTCTTGCCGAAGCTGGTCAGCAGCAGACCGTTCTGCATCTGCCCGACAGCCTGGGACGGGTCACTGGTCACGGCAAGCTTGAAGATAGCGAGCGCCGCTGCGCCCGTGATCATCAGGCCGATTGCCATGTAATTATAGACCTGCAGCATGTGCGTGCGCAGGCCCTGGTCGATAACACCGGTTTCGGCACGCGCTGCGCCAAACGGTGAGACGCGATTGTCGAAATCTGCCATCGAAGTCCTTCTCCCGAAAAAATATCGCGTTGCCACGCGACGCCCCGTCGATCCGAACCTCCGATTGAACTTCGGAACCGGCCGCACGGGATGTGCCTGCGATATGGCCCTTGCCATACGGGCCTACAAGACCTCCCGATGACAGCGTCTTTCAAATGGTAACCGAAGCGGAGCCGGGCTCCTATAGGTTTCTGAGCACCGGCGCGGCCTTCTGGCCAAGCAGGCGCCACGTCCCTGCGAGGCCAAGCACCAGCGTGACGAGAACGGCGCCGACCGCTGCGGAAACCGCGCTCACTGCCGCGAAGTGGAACGACTGCTTCATGACGCCGGCAACGACGCCCCAGGCGGCGAGCGAGCCGGCGAGGACGCCGAACACGGCCGTGGCAAGCCCGAGCAGCCCATATTCGAGGCTGAAGGCAGCGATGAGCTGCCGCCTCGTCGCGCCGAGCGTCTTCAGGATCACCGCATCATGCAGGCGGCGGCGATGGCCGGCGGCGAGTGCCCCGCCCAGCACCAGCACCGAGGCGGCGAGCGCCACCGAGGAGGCGATGCGGATCGCCAGCATCAACTGGCCGAGAATGTCGGCGATACGGTCGAGCGCTTCGCGCACGCGAATGGCGGTGATGCCGGGAAATTCGCGGCCCGCATCCTTCATCAGCTTCGCTTCCAGCGCCGGATCGGCCGCGCCCGGATAGGCGAGCGTCATCAGCACGGTATAGGGCGCGCCGGCAAAGGCGTTCGGCGAGAACACCATCACGAAGTTGATCCCGAGACTTTCCCAGTCGACCTCGCGCAGATTGGCGATCTTGGCCTCGACCGGCCGGCCGAGCACATTGACGACAAGGGTATCGCCAAGCTTGACGCCGAGGCCCTCGGCAACGCGCGATTCCAGCGACACCATAGGCGGCCCGGCATAATCGGCCGGCCACCAGTCGCCGGCGACGAGGCGCGAATTCTTCGGCACCGTGGCCGAGAAGGTCACGCCACGATCGCCCTGCAGCACCCAGGCCTGATCCGGCGCCGGCTTCAGATCGGCCGCAGCGACACCGCTGACACTGATGATCCGTCCGCGCAGCATCGGTACGCTCTCAAGCGTTGCGTTGGGCACGTCCTGTTTCAGGAAGGTGGAGAACGGCGCGATATCGGCTGAGGGCACGTCGAGAAAGAAAAAGCTCGGCCCATTCTCAGGCATTGACCGGGTCAATTGCCGCTGCAGACTGCCATCGATCAGCGCAATGGCAACCAGCAGGGTCAGCCCGAGGCCGAGCGAGAGCACGACCGAAGCGGTCAGCGCGCCGGGGCGATGGATATTCCCGATGGCAAAGCGCCATTCGGTCGAGCGTGGCCGCGGCGCATGGCGCGCAGCGCGGATGACGACCCAACCGACAAGCCGCAGCAGCAGGAAAGCGGCCGCCATCGCGACGACAAACATCAGCGCGATGCGCCGGTCATAGGCGAGCACCACCGAGAGCGTCGCCGTCAGCGCGGCGGAGGCGAGCGAAGCGGCGAGGAAGGCGGGCCGAATGCGCGCCGGCAGGCTCTCGCCGCCGTCGCGGAAAAGGGCCGTCGGCTTCACGTCGCCGATGCGGCCGAGCGGCACCAATGCGAAGGACACCGCTGTCATCAGGCCGAACAGCGCGGCGACGGCGAGTTCGCCCGGATAGAAGCCGGTTTCCGCGCCGACCGGCAGCACATCGGCGAGAAAGCGCAGTGCCACCAGCGGCACCAGCGCTCCGAGCACCAGCCCGAGCACGACCCCGACCAAAGCGATAGCCATGATCTGGATGAAATAGAGTGCGACGACGAAGCGGGACGAGGCGCCGAGCGAGCGGAGCGTCGCGATCACCGGCCGCTTCATGTCGAGATAGGCCCCGACGGCATTGGCGACGCCGACTCCGCCGACGATGAGCGCCGCGAGGCCGACCAGCGTCAGATATTGCGCGAACTGTTCGATGCTGCGCTTCAGCCCGGGAGAGGCGTCATCGCGGGTGCGGACTTGCCATCCCGCCTCGGGGAACTGTTTCGCCGCCCGGTCGGCGAGCGCGAGCGGATCGCTCCCTGCCGGCAGACGCAGCCGATAGGACCATTGCACGAGACTGCCCGGCTGGAGCAGGCGGGTGGCGTCCAGAGCCGCCCTCGAGATCAGCAGCCGCGGCCCGAAGCCGAGCCCGGTCGAGAGCTTGTCGGGCTCGCGGGCGATCGCGCCGGCGATGTGGAGTTCCACGGAGCCGAGCGCGATCCGGTCGCCAACCGCGAGGCCGAGGCGGGTGAGAAGCTCGGGATCGGCAAGGGCATCGAGTGGGCGTGCCGCATCGAGGCCTTCGCCCCCCGGCGCGACATCGAGGCTGCCCGTCAGCGGATAGACGCCATCGACCGCCTTGATTTCAACAAGCGTCTGATCGGCACCGTCGATCCGCCGGGCCATGCCGCGGAGGCTGGCGATTTCGGAAACCGTGCCGGCGCCCTCGAGGAAGCGGCGCTCTTCGGGCGTTGCCTGACGCTGGACCAGCGTCACCGAGACATCGCCGCCAAGGATGGCCGAACCCTCGCGCGCGAGACCCACGGTCATGGCGCGCGACACCGAGCCGACCGCCGCGATCGCGGCGACGCCGAGCGCGATCAGGGCGAGGAAAATGATAAAACCGTTGAGGCCGGCCCGAAGCTCGCGCAGGGCGAAGCGCAGAGCCGTCATTCGGCGGCGCTCCGGACGAGCGCGGATCGATCGATGACGCCGGAGTGGATGCGAACGACGCGCGAGCAACGCGCGGCCAGCGCCGTATCATGCGTCACCAGCACAAGCGTCGTTCCGCGCCGGGCGGCGGTCTCGAACAGGAGATCGGCGATGCTGCGCCCGGTCGCCTCGTCGAGATTGCCGGTCGGCTCGTCGGCGAAGATCACGGCGGGCTCGGCAACGAGCGCACGGGCAATCGCGACGCGCTGCTGCTCGCCGCCCGACAGCGCGGAAGGGTAGTGCGTCATACGCTGGCCAAGCCCGACCAGGCCGAGTTCATGCGCGGCGCGCTCGAAAGCATCGCGCCGACCCTGCAATTCAAGCGGTACGGCGACATTTTCCAGCGCCGTCATGTTGGGAATGAGATGGAAGGATTGGAAGATGATGCCGACATTGGCGCCGCGAAAGCGGGCCAACCCATCTTCGTCCTCGGCCGCGAGATCGACGCCGCCGACTGTGAGCCGGCCGGAATCGATCCGCTCAAGCCCCGCCATCGCCATCAGCAGCGTCGACTTGCCGGAACCCGATGGTCCCACCAGCGCCACGCTCTCGCCGGCGAAGACTGTGAGATCAACCTTCTTCAGGATGTGGACGCGGGCGGGGCCCGAGCCCAGCGACAGCTCGACACCCGAAAGCTCGATGACGGCGGATGGTCCGGTATCGCTGACGTTCAATGCCGCGCGTCCTATATCTTGGGCCTTGCGGCGCTCCGACGTGCCGATGCGGCGCCGCCCCGGCAGTGCCGCAGCCATCCATATGGGACTTGAAGCCGGATGAAAAAGACCTTGCTGCCGCTTCTGGCACTGGCCTTCAGTGTGCTCGCCGCTGCCGCTCCCGCCGAAGCGGCACCGATCCGCATTCTCGCGCTCGGCGACAGCCTGACAGCCGGCTACGGGCTCGGCCCCGAGGATGGCTTCACCAGCCAGCTCGAACGGGCGCTCAAGGCGAAGGGCCTCGACGTCACAATCATCAATGCCGGCGTTTCCGGCGATACGGCGGAAGGCGGCCTGGCGCGGCTTGACTGGGCCCTCGGCGACGGCGCCGATGCGGCGATCGTCGAACTCGGCGCCAACGACATGCTGCGTGGCCAGAATCCCGCGCTCACGCGTACGGCGCTCGACGCGATCCTTACCAAGCTCGCAGCCAAGAAGATCCCCGTGCTGCTCGCGGGCATGCGCGCCGCGCCCAATCTCGGCGCCGATTATGGCGCCCGCTTCGACGCGATCTATCCTGATCTCGCGCAGAAATATGGCGTCTTGCTCTATCCCTTCTTCCTCGACGGCGCCGCGGCAGAGCCGGAGCTGCTCCAGGCCGACGGGCTCCATCCCAACAGCAAGGGGGTCGCGTTGATCGTGGCGCGGATGCTACCCTTCGTCGAACGCCTCGCCGGCGAAGCCAAGCCTCGCTGAGGCGCGGAGAGCCGGCGGGTCCCGCCCATCACTGCCCTTCCCGGAGTTTGAGAATGGAATACCGTTCGCTCGGCCGAACCGATCTGGCCGTGTCAGCCATCTGCCTCGGCACCATGACATGGGGCCAGCAGAATATCGAAGCCGAGGGCCATGAGCAGATGGACTATGCCCTCGACCAGGGCATCAATTTCCTCGATACCGCCGAGCTTTATTCGATCCCGCCAAGGGCCGAGACGCAGGGCTCGACCGAGCGCATCATCGGCTCCTGGCTCAAGGCACGCGGCAATCGCGACAAGGTGATCATCGCCTCGAAGGTCGTCGGCCGCACGCCGATGGACTGGTTCCGAGGCGGACGGCCGTCAAAGCTCGTCCGGGCCGATATCGAGCATGCGATCGAAGGCAGCCTGAAGCGACTTGGCACCGATTATATCGATCTCTACCAGTTGCATTGGCCGGATCGCCACGTCACCCAGTGGGGCTCCAACCCGAACCGCTATCGCCATCCCGAGCCGGCGGCCGACGAAGTGCCGATCGAGGAGACGCTCGGCGTCCTCGCCGACCTCGTGGCAGCCGGCAAGATCCGCCATGTCGGTCTCTCCAATGAGAGTGCTTGGGGCACGATGCGCTTCGTCTCGGCCAGCGAGGCCGGCAAGGGGCCACGCGTCGTTTCGATCCAGAACGCCTACAACCTCTTGAACCGCACTTTCGAGGTGAACCTCGCCGAGGTCGCGATGCGCGAACAGGTCGGGCTGCTCGCCTATTCGCCGCTGGCGCAGGGCTATCTCTCCGGCAAGTACCAGAACGGGGCACGCCCCGCCGGAGCCCGCACCACCCTGTTCAAGCGTGGCGATCGCTATGAGACCCCCGGCGCGGCCGAGGCGATCGACGACTATCTCGCTGTGGCGCGCGATTTCGGCCTCGATCCCTCGCAGCTGGCGCTCGCCTTCGTCACCAGCCGCTGCTTCGTCACCTCGAACATCATCGGCGCGACGACCATGGCGCAGGTGAAGGCCGACATCGCGAGCCAGGACGTCGTCATCACCGCCGAAATCGAATCGCGGCTGGATGCGGTGCTGCAGCGGCGCGGAAATCCCTCGCCCTGAGGCGGGAACTTCCCTTGTGGCGGGCCGCGTCGGAATGGACGCTTTACAGGCCCGCCGCTAACCGCAATGATTCGGCATCCTCAACCCGAACCGGAGGATGTCGATGCCGCGCCTCTTCACTGCCCTCGAGGTCCCGGTCGAGATCGGCGAGCGGCTTTCGCTGCTGCGCGGCGGGCTGCCCGGTGCGCGCTGGATCGATACCGATTTCTACCATGTGACGCTGCGTTTCATCGGCGACATCGATTTCCGCACGGCGGACGAGGTCGCCGATGCCCTGTCGCGGGTCAAGCGGCGCGAGATCGAACTCAATTTCGACGGCATCGCCGCCTTCGGTTCGGCAAAGCCGCATTCGGTGGTGGCCCGAATCGCACCCTCGCGCGGGCTCGGCGAATTGCAGGCCGAGCAGGAGCGGATCGTGCAGAAAATCGGCCTGCCGCCGGAAGGCCGCCGCTTCACGCCGCATGTGACGCTGGCGCGGCTGCGCGGCACGCCGCAGCGCGAGGTCGCCAACTATCTGGCGCTGCGCGGCGGCTTCTCCGCCGGCCCGTTTCCGGTCAGCCGGTTCGTGCTCTATTCCTCGAAGGATTCGACCGGCGGCGGTCCCTATCTGCTCGAACAGAGCTATCCGCTGGCGGAGGCGGCATGAGGACGCTCAGCAAAGAGGCGCTGGCACAGGCCCTGGCCGCGCTTCCGCACTGGCAGCTCGAAGACGGCGGCGCGATAGGCCGAACCTTTGTCTTCGCCGATTTCAGCGAGGCCTTCGGCTTCATGGCGCGGGCGGCGCTCGCAGCCGAGACGATGAACCATCATCCGGAATGGTCGAATGTCTACCGCACCGTCACGGTTCGGCTGACGACGCATGATGCCGGCGGGCTCACGCAAAAGGACATCGCCCTCGCCACGACAATGGATGCGATCGCGGGTTCGCGCTCAGCCTGAGCCCGATTTGCACCAGGGCTCATCGAGGCTGGCATCGCCGGATAATTGACCCTGGATCCGCTGCACGCCCCATCCGGCCAGCATCGCTGCCGCCGCCTCGTCCTGCACCCATTCGGCAACGGTTTCGATGCCGAGATCGCGGGCGAGTTCGGCGAGCCGGCGGACGAAGATCTGGTCATCCGCGCTCGTCGTCAGGTTTTGCACGAAGCTGCCGTCGATCTTGACGATGTCGACCGCCAGCAGGCGGAGATTGCGGAACGAGGTGAAGCCGGCGCCGAAATCGTCGATGGCGACGCGGGCGCCGAGCGCATGCACCGCGGCGACGAATTTGGTTGTCTCCTCGATGCTGCGGATGGCGCTGGTTTCGGTGATCTCGACGATCAGCCGCCGGCCGATATCGCGCCTGAGCCGCGCCGCAGACGAGACCTGTTCGAGCCAATCGGGTGAGGCCAGCGTCTCCGGCGTGACATTGACCGAAAGCACGGCCTCGATATTCTCCGCCAGTGTCGACAGCACGCGTTCGAGGATCGCAAGATCGAACAGCCGCGCCAGCCCGAGCCGCTCGGCGAGCGGCACGATATGGCCGGCGCCGACAACGCTTCCGTCTGGCTGTTCCAGCCGCAGCAGCGCCTCGTGAAACACGGGACGGCGCGTTTCGATGTCGACCACCGGCTGGAAGGCGAGGCGCAGCCGGTCCTCGGCCAGGGCCCCGATCAACTGCCGCGACAGCGTCGCATTGTCGCGCCGGGCATTCGCGCGCTCTTCCGATGGCGAAAAGCCGACGAAGCGGCCCCGGCCGGCGCTGCGCGCAAGGTCGAGGGCTTCCTGCGCGCGTTCGAGGCAGTCCTCCCTGTCGCGGCCATGGCGCGGAATGGCGACGCCGCCGATCGAAACGGTGATGGCGAAGGCGGCGTCGGGCGTCGCAATGACGTCCCCGCGCACTGCTGCAAGGAAGCGCTCGGCCGCCACCTGCATCTCGTGCTCGTCGCAATTCATCAAGAGCAGCGCGAGTTTGCCGCCGGAATAGCGGCCGATCGCGTCGCCTTCGCGCAGGCGCGCCCGGATGCGCAGCGCCACCGCGACCAGCGCGCGGTCGCCGGCCTTGAGGCCATAGGCTTCGTTGATCAGCGAGAGATCGTCGATGGCGATCAGCATGAACGCCGCGGTCGTCCTGAATTTCTGCGTGTCGTCGATCGTCTCGCCGAGCAGGTCGAGCATGTGCGAGCGGTTGAACAGCCCAGTATCGGCGTCGTGACGGGTGAGGAACGCCAGCCGCTGCTCGCGAGCATGGCGCTCGTTGATGACACGGATCACGCCCTCGGCGCGAACGGCGCGGCGCGCCCCGTCCGCATACCAGCGCCCGGTATCCTCGATCCACAGCACCGGCCCATCCGGCCCGGCCGGGCGAACGGCATATTCGATCTGGTAGCCGACGCCCACGCCGGCATCATGGCCGAATCCCTTCAGCACCTGGTCGCTGCGGGAGACGGGATTGCCGCTATCCAGCAGTGCGTCATAGGCGCTGCCGGTGGCAATCAGCGAGGCATCGGCAACACAGAGCAACTGCGCCGCGCCGGCGCTCCATGCAATGTGGTCGTCGCCGAGCGACCAGCGATAGGCCGCCTGCCCGATATGGGCGAGCACCATCTCGATCGGGGCGTCGTCCATCGCCATCGCCTGTTCCTGCTGAGGCCGGCCGAACGCCGCGCCGCGATCCAGCTGCGGCTACAGTGGCCCGCGCGCCCGCCGCCAACAATGCGCCCCGCCATCACAAGGGGGAAGCGGCGGCCGGCGGACAAAAGAAAAGGCCGGCTAAAAAGCCGGCCTCATTCAAGTCCGGTGCGCCGAAGCGCCCGATCTCTTGTCTCAGGCCTCGGCCTTCGGCGTCAGAATCTGACGGCCGCGATACATGCCGGTCTTGAGATCGATGTGATGCGGACGGCGCAGTTCGCCCGAATTCTTGTCTTCGACGTAAACCGGCTGGGACAGCGCATCATGCGAACGGCGCATGTTGCGCTTCGACGGCGACGTCTTTCGCTTCGGAACAGCCATTTTATTCTTCCTTCGTCACGTCACCGCCAAGGGGCGGCGTGCCGCCCGGCGGGGCATGGCAGTCAATTTGAATGCGGCCTTATACAGAGATCGATCGGCCTTGACCAGAAGGAAGCGGCAAAAACATTCGCCGCCTTCCAACGGTTCCGGGCCGGTCAGGTCGCGAGCAGGCCGAGTTCGGCGATGATGGCATCGCCCATCTGGCTGGTGCTGCAGGCCGTGGTGCCCGCGGTATGGATATCGGCGGTCCTCAGCCCCTTGCCCAGCACGCCGGCGATGGCGCGGTCGAGCAGGTCCGCCTCGGCGACGAGGCCGAAGGAATAGCGCAGCGCCATGCCGAAAGAGGCGATCATCGCGATCGGATTGGCGATGCCCTTGCCGGCGATGTCGGGCGCCGAGCCATGCACCGGCTCGTAGAGCGCCTTGCGGCGGCCCGTCGTGGCATCTGGCGCGCCGAGCGAGGCGGAGGGCAGCATGCCGAGCGAGCCGGTGAGCATCGCCGCGACATCGGAGAGAATATCGCCGAAGAGATTGTCGGTGACGATGACGTCATACTGCTTCGGACGACGGACGAGCTGCATCGCGCAATTGTCGGCGAGGACATGCTCGAGCGCGACATCGGCATATTCGTCCTTGCCGATCTTCGTGACGATCTGGTTCCAGAGCACGCCGGACTTCATCACGTTGCGCTTCTCGGCCGAGGCGACGCGCTTGCCGCGCGTGCGGGCGAGATCGAAAGCGACGCGGGCAATGCGCTCGATTTCAGGAGAGGTGTAGAGCTGCGTATCGACGGCGCGGCGGTTGCCGTTCTCGAGCGTCACGATCTCCTTCGGCTCGCCGAAATAAACGCCGCCGGTCAGTTCGCGCACGATCAGGATATCGAGCCCTTCGACCAGCTCGCGCTTCAGCGACGAGGCTTCGGCCAGCGCCGGATAGCAGATCGCCGGGCGGAGATTGGCGAAGAGAGCCAGATCCTTGCGAAGGCGCAGCAGCGCCGCCTCGGGCCGGACGTCATAGGGAACCGCATCCCACTTCGGACCGCCGACGGCGCCGAAGATCACCGCGTCGGCGGCAAGCGCCTTCGCCATCGTCGCCTCGGACACGGCTTTGCCATGCGCGTCATAGGCGGAGCCGCCGACAAGGTCGTGCTCATATTCGAACGAGGCGACGCCGCGGGCGCCGAACCAATCGATGACCCGCTTCACCTCGGCCATGATCTCGGTGCCGATCCCGTCGCCGGGCAGGAGCAGAAGGTTGAAGCTGGTCATGGCAAGTCTCTCCGGGGATTGCTGGCCGGGCAAGGTTTTGCGGGCGGGCGAGCGATAGCGAGGCGGAGGCGCCGATGCAAGCGGCCTCAGGCCTTGAGCGCCGTGACTTCGATCTCGATCTTCATTTCAGGCCGAATCAGTTCGGCGACGATCATCGTCGCCGCCGGGCGGATGGCGCCGAAGACGCGCCCGGTCTCGACGAAAACCGCATCGGCGAAGGCGGCGTCGGCGATGTAGTAGTGGACGCGCACGACATCCTCGAGCGCAAATCCGGCCTCGCGGAGCGCCGCCTCGATTGTCGCCAGCGCGTTGCGTGCTTGCGCGCCGACCGCGTCGGGCATGACCATCGTGGCGTAGTCGTAGCCTGTGGTTCCCGAGACGAAGCACCACGGCCCCTGGACCAGCGCGCGCGAATAGCCGGCCGCCTTTTCAAACGGCGACCCTGTCGAAATCAGCCGGCGCTGCATGGTCTTTTCCCTCTTAGCTGCGACACGGCGTATCGCCCCCTGGCCGCCGTGGTGGCCGAGCCTAGTTCACCTCCTGACGTGCGCGCCACCAACAACACGCAAATAGGATCGCGAGACTTTTGACCGCGCCGCACAATGGCGCTAGAACGACTCTAGCCAAACGCGGTGCCCCTTACGCGAACGTAAGCGGCAGGAGGACTTAGCCCATGTCGAACGCCCAGGCGAAGACGAGCCGGCCGCTCTCTCCGCATCTACAGATTTATCGTTGGCCGCTCACCGCCGTGATGTCGATCCTGCATCGCATCACCGGGATCGGCCTTTATGCCGGGACGCTGCTGCTCGCCTGGTGGGTGATCGCCGCCGCGGCAGGCCCGGCTTATTTCGATGTCGCGAATGCCGTGTTCGGCTCCTGGATCGGCCGCCTCATTCTGTTCGGCTACACTTGGGCGCTGGTGCATCATCTTCTGGGCGGACTGCGCCATTTCGTATGGGATCTCGGCGCCGGCTATTCCAAGCCCGCCCGCGACATGCTGGCCCGCGCCAATATCATCGGCTCCGTGCTGCTCACGATCCTGATCTGGATCGTCGGCCTTTCGCTCCGCTGAGGATCAAGCCATGTCGATGCGCACTCCCCTGTCCCGCGTCCGCGGCCTTGGCTCGGCCCGCGAAGGCACCGGCCATTTCTGGGTCCAGCGGCTGACCGGCCTCGCCCTCGCCTTTCTGGTCGTCGCCTTCATCGTCCTCGTGATCGTCATGGCCGGCCGGCCCTATCCTGAAGTCGCGGCCATTCTCGGCAATCCCTTCATCGCCCTGCTGATGATCCTCATGGTCGGGACCGGCTGCTGGCACATGAAGATCGGCATGCAGGTCGTCATCGAGGACTACTTCCATGGAACAGCGCGGCTGATCGCCCAGATCGCCAACGTCTTCTTCTCATATTCGGTCGCCGTCGCATCGGCGCTCGCCCTTCTCAAGCTCAGCTTCGGAGGCTGACATGGCTGAAGCCAATGGCAGCGCGCCGGCCGTGAACGGCCGCGCCTATACGTTCACCGACCATTCCTTCGACGTCATCGTCGTCGGCGCGGGTGGCGCGGGGCTGCGCGCTGCGCTCGGCGCCAGCGAAGGCGGGCTGAAGACGGCCTGCATCACCAAGGTGTTCCCGACCCGCAGCCATACCGTGGCGGCGCAGGGCGGCATCTCGGCCGCGCTCGGCAATATGGGCGAGGACGACTGGCGCTTTCACATGTACGACACCGTCAAGGGGTCGGACTGGCTCGGCGACCAGGACGCGATCGAATATCTCGTCCGCAACGCCCCGGCCGCCGTCTACGAGCTCGAGCATTTCGGCGTGCCGTTCTCGCGCACCGAGGCCGGCAAGATCTACCAGCGCCCGTTCGGCGGCATGACGACGAATTTCGGCAAGGGCATCGCGCAGCGCACCTGCGCCGCCGCCGATCGCACCGGCCACGCGATCCTGCACACGCTCTATGGCCAGTCGCTGCGCCATTCCTGCGAGTTCTTCATCGAATATTTCGCCATCGACCTGATCATGGAAGACGGCGTCTGCCGCGGCGTCGTCGCCCTCTGCATGGATGACGGCTCGCTGCACCGCTTCCGCGCCGAAAAGACCATCCTTGCCACCGGCGGCTATGGCCGCGCCTATTTCTCGGCGACCTCGGCCCATACCTGCACCGGCGATGGCGGCGGCATGGTGCTGCGCGCAGGCCTGCCGCTGCAGGACATGGAATTCGTGCAGTTCCATCCGACCGGCATTTATGGCGCCGGCTGCCTCATCACCGAGGGCGCGCGCGGCGAAGGCGGCTATCTCACCAATTCCGAAGGCGAGCGCTTCATGGAGCGCTACGCCCCCTCGGCCAAGGATCTTGCCTCGCGCGACGTCGTTTCGCGCGCCATGACGATGGAGATCCGCGAGGGTCGCGGCGTCGGCAAGGCGAAGGACCATATCCACCTGCATCTCGATCATCTCGATCCGGCGCTCTTGCATGAGCGCCTGCCGGGCATTTCCGAGAGCGCCAAGATCTTCGCGGGCGTTGACCTGACCAAGGAGCCGATCCCGGTCCTGCCGACCGTCCACTACAACATGGGCGGCATCCCGACGAATTATCACGGCGAGGTGCTGACCAAGGTTGGCGGCGATCCGGACAGCGTCGTGCCGGGCCTGATGGCCGTCGGCGAGGCGGCCTGCGTCTCGGTGCATGGCGCCAACCGCCTCGGCTCCAACTCGCTCACCGATCTCGTCGTCTTCGGCCGTGCCGCGGCGCTGCGCGCCATCGAGACGGTTGAGCCCGGTGCCAAGCGCGCCGAATTCGCCAAGGATGCCGGCGCGGCGGCGATCGCCCGCTTCGACGCCGTGCGCTATGCCAGCGGCGCGACCCCGACGGCCGAACTGCGCTCGCGGATGCAGAAGGTGATGCAGTCGAACTGCGCCGTCTTCCGCACCGGCGAAATACTCGAAGAGGGTCACGGCCTCATCCATGCCGTCTGGCAGGACGCGCGCGACATCAAGGTGACCGACCGCTCGCTGGTCTGGAACTCGGACCTGATCGAGACGCTCGAATTCGACAACCTGATCGTCCAGGCCGTCGCCACGATGGACTCGGCCCGCAACCGGACCGAGTCGCGCGGCGCCCATGCGCGCGAGGACTTCCCGAACCGCGACGACGTCAACTGGATGAAGCACTCGCTCGCTTTCGTCGACACCGAGAACAAGACGGTGACGCTCGAGGACAGGCCGGTGCACGCCTATACGATGTCGAACGACATCGCCTATATCGAACCTAAGGCGCGCGTGTACTGACGAGAGGCCTTCGAGGCGTCGATGATGAGCGAGATCCTGCCCGCCGCCGGCTATTCGCAGCGTTCGCTGCCGGAGAAGCTCGGCCTGAAGGCGGGCATGGACATCGCCTTGATCGCACTTCCCGAGAGCCTTGAGGCGCTCGCAACCGCCGCGCCCTTTGCCAGCGTCATGCGGGCGGAGGACTGGTCGGCAGATCTCGGCGGTCCGCGCTCGCTCGATGCGATCCACGCGTTCACGACGCGACGCGCCGAGATCGAGAGCCACCTTCCGGCTCTCCAGGACGCGATCCGCCGCGATGGCATGATCTGGGTCTCCTGGCCCAAGAAGGCATCGAAGGCCGCAACCGACGTGACCGAAGACGTCGTGCGCGACACGGCGCTCCGCCTCGACCTCGTCGACGTCAAGGTCGCGGCGGTCGACGCCGTCTGGTCCGGCCTTAAATTGATGATCCGCAAGGATCGCCGCTGACAACAGCTTTCAGCAAGGGACACCCATGGTCCAGCTCACGCTTCCCAAGAACTCTACGATTTCCGAAGGCAAGGCCTGGGCACGGCCGGCCGGGGCCAACAATGTCCGCGAATTCCGGATATACCGATGGAATCCGGACGATGGCGCCAATCCGAAAGTCGACAGCTATTTCGTCGATCTCGACGATTGCGGACCGATGGTTCTCGACGCGCTGATCAAGATCAAGAACGAGGTCGACCCGACGCTCGCCTTCCGCCGCTCCTGCCGCGAAGGCATCTGCGGCTCCTGCGCCATGAACATCGACGGCTCCAACACGCTCGCCTGCACCAAGGGCATCGAGGACGTGAAGGGCCCGGTGAAGATCTACCCGCTGCCGCA
Organism: Kaistia sp.; assembly: GCA_965229085.1. GTDB lineage: Bacteria > Pseudomonadota > Alphaproteobacteria > Rhizobiales > Kaistiaceae > Kaistia. The sequence goes on along the minus strand of OZ245859.1, from coordinate 3,360,795 downwards.
TATGGAGGTGGTGAAGGACCTCGTGCCGGACCTCACCAATTTCTACGCCCAGCATCGCTCGATCGAGCCCTGGCTCAAGACATCGACGCCGGAGCCGGAGAAGGAGTGGCTCCAGAGCCATGCCGATCGCGAGAAGCTCGACGGGCTCTATGAGTGCATCCTGTGCGCCTGCTGCTCGGCCTCCTGCCCGAGCTACTGGTGGAACGGCGATCGCTATCTCGGGCCGGCCGTGCTGCTGCAGGCCTATCGCTGGCTGATCGACAGTCGCGACGAGGCGACCGGCGAGCGGCTCGACAATCTCGAGGACCCTTTCCGCCTCTATCGCTGCCACACGATCATGAACTGCGCCCAGACCTGCCCGAAGGGTCTCAACCCGGCCAAGGCGATCGCCGAGATCAAGAAGATGATGGTCGAGCGCCGCGTCTGACACGGCCTGCTTCGGCGTGGAACCTTCGCCGGCCGCCCGTCATTTCCTTGACGGGGTGGCAGAGGAGGTTCTCATGACCCAACTGGGGAATACATATGTCAGCGACGGGGCGCCGCGCTGGACTGTCGAGGCGGTTGACCGGCTGCGCGAGCTGGCGGTTGAAGGTGTGCCGGCCGAGGTGATCGCCCAGGCCATGCACAGGCCACTCGCCGAGATCATCGCCAAGGCCGCCGAACTTGGCCTTGTCGTCGAGCCTGAACCGAAGACGCATTGACCGGTGGCCGCGGCGCCGGCGGAACAGGAGGCGCTGCATGGCCGGAACGATCGATCACTTTGGCTTCCAGGTCAGCGACTTTCCAAAGCTGCTGGCCTTCTACGAGCCCGTGCTGGCGACGCTCGGCATCGCCAAGGTCATGGAGATTCCCGAGGCGGCAGGCTTCAAGGGCGCGGGCTTCGGCGCCGCCGGCAAGCCGGACTTCTGGATCTGGGAGGGCGGGCACACCGCCCCGCATCTCCATATCGCCTTCGCCGCAGCCGATCGCGCGGCCGTCGACAGGTTCTATGCGGCGGCTCTTTCAGCCGGCGCACGCGATAACGGTCCCCCCGGCATCCGCGCCCACTATCATCCGGACTATTACGCAGCCTTCGTGCTGGATCCCGACGGTCACAATATCGAAGCCTGCTGCCATCATCCTTGAACGACGGGCACAGCTTGACAGACGCGGGCTTGGCGTCCGTTTTTGCGCAACTGTGGCTTCCTTTGTCTTGTCGAGCCGGGCGAGATGCCGTAATGCGCGGACGAAACCGCTGAAAGGCGAGGGCGCGAGGCCCGCTGACAGCAGGAGAAATCCTGCCGGCGCGCCGATCTCGCCTTCAAAGCGGCCCGATTTCGTGGCCAATGCATGGCCAACCGCCAGGCCAGACCAAGTCTGCGACCGATGAAGGAGAATGCAATGCGTCTCAGCCGTCTCGCGCCGATCATGCTGACTGCCGCGCTCGCCGGCTGCGGCTCGTTCGGTGCCGTCGGGCTCGGTCCGATGGACCAGCCGAGGCCGGTCGAGAACGACACGCTGCCGCCGGTCGCCTCGGCGCCGGTCGAGAAGAGCGCATTGCCGCCGCCGACCGTCGATCCGAACGCCCAGACCTTGCCGACCACCCCGCCCGTCAACGCCACGCTGCCGCCGGCTGATGCCGCGACGCTGCCGCCGGCAGCTGCCGCGACGACGCCCGCCGCCGGCGCCAGCACCGCGCGCGCCGAACTCGGCCGTACCGACCTCTTGGGCGGCTGGTCGCTGAAATCAGGCGCCGAGAGCTGCCAGCTCTTCATGACGCTGACGTCCTGGACCGGCGGCTACCGCGCCTCGACCCGCGGCTGCCAGTCGCCGACGCTGAAGGGCATCTCGGCTTGGAGCCTCAGCGGCTCGCAGGTCGTCCTGGCCGGCGCCGGCGGAGCGCCCGTCGCCCATCTCAATTCGGCCGGCACCAACAGCTTCGCCGGTACCGCCGATTCTGGCCAGCCGATCAGCTTCTCGCGCTGAGCGCGACGCCGCCTGAGGGAGGGCGCCCGCGTGAGCGAAGGCCTGCCGTATCGTGGCGCGGTGTCGGATGCCTATGAGCGGCTCGTCTCTGGCGGCGAGATCGGCGCTGACCCGGCCCAGCGTGCGCTGGTGGCGAAGCTCGACGCGCTGAACGAGCGCCTTTCGGCCCGCCGCCTCGCCCATAAGTCGAGCTCGCTCGGTTGGCTGTTCGGCAAGCGGCAGCGCGAACGCGAGAGCGTCCGTGGGCTCTATGTCCATGGCGCGGTCGGCCGCGGCAAGACCATGCTGATGGATCTCTTCTTCGCGGCGGCCGCGCCGCAGCGGAAGCGGCGCGCCCATTTCAACGACTTCATGGCCGATATCCATGCCCGCATCTTCCGCGTGCGCGAGGCGATCAAGGCCGGCACGCTCAAGGGCGACGATCCGATCGGCCCTGTCGCCGACGAAATTATCGCCGAGACGGAGCTGATCTGCTTCGACGAGTTCAGCGTCACCGACATCGCCGACGCGATGATTCTCGGCCGGCTGTTCACCCGCCTCTTTGCCGCCGGCGTCGTCATGGTCGCGACCTCCAATGTCGCGCCGGACGATCTCTATCGCGACGGCCTCAACCGGGATCATTTCCTCGCCTTCATCCAGTTGCTGAAGCAGGAGACCGAGGTCGTCGAACTCGGCGCGCGCACCGATTTCCGCCGCGAGAAGCTGGAGCGGCTGCCTGTTTATCTGACGCCGCTTGGGCCTGATGCCGACGCGGCGCTCGACGATGCCTTCGCACGGCTGACCGGCGGCGCCGCGGGCGAGCCGACGACGCTTTCCGTGCTCGGCCGCGACCTTGCCGTGCCCCGCGCCGCCCAGGGCGTCGCCCGGTTCGACTTCGCCGATCTCTGTGCCAAACCGCTTGGACCCAGCGACTTCCTCGCCATCGCCCATTCCTTCCACACCGTCATGATCGATCACATCCCGGTGATGGACGAGAACCGCCGCAATGAAGCCAAGCGCTTCATCACCTTGGTCGACGCGCTCTATGACGGCCAGGTCCGGATCGTCGTTTCGGCAGAAGCCGAACCCGACGGACTCTACGGCGCCGCAGAGGGAACCGAGGGGTTCGAGTTTGCCCGTACGGCCTCGCGGCTCACCGAGATGCGCTCGCTCGACTACCAGAAAGCAACGCATCGCGGGTTCATCGTCGAGACATGACGTGGACGTAAACTAACGGCGCGATGGCGGAATTGTGCGGCTCGCGGGATTAGTTCGACTTGCGCCAAACCTGCAATCGCGCTATGCCGCCCCCGTTCCGGCCGCCTTTCGACTGTGGACCTTACGTTTAGGTAAACCTCTTCCGGGAGACCTTGCACATGGCTCGAGCCAAGATTGCCCTGATCGGATCCGGTCAGATCGGCGGCACCCTCGCCCTCCTCGCCGGCTTGAAAGAGCTTGGCGACATCGTCCTCTTCGACATCGCCGACGGTGTGCCCCAGGGTAAGGCGCTCGATATCGCCGAGGCCTCGCCGGTCATCGGCTTCGACAGCGCCATCAGCGGCACGTCGAGCTATGCCGGCATCGAAGGCGCTGACGTCGTGATCGTCACCGCCGGCGTGCCGCGCAAGCCCGGCATGAGCCGCGACGATCTTCTCGGCATCAACCTCCAGGTGATGGAGCAGGTCGGCGCCGGCATCAAGAAATACGCCCCGAACGCCTTCGTCATCTGCATCACCAACCCGCTCGACGCGATGGTCTGGGCGCTGCAGAAGTTCTCCGGCCTGCCGGCGAACAAGGTGGTCGGCATGGCCGGCGTGCTCGACAGCGCCCGCTTCCGCTATTTCCTCGCCGAGGAATTCAAGGTCTCGGTCGAAGACATCACCGCCTTCGTGCTCGGCGGCCATGGCGACACGATGGTGCCGCTGGTCCGCTATTCGACGGTCGCCGGCATTCCGCTCACCGATCTCGTCAAGCTCGGCTGGCTCGACAGTGACCGCCTCGAGCAGATCGTCCAGCGCACCCGTGACGGCGGCGCAGAGATCGTCAATCTCCTGAAGACCGGCTCGGCCTTCTACGCCCCGGCGGCTTCGGCCATCGCGATGGCGGAAAGCTATCTCAAGGACAAGAAGCGCGTCCTGCCGGCGGCGGCGATGCTCGATGGCCAGTATGGCGTCAAGGGTCGCTATATCGGCGTGCCGATCGTCATCGGCGAGGGCGGCGTCGAGCGCATCATCGAGATCACACTCGATGCGAGCGAGCAGGCCATGCTCGACAAGTCGCTCGCCTCGGTCGAGGGTCTCGTCGAGGCCTGCGTCAAGATCGTCCCGGCGCTCGGCGCCTGATCCCCGGCCTTCCCGGCTCCGATCCCTTCAAGGCGGAACGCTTTCCATGAACATTCATGAATACCAGGCCAAGGCCGTGCTGAAGGGCTTCGGCGCTCCGGTGTCGAACGGCGTCGCGATCTTCTCGGCGGCCGAGGCCGAAGCAGCGGCGCGCGAGCTCGGCGGCCCGCTCTGGGTCGTCAAGTCGCAGATCCATGCCGGCGGCCGCGGCAAGGGCAAGTTCAAGGAAGCCGCCGCCGGCGAGAAGGGCGGCGTCCGCCTCGCCCGCTCGATCGAGGAGGTGAAGACCTTCGCGACCGAGATGCTCGGCAACACGCTGGTGACGGTGCAGACCGGCCCCGCCGGCAAGCAGGTCAACCGCCTCTATGTCGAGGACGGCTCGGACATCGAGAAGGAATTCTACCTCTCGATCCTGGTCGACCGCGCCACCGCGCGCATCGCCTTCGTGGTTTCGACCGAGGGCGGCATGGATATCGAGGAGGTCGCGCATTCGGCCCCCGAGAAGATCCATACCTTCTCGATCGACCCGGCCACCGGCATCATGCCGCATCACGGCCTGACGGTCGCCAAGGCGCTCGGCCTTTCCGGCCCGCTCGCCAAGGAAGCCTTCGACGTCATCGCCAAACTCTATGCGGCCTTCGTCGCCAAGGACATGGCGATGCTCGAGGTCAACCCGCTGATCGTCACCAAGGACGGCCACCTCAAGGTGCTCGACGCCAAGGTGTCGTTCGATTCGAACTCGCTCTATCGTCATCCCGATATCGTCGCGCTGCGCGATGAGACCGAGGAAGACCAGAAGGAGATCGAGGCCTCGAAGTTCGATCTCGCTTATATCGCGCTCGACGGCACGATCGGCTGCATGGTCAACGGCGCCGGCCTCGCGATGGCGACGCTCGACATCATCCAGCTCTATGGCGAGAGCCCGGCCAACTTCCTCGATGTCGGCGGTGGCGCCAGCGAAGAGAAGGTGACGGCGGCTTTCAAGATCATCACCTCCGATCCGAAGGTGAAGGGCATCCTCGTCAACATCTTCGGCGGCATCATGAAGTGCGACGTCATCGCGCGCGGCGTGCTCGCCGCGGTGAAGGCGGTCGGCCTCGAAGTGCCGCTGGTCGTGCGCCTCGAGGGCACGAATGTCGAACTCGGCAAGCAGATCATCCGCGAGAGCGGTCTCAACGTCATCCCCGCTGACGATCTCGACGACGCCGCCCAGAAGATCGTCAAGGCCGTGAAGGAAGCCGTGTGATGTCCATAGCCGACGAACAGGGCGGGGAGCTTTATGGACAAGCCCTGTTCGTCAAAGCCGGACCGCATGCCGGCCGAATCTGCGAGAGCGACGATTCGACGTTCGTATCTCTGGAAGAGCTTTCAGCGAGCGAAATCGAGTGGATGCAAACGAGCGGGGCTCCTTTGCGAGTTCTGACGGAAGATGCTGATGAGACAGATGAGCAAGATGCGCCGATAGCTGGACTAGACTGCGAAGTCGTTACTTTTGGATTTTATCTACAGTCACGCTATAGATACTATATTCCACAACAAGCCTTACGTCCGGCAACGATGAAAGACTTGGTTCAACGCTATCGAGAAATCACCGAAATAGTCGGCCAAGCTCACATCTTAAAACGTCGCCCGCGCCGAGTTGCAATTCCAGAGCTCCTTCTGGAGCAGATATACGTAATGGATACTGTCTGGCGAAGAGAAAAAATGGCTCTGCTTTCAGAATTGAGTGGCAGGAGAGATATTTTTTTGTGCCACGCTTCGGATGACAAGCCGTTTGTCAGGCAGGTCTATATGGATTTGGTTGACCACGGCTTTAATACATGGATGGATGAATTCGAAATTTCGGTCGGGGACTCAATAGTCGAAAGAGTTGGAAACGGTACATCGAACGCAAGCGGGCTTGTCCTTTTCATTTCGTTGTCATCAAGCAAGTCAAGATGGGTCGAGCGGGAATGGAGTTCGACATTGATGCGCAAATTGGCGGGCAACAATGTGAAGATACTGCCGTGCCTCATTGAGGACGATGCTCCAATTCCAGCCCTTTTGTCTGACATTAAGTATGCTGATTTTCGCGATAGCTACGAAAGTGGTCTCGAACAATTGATTCGCGGTCTCGCCAGCTAGTGGCCGCCTGAAGAAAGAAGCCGCCTGATGTCCATACTCATCGACGCGAACACCAAGCTCATCACCCAGGGCTTCACCGGCAAGAACGGCACGTTCCATTCCGAGCAGGCGCTCGCTTATGGCACGAAGCTGGTCGGCGGCACCTCGCCCGGCAAGGGCGGCCAGACCCATCTCGGCCTTCCGGTGTTCGACACCGTGGCCGAGGCGCGCGCCGCGACCGGGGCCGACGCCTCCGTCATCTATGTGCCGCCGCCCGGCGCCGCCGACGCGATCTGCGAGGCGATCGACGCCGAGATCCCGCTCATCGTCTGCATCACCGAGGGCATTCCGGTCCTCGACATGGTCAAGGTGAAGCGCTCGCTTTCCGGCTCGAAGTCGCGCCTCATCGGGCCGAATTGCCCGGGCGTCGTCACCGCCGGGCAATCGAAGATCGGCATCATGCCAGCCAACATCTTCAAGCAAGGCAGCGTCGGTATTGTTTCGCGGTCGGGAACGCTGACCTATGAGGCAGTATTCCAGACGTCGAATGAGGGGCTCGGCCAGACCACCGCCGTCGGTATTGGCGGCGATCCGGTCAAGGGCACCGAATTCATCGACATTTTGGAAATGTTCTTGGCCGATGATGCGACGCAGTCGATCGTGATGATCGGCGAAATCGGCGGATCGGCCGAGGAGGAAGCGGCTCAGTTCATCAAGGACGAGGCAAAGCGCGGACGCAGCAAGCCGATGGTCGGCTTCATCGCCGGCCGCACAGCACCGCCCGGACGACGCATGGGCCATGCCGGAGCGATCATCTCCGGTGGCAAGGGCGGCGCGGAAGACAAGATCGCGGCCATGGAATCGGCCGGGATCAGGGTTTCGCCGTCGCCGGCGCGCCTTGGAAAGACCTTGGTTGAGGTCTTGAAGGGCTAGAGATCAAGACCGACATTCCGGGGCAGGGATGGCGGGGAAAAATGTAACGGCGCGGCGGTCTTGCCGCGCGATCAGGGAGAGGGGAGCCTGAAGGCTCCTCGCTTGGACCATGTCACGCGAACAAGCCAACGCGGCCTTCCAATTGTCGTCCTTCCTTTATGGCGGCAATGCCGCCTATATCGAGGACCTCTACGGACGGTTCGAGAAGGACCCCGCCTCGGTGGAAGCCGAATGGCGGGATTTCTTTTCCGCCCTCTCGGATGATCCGGGCACGGCGGCAGCGGAGGCTCGCGGCGCCACATGGCAGCGGCCCGACTGGCCGGTTCATGCCAATGGCGAGCTGGTCTCGGCCATGGATGGCAACTGGGGACAGATCGAGAAGATCGTCACCGACAAGCTGAAGGCGAAGGCCGAAGGCGCGGCCAAGCCTGCCGCGGCGGCGCCGAGCGGCACGGCCGCTGCCGCAGCCGAGCCGGTTTCAGAGGCGGCGATCCAGCAGGCCGCCCGCGATTCGGTGCGCGCGATCATGATGATCCGCGCCTATCGCATGCGCGGCCATCTGCATGCCGATCTCGATCCGCTCCATCTAGCCACCGCCGGCGATCACGAGGAGCTGCATCCCTCGAGCTACGGCTTCACCGAGGCCGATTACGGCCGCAAGATTTTCATCGACCATGTGCTCGGGCTGGAATTCGCCACCATCCCCGAGATGCTGGCGATCCTGAAGCGCACCTATTGCTCGACGCTCGGCGTCGAGTTCATGCACATCTCCGATCCGGTCGAAAAGGCCTGGATTCAGGGCCGCATCGAGGGTCCGGACAAGGCCATCTCCTTCACCAATGAAGGCAAGAAGGCGATCCTCAACAAGCTGATCGAGGCCGAGGGCTTCGAGAAGTTCCTCGACGTCAAGTTCACCGGCACCAAGCGCTTCGGTCTTGACGGCGGCGAGGCCCTGATCCCCGCGCTCGAGCAGATCATCAAGCGCGGCGGCGTTCTCGGCGTGCACGAAATCGTGCTCGGCATGGCCCATCGTGGCCGCCTCAATGTTCTGACGCAGGTGCTGGCGAAGCCCCACCGCGCCCTCTTCCACGAGTTCAAGGGCGGCTCCTACGCCCCCGACGACGTCGAGGGCTCGGGCGACGTCAAGTATCACCTCGGCGCCTCCTCCGATCGCGAGTTCGACGGCAACAAGGTCCATCTGTCGCTGACGGCCAACCCCTCGCATCTCGAGATCGTCGATCCGGTGGTGCTCGGCAAGGCGCGCGCCAAGCAGGACCTGCGCAAGGACTATGTCCGCTCGGAAGTGCTGCCGCTGATCATCCATGGCGACGCGGCCTTTGCCGGTCAGGGCGTGGTCGCGGAATGCTTCGGCCTGTCGGGCCTCAAGGGCCACCGCACGGGCGGGTCGGTGCATTTCATCGTCAACAACCAGATTGGCTTCACCACCAATCCGCGCTTCTCGCGCTCCTCGCCCTACCCGTCAGACGTCGCCAAGATGATCGAGGCGCCGATCTTCCATGTGAATGGCGATGATCCCGAAGCCGTCGTCTATGCGGCGAAGATCGCGATCGAGTTCCGGCAGAAGTTCCACAAGCCGGTCGTCATCGACATGTTCTGCTATCGCCGCTTCGGCCATAACGAGGGCGACGAGCCGGCGTTCACTCAGCCGCTGATGTACCGCACGATCCGCAGCCATCGCGCGATCGTCGACATCTATGCCGGCAAGCTCGTTGCCGAAGGTCTCTTTACGGCCGAGGAGGTCGAGGGGCTGAAGGCCGACTGGCGCGCGAAGCTCGAGACCGAGTTCGAGGCGGGCCAATCCTACAAGCCGAACAAGGCCGACTGGCTCGACGGCGCCTGGGCCGGCCTCAAGGCCGCGCAGCAGGACGACGAGCCGCGCCGCGGCAAGACCGGCGTCGAGATCGACGAACTGAAGCGGATCGGCGCGCGGCTGACCGCCATTCCCGCCGATTTCCACGTCCACAAGACGGTCCAGCGCTTCCTCGACAATCGCAAGAAGGCGATCGAGACCGGGGTCGGCATCGACTGGGCGACGGCTGAGGCGCTGGCCTTCGCCTCGGTTGCCGTAGAGGGGCACAATATTCGCCTCTCCGGTCAGGATGTGGAGCGCGGCACCTTCTCGCAGCGCCACTCCGTTCTCTACGATCAGGAGAGCGAGGAGCGCTTCATCCCGCTCAACAACATCCAGGAAGGCCAGGGTCATTTCGACGTCATCAATTCGATGCTGTCGGAAGAGGCGGTGCTCGGCTTCGAATATGGCTACTCGCTGTCCGACCCGAACACGCTGACCCTCTGGGAGGCGCAGTTCGGCGACTTCGCGAACGGCGCCCAGGTGGTGTTCGATCAGTTCCTGTCGTCGGGCGAGCGCAAGTGGCTGCGCATGTCGGGGCTCGTCTGCCTGCTGCCGCATGGCTATGAGGGCCAGGGGCCGGAGCATTCCTCGGCCCGCCTCGAGCGCTGGCTGCAGATGTGCGCCGAGGACAACATGCAGGTGGCGAATGTCACCACACCGTCGAACTATTTCCACATCCTGCGCCGGCAGCTCAACCGCGACATCCGCAAGCCGCTGATCCTGATGACGCCGAAGTCGCTGCTGCGCCACAAGCGTGCCGTGTCGCATATCGCCCAGTTCGGCCCGATCTCATCCTTCCATCGCCTGCTTTGGGACGATGCCGAGTTCCTCAAGGACCAGGCCATCAAGCTCGCGCCGGACGAGAAGATGCGCCGCGTCGTGATGTGCTCGGGCAAGGTCTATTACGATCTCTATGAGGAGCGCGAGAAGCGCGGCATCGACGATGTCTATCTCCTGCGCGTCGAGCAGCTCTATCCGTTCCCGCTCAAGGCGCTCGTCGGCGAGATCGGCCGCTTCAAGAATGCCGAAGTCGTCTGGTGCCAGGAAGAGCCGAAGAACATGGGCTCGTGGAGCTTTGTCGAGCCCAATCTGGAATGGGTGCTGACCCAGGCCGGCGGCGCCGCGAAGCGCGCGCGTTATGTCGGCCGTCCGGCCTCCGCGGCCACGGCGACCGGCCTGATGTCGAAGCATCTCGCCCAGCTCGCCGCCTTCCTCGACGAAGCCTTCGCCTGATTTCCGGGCGGCGCTCGCGCCGCCCACCCTCCCTTTCATCGATCCGGAACAGAGACCCCGTCATGGCAACCGAAATCCGCGTACCCACCCTCGGCGAGTCCGTGACCGAGGCGACGATCGGGCGCTGGTTCAAGAAGGTCGGCGAAACCGTCGCCGTCGACGAGCCGCTGGTCGAGCTTGAAACCGACAAGGTGACGATCGAGGTCCCCGCCCCCGCCGGCGGCGTGCTCGAAGCATTGGCCGCCAATGACGGCGAGACCGTCGGCGTCGGCGCCTTGCTCGGCACCATCGCCGAGGCTGGCGCTGCCGCTGCGAAGCCCGCCGCCGCGCCCGCCAAGGCCGCTGAGCCGGTCAAGGCCGCCGAGGCTCCGAAGCCGGCCCCGGCCGCCGCTCCGGCAAAGCCCGTGGCCTCCGACGCCAATGGCCCGGCCGTCGCCAAGCTCGCCACTGAGAGCGGTGTTGATGCGAGCTCGGTTGCCGGCAGCGGCAAGGACGGCCGTGTCACCAAGGGTGATCTCGTCGCCGCGATCGAGCGCGGCCCGGCGCCGGCCGCCGCGCCCGCAGCCCCTGCTCCGATGCGCGCGCCCTCGCCCGCCGATGACGCCTCGCGCGAAGAGCGCGTGCGCATGACCAAGCTGCGCCAGACCATCGCGCGCCGCCTGAAGGACGCCCAGAACACCGCCGCGATGCTGACGACCTTCAACGAGGTCGACATGACAGCGGTGATGGCGCTCCGCGCGCAGTACAAGGACATCTTCGAGAAGAAGCACGGCGCCAAGCTCGGCTTCATGGGCTTCTTCGTGAAGGCCGTGATCCAGGCGCTGAAGGACATCCCGGCCGTGAACGCCGAGATCGACGGCACCGACCTCGTCTACAAGAATTATTACCACATCGGCATCGCCGTCGGCACCGACAAGGGCCTGGTCGTGCCGGTGGTGCGCAACGCAGACGAGCTTTCGCTCGCCGGCATCGAGAAGACGATCGCCGGTTACGGCAAGCGCGCCCGCGATGGCCAGCTCAAGATCGATGAGATGCAGGGCGGCACCTTCACGATCACCAATGGCGGCATCTACGGTTCGCTGATGTCGACGCCGATCCTGAACGCGCCGCAGTCCGGCATTCTCGGCATGCACAAGATCCAGGAGCGGCCGATGGTCGTCGGCGGCAAGATCGAAATCCGCCCGATGATGTATCTGGCGCTCTCCTATGATCACCGCGTCGTCGACGGCAAGGAGGCCGTGACCTTCCTCGTCCGCGTCAAGGAAAGCCTGGAAGACCCGCAGCGGATCATTCTCGACCTCTGATCCCATCTATTCGCTCGGAGCGGACGATACGATCTCGTCCGCTCCGCTCTCGAAATCTGGTCGCCGATCTCGTCTCCGGCTGACACAGCAAGAACCAAGAGCGTCATGTCCTACGATCTCATCGTCATTGGTTCCGGTCCGGGCGGCTATGTCGGCGCCATCAAGGCGGCGCAGCTAGGGCTGAAGGTCGCCGTCGTCGAGAAGCGGGCCACCTATGGCGGCACCTGCCTCAATATCGGCTGCATTCCCTCCAAGGCGCTGCTCTATGCCTCGGAGCAGTTCGATCATGTCGGGCATCTGGCGCCGCTCGGCGTCAAGGTTGCGGCGCCCGAACTCGATCTGCCGACAATGCTGGCGCATAAGGATGCGACGGTGAAGTCGAATGTCGACGGCGTCGCCTATCTGTTCAAGAAGAACAAGATCGACGGCTTCATCGGCACCGGAACGATCCTTGCGCCCGGCAAGGTCCAGGTGGCAAAGGACGACGGCAGCAGCGAGACGCTGGAGACCAAGGCGATCGTGATCGCCACGGGTTCCGATTCCGCGCCGCTGCCCGGCGTCGCCATCGACGAGAAGCGCATCGTCACCTCGACCGGCGCGCTCGAGCTTGCCGCTGTGCCGAAGAAGCTGATCGTCGTCGGCGCCGGCGTGATCGGGCTCGAGCTTGGTTCGGTCTGGCGCCGTCTTGGCGCCGAGGTGACGGTCGTCGAATTCCTCGACCGCATCCTGCCCGGCATGGATGGCGACGTCGCCAAGCAGTTCCAGCGCATGCTGCAGAAGCAGGGCTTCGCCTTCAAGCTCGGCTCCAAGGTGACCGGCGTCGATAGCTCGGGCGAAATGCTGAAGGTCAGCGTCTCCCCGGCCAAGGAAGGCGCAGGCGCTGACGAGACGCTGGAGGCCGATGTCGTGCTGGTCGCGATCGGTCGCCGACCCTACACCGAGGGCCTGGGGCTCGAGGCTGTCGGCGTCGCGCTCGACGAGCGTCGCCGTGTCAAGGTCGATGGCCACTACCAGACCAACATCCCCGGCATCTATGCCATCGGCGATGTCATCGCCGGGCCGATGCTGGCGCACAAGGCCGAGGATGAAGGCGTCGCGATCGCCGAGATCCTTGCCGGCCAGGCCGGCCATGTGAACTACGGGGCCATTCCCGCGGTCGTCTACACCAATCCCGAGATCGCCTCGGTCGGCAAGACCGAGGAAGAGCTGAAGGCAGCCGGCATCGACTACAAGGTCGGCAAGTTCCCGTTTTCAGCCAATGGCCGCGCCCGCGCGATGCTGGCGACGGAGGGCTTCGTCAAGATCCTCTCCGACGCCAAGTCCGACCGGGTGCTCGGCGGCCATATCGTCGGCGTCGGCGCCGGCGAGATGATCCACGAGATCGTCGTGCTGATGGAATTCGCCGGTTCGGCCGAGGATCTTGGCCGCACGACCCATGCGCATCCGACCATGTCGGAAAGCGTCAAGGAAGCGGCGCTCGCCGCCTGGTTCAAGCCGATCCACCTCTGATCGGCCCGGTCCGAGGCGGCGCCGCCATCGACGCGGCGCGCCTCGTCCTTGCTGCGGTTACTCCAGCGCAGCGCCCTTTGTCTCGACGTCGATGAACGCCGTCGCGATGGCGCCCAGCAGCAGCAGCGCCGCGAACATCGCCAGCGCCACATTGAAGCTGTAGGCGACGACGATCCCGACCAGCGTCGGCGCCAGCAACCCGCCAAGCCTCGCCATAGCCCCCGCCATGCCCATGCCGCTGGCGCGGAGCGTCGTGGGATAGAGCTCCGGCGTGAAGGCATAGAGCGCGCCCCAGGTGCCGAGCAGCGCGAAGCTCATCAGGAGCATGGCGCCGGCGATCGGGCCGGGATCGGTCAGCACCGCATAGAGAAAGCAGCCCACGGCCGACAGCAGCAGGAAGGCGATCAGCGTCGGCTTGCGGCCGAAACGTTCGACGCCCCAGGCGGCGAGCACGTAGCCGGGCACTTGCGCGATGGCGAGCAGCACCAGGAAGCCATAGCCGCGAACGAAGCCATGGCCTTCGCCGACGAGCTTGCCCGGCAGCCAGGTGAAAATGCCGTAATAGGCGATCGATACCAGCAGCCAGGCAAGGAGGATCAGCCAGCTGCGCCGGCCGAGCGGCGCGGCGAACAGCGCCGAGAGCGGCGGCTTGACCACCGGCGCCGCCTCGATCTTTCCGGGAACGACGCGGCCGCCATTCGTAAGCGCGATCCGGTCCAGCGTCGTCTTGGCTTCGGCGGTGCGCCCGCTGCGCGCCAGGTAATAGGGCGATTCCGGGACCAGGAAGCGGAGGCCGACGCCAACCAGCGCCGGCAGCGCCGTGATCAGGAAGATGAAGCGCCACGGCTCGGCAAAGCCGGCGCTGGAGGCGTACCAGGCGGCGAGCGCGACGACGATGGTGCCGATCGCCCAGAAGCCTTCGAGCGCCACCAGCCAGCGGCCCCGGCGCTTGGCCGGCAGAAACTCCGCCATCATCGCATAATCGACCGGCAGCGTGCCGCCGACGGCAAGGCCCGTCATGAAGCGGAAGACGGCGAGCACAAAGAAATTCGGCGCAACCGCCGAGGCGAGGCCGAACACGGCATCGATGAGCACGGTGATGATCAGAAGGTTGCGGCGGCCGATGCGGTCAGCGAGGCGGCCGAACACGGCGGCGCCGATCAGCATGCCGACGAAGAACACCGTTCCCGCCTGCAACGCCTGCGGCACCGTCATGCCGAAGCTCGCCGCGATCGAGGGCGCGGTGAAGCCGATTGCAATCACCTGCATCGCGTCCGCGGCCCAGACGAGCCCGAAGATCGCCAGCAGGCGCCGCTGGAACGCGCCTGTGCCGGCCGCCTCCAAGGCCGTTTCGATGCTGATCCTGTCCGTCGTCGCCGCTGCTGCCATGGCGCGCTCCTCACCTTCGCTCTGCCGCCCGTGAGTCGGGCGGGCAGACAAGAGCATCAATGGCCCCCCGGCGAAAGACCGCGATCAAGGCGGCGGCAGCAGGGACTTGATCTCTTGGGACGATACCCCTAACCAGACCGGCCCTTATCCCGAGTGATCGGCATCTCCCAGGAGCAGCGCCATGACAGCGTGCGGCCTCGATTTCGGCACGTCCAATTCGACGCTCGGCCTCGCCTCGGCGCGGCCGGAGCTCATCGCCCTCGAAGGCGACGAGGTCACGCTGCCGAGCGCGATCTTCTATGCCCGCGATGCGGCGCCGCTGGTCGGCCGCGCGGCGATCCGCGCCTATGTCGACGGCCATGAAGGCCGGTTGATGCGCAGTCTCAAATCGGTGCTCGGCAATCCGCTCATCAACGAGACGACGCAGGTCGGCCGCGCCCGGGTTGGCTTCCGCTCGGTGATCGCCCATTTCATCACGGTGGTGAAGCGCCGCGCCGAGACGGCGGCCGGACGGCCGATCGAGGCGGTCGTGCATGGGAGGCCGGTGCATTTCGTCGATGGCGACAGCGAGGGCGATGCCAAGGCGGAAGCGGTCCTCGCCGAGATCGCGCGCGAGGCTGGCTTCTCGGAAATCTCGTTCCAGTATGAGCCGATCGCCGCAGCGCTCGATTATGAGCGGCAGGTCAATGGCGAGGAGATCGCGCTGATCGCCGATATCGGCGGCGGCACGTCGGATTTCTCGATCGTCCGCCTGGGCCCGGAGCGGCGCGGCCGCAGCGAACGCGCCGACGACATCCTCGCCAATGACGGCATCCGCGTCGGCGGCACCGATTTCGACCGCCAGCTCAGCCTTGGCACGGTGATGCCGCTGCTCGGCTTTCGCAGCGCCATGAAGCGGGCCGGACTGCCGGTGCCCTCGGGCTATTTCCATGATCTCGCGACATGGTCGACGATCAACCGCCTTTATGAGCGCGGCGTGACGCAGCAACTGAACGAGGTCCGCCGCGAGGCGCGCCATCCGGAAATGATCGAGCGGCTGATCCGCGTTATCGACGAGCGCGGCGGCCACCGGCTGGCGATCGAGGTCGAGGCGGCCAAGATCGCGCTCTCCTCCAGTCCGGCCGCAGATATCCCGCTCGACTGGATCGAGAGCGGGCTGGAAGCACGGGTAACGCGCGACACGCTGATCACCGAGACGGCGAACCTCTCGAGCGCGATCGCCGCTCGCATCGACCGCTGCCTCGTCGATGCGGGCCTTGCCGCCGACGCGATCGACGCCGTGTTCCTCACCGGCGGCTCGACGCGGCTCGCCCATGTGCGCAAGGCGATCCTCGCGGCGCTGCCGAATGCGCGTCCTGTCGAGGGCGATACGTTCGGCTCGGTCGGCATGGGCCTCACCATCGAGGCCGCCAACCGCTACGGCACGGCCTGATCGAGCGCGATCGGCTCCAGCACGACCAGCTTCCATTCCGGATGCCGCGCCGGCACGAGCGTCGTCTGGCGAAAGGCGAGCCGGCCGTCGGCCCGGTGATCGAACAGGCGGAGCCCGCCTTCCCGCTCGACCACCGAATGCGCCTCCCAGGCGGCGGCGAAGAACGGGCTGGCCGCGGCCAGCTCGGCCACCAGCGCGCCGAGTTCCGGCGCTGCGAGATGGCGGCTGTAGTCAGCGCGAAACTCGGCAGCGATCCGGCGGGCGCGCACGTCCCAGTCGGCGATCAGGGTTTGAGCGCCCGGGTCGAGAAACAGGAAGCGCAGCAGATTGCGCTCGGCCGCGCCGTCGAGCCAGCCGGCGAAGAGCCGCCCCGCGCCGGCATTCCAGGCCCGCGCCGTCCAGGCGCGATCGATGAGATAGGCCGGCATTGCGAGCCCGTTCACGATCGCCGCCAGCCCCTCCGGCATCGCATCGTCATCCGCCTCGCGGCCCTCCGGGTCGGTGCGTCCTGAGAGGCCGAACAGATAGGCCCGTTCGGCTGCGGAGAGCCGAAGCGCCCGCGCCAGACGCATCAGCGCGGGGGCGGAGACCTG
The DNA here is from genome assembly GCA_965229085.1 of Kaistia sp. Lineage (GTDB taxonomy): Bacteria > Pseudomonadota > Alphaproteobacteria > Rhizobiales > Kaistiaceae > Kaistia. The sequence continues at coordinate 3,344,140 of OZ245859.1, read as the reverse complement.
CACATCGCGGCCCTGCTCGATCCAGGCAAGCCAGGTCGCGCTGACGCCGGCAAGTGCGGAGAGTTCCTCGCGCCGGAGCCCCGGCGTCCGGCGACGCCGGCCCTGCTCAAGCCCGACCATGGCCGGCTGCAGCCTTTCGCGATGGGCGCGGATAAACTCGCCGAGCTCGCGCCGCCTCGTTTCGTCGGATCCCATCATGGTGCCGCTTATACCAGGATAAGATTGAAACTGGTAACAGTGTATCCAAGCGCGCTACCCATCCTGCCAGCGCGGTTCCCCGCGCCTCACCACGGAAACGGACCATGACCCATACGAAATCCGCCGCGGCGGCAGAGACCGATCAGGCCGCGCTGGTCGCGCGCCAGTTCGGTTCGCAGGCGAGCGCCTATGTGACCAGCCGCACCCATGCCGAGGGCGACGACATCGCCGAGCTGGCAGCGCTCGCCGCCAGCGTTCCCAACGCGCGCGTGCTCGATCTCGGCTGCGGTGGCGGCCATGTCAGCTACGCCGCCGCCAAGGTCGCGGCCTCGGTCACGGCCTATGATCTGTCGTCGGACATGCTGGCGGCCGTCGCCCGCGAGGCCGCCGCGCGGGGCCATGCCAATATCGAGACGGTACAGGGACCGGCCGAGCACCTGCCCTTCGCTGATGCCAGCTTCGATGTCGTGCTCTGCCGCTTCACCGCGCATCACTGGCAGGATGTCCGCGCTGGCCTGCGCGAAGCGCGCCGCGTGCTGAAGCCCTCAGGCGTCGCCGGCTTTGCCGATGCGATCGCGCCGGAGCATCCGGTGCTCGACACCTTCCTGCAGACGTTCGAGATGCTGCGCGACCCCTCGCATGTCCGCGACTACACGACCGCCGAGTGGCTGACCTTCGCGGCGGAAGCCGGCTTCAAGGCGACCGGATTGTCACGGCGGCGCCTGCCGCTCGGCTATGACAGCTGGATCGCGCGCATGCGCACGCCGAAGGTGTTCGACGATGCGATCCGCGCGTTGCAGGCGGCGGTCTCGGACGATGTCCGGCGCCATTTCGAAGTCGCCGATGGTGGCAGCTTCGTCATCGACACGGCCGTCTTCACGCTCCGCCCGCTCTGATCAGGCGGCGGGCCGGCGCCGCGCGCGCGGATGCGTCTCCTCGAAGACGGAAAGCAGCCGCTCGGTATCGACGCCGGTATAGATCTGCGTCGTCGAAAGGCTCGCATGGCCGAGCAGCTCCTGGATGGCGCGGAGATCGCCGCCGCCGGCCAGGAGATGCGTCGCGAAGGAATGGCGGAGCGCATGCGGCGTGGCGCTGTCGGCAAGGCCGAGCGCGCCACGCATCCGCGCCATCGCGAGCTGGATGATCCGTGCCCGGAGCGGCCCGCCCCGGACGCCGAGGAAGAGCGGGCCGTCGGCCTTCGGCGCGAAGGGAGCGAGGCGGAGATAGGCGGAGATGGCCTCGACGACGACCGGCAGCACCGGTACGAGGCGTGTCTTGCCGCCTTTGCCGGTGACGCGCAGCACCCCCTCACCCGAGAGCGGCGCCTCTGAGCGGCGGATGCCGAGCGCTTCGGATATGCGAAGGCCCGAGCCATAGCAGAGCGCGAGCACCGCGGCATTGCGGGCTGCGACCCAGGGCTCGTCGTCCAGTTGCTCGCCCGCTTCGGTGACGCGGATGGCGAGAGCCGGCGTCAGCGGCTTCGGCAATGTCTTTGGCTGGCGCGGCGTACGCATGGCGCGGAAGGCGGCCCCATTGGCCAGGCCCTCGCGCTCGAGAAAAGCAATGAAGGAGCGAATGCCGGCAAGACCGCGCGCCAGCGTGCGCGCCCCTGCCCCGCCTTGCCGCCGGCTCGCCATGAAGCCGCGGATGTCGCCCATGCGGAGATCCGCGAGATCGGCGATCGTCGGTGGGTTGCCGATATGCAGCGTGATGAAGGACAGGAACTGCGTGAGGTCGCGGCCATAGGCCTCGAGCGTCTTCGGCGACAGCCGCCGCTCGCCGCGCAGATGCTCTTCCCAGGCATCGATCTGGGCGATCGTGTCGGGCGCGGCGAGGATGAGCGGCGGCGCTGCGGTCATGTTCCGATGAAACGCGGGCTGCGGTTAACGGATCCTTACCGTGTCACCGAGGCGCAGCGCTAAAGCAGCGTGCCGAGCGCATTGGCGGCCTGGAGGGCGATCGCCGGCCAGAGGCTGCGCGCAAGAAGGCGGAGGACGCCGGCGAGCAGGCTGAGCAGGAAGATGCTGTAGAGCATCACCGGCTGGATGCTGCCGGCATCGCCGAGATAGACGGTCGGCAGGCGGAACAGCACGATGACGATCGCCGTGATCGGCAGGGCGAATTTCGGCTCCAGCAGTTCCGAAAGCCGTGTCTGCAGCACCCCGTGGAAGAGCAGCTCATTGGCGAGGATGCCGGCGAACATCCAGGCGAAGATCTCCGGCGGCAGGAGCGGCAGCAGTCCGCTCGGCGGCCGGCCGAGCGCGACGCGGATCCAGTGCCAGGCGAACATCACGACGAAACTCGCCGCTGTCACCGCGATGACGCGATGGCCGATCGGGATGAGGCCGAGCCAGGCGGCCGGGCGCGCCGGACGCTGCGTCGCGATCCACAAGGCGATGGCGGCGGCCCAGAGCAGCAGCGGAAACGCCTGCCGGACCCAGCCCTCTTCCGGCGGCAACTGCCTGAGCCAGACCACGGCGGCGCACCAGGCGAGGAACAAGCCGCCGATGACGACCGCGAGCGGCACGAAATCGGCAAGAACGGGCTTTTTCTGGGAACGGATCGATTCGGCCATGCGCGAAGCTAATCCCCATGCGTGCGTCGGGCAATCGGGCGTCGATATAGCCAAAGCCGGCGGCGGGAGGCATAGTCCGCGGCATGTCCGAGCAGCTCACGACCGCCGTCGCCCCGTCCTCGCAGCCGATCGGCCCGGGAAGCCATGTCTTCCTCGTCGATGGCTCGTCCTACATCTTCCGCGCCTATCACGCGCTGCCGCCCTTGACGCGAAAATCCGACGGCCTGCCGGTCGGCGCGGTCGCCGGCTTCTGCAACATGCTGTGGAAGCTGCTCAAGGAAGCCAACGAGGTCGGCGTGCGGCCGACCCATCTCGCGGTGGTGCTCGACCATTCCTCGCAGACCTTCCGCAATCAGATCTATGATCTCTACAAGGCACAGCGGCCGGAGCCGCCGGAAGATCTCCGGCCGCAATTCGGGCTGATCCGCAAGGCGGTGCATGCCTTCAACGTCGCCTGCATCGAGCAGCAGGGCTTCGAGGCCGACGATCTCATCGCGACCTATACCGAGCAGGCGGTCGGCGCCGGGGCTGACGTCACCATCGTCGCTTCCGACAAGGACCTGATGCAGCTCATCGCGCCGGGCGTCCTGATGCTCGACACCATGAAGGGCAAGACGATCGGCCGCGACGAGGTGATCGAGAAGTTCGGCGTACCGCCCGAGAAGGTCATCGACGTGCAGGCGCTTGCCGGCGACAGCGTCGACAATGTCCCCGGCGTCCCCGGCATCGGCATCAAGACGGCGGCGCAGCTGATCGAGACTTATGGCGACCTTGAGGGGCTGCTCGCCAACGCTGCCGAGATCAAGCAGCCGAAGCGCCGCGAGGCGCTGACCACCTTTGCCGAACAGGCGCGCATCTCGCTGCGCCTCGTGACGCTCGATCGCAACGTTCCGGTCGAAACGCCGATCGAACAGCTTGCCGTGCGCGGCATTGAGGGCGAGCGGCTGATCCGCTTCCTGAAGGCGATGGAATTCTCGACGTTGACAGGCCGTGTCGCCGCCGCGACCGGGGTCGAGCAGGCCAAGGTCGAGCCCGATCCGGCACTCGCCTCGGCGACGCTCGCGACGAGCCTGCCGCAATCGCTGTTCGGCGACGAGCAGGCGGATCGCACGGCCGAGGATACGGCCCCGCCGCGCGACGAGGCCATGGCGCCCGCGACGGGCCTGGGCCTGACGCCGGCGGCCCTCGCCGAAGCCCGCGCCCGCATGGCGCGCGAGGCCCCGGTCGACCGTTCGCGCTACCAGACGATCACCACGCTCGATGCGCTGATGAACTTTGCCACGCGCGCGGTCGAGCGCGGCCTCGTCGCCGTCGATACCGAGACCACCTCGCTCGATCCGATGCAGGCCGAGCTGGTCGGCGTCTCCCTTGCGATTTCCAACGAGGAGGCCTGCTACATCCCGCTCGCCCATCGCGGCGAGGGCGACGGCCTCTTCAACGAAGGCGTGCTCGACGGCCAGATTCCGATCCGCGCCGCGCTGGCCGTGCTGAAGCCGCTGCTCGAGGACCGCTCGGTGCTCAAGGTGGCGCAGAACCTCAAATATGACTGGCTGATCCTCGCCCGCTACGGCATCGAGGTCGCGCCCTATGACGACACGATGCTGATGTCCTATGTGCTTGATGCCGGCCGCGGCCCGCATGGCATGGACCCCTTGTCGGAGAAATGGCTCGGCCACACGCCGATCACGTTCGATGAGGTCACCGGCAAGGGCAAGGCGCGCATCACCTTCGATCGCGTACCGATCGATCGCGCCACCGCCTATGCCGCCGAGGATGCGGACGTGACGCTGCGGCTCTGGCGCGTGCTCAAGCCGCGCCTCGCCGCCGAGGGTATGGCGAGCGTCTATGAGACGCTGGAGCGGCCCATGGTGCCGGTTCTGGCGCAGATGGAGCGGCGCGGCATCAGCATCGATCGCGGCATGCTCTCGCGGCTCTCGGGCGAATTCGCCCAGGCGGCCGGGGCCTTGGAGGCCGAAATTCATCAGATCGCCGGCCAGCCGTTCAATATCGGCTCGCCCAAGCAGCTCGGCGACATCCTGTTTGGCGTCATGGGGATGCCCGGAGCGGCAAAGACCGCGACGGGCGCCTGGGCGACCGGCGCCAGCATCCTCGAAGACCTCGCCGAGCAGGGCTATGAACTGCCGCAGCGCATTCTCGAATGGCGCCAGCTCACCAAGCTGCGGTCCACCTATACCGACGCTCTGCCGGCCTATCAGCACCCCGAAACCGAGCGCGTCCACACCTCCTATGCTCTGGCCGCGACAACCACGGGTCGTCTCTCCTCCTCCGAGCCGAACCTGCAGAACATCCCGGTCCGCACCGAGGCGGGCCGCAAGATCCGCAAAGCGTTCATCGCTCCGCCCGGCAGCAAGCTGGTTTCGGCCGACTATTCACAGATCGAATTGCGGCTCTTGGCCGAGATTGCGGACATCCCGGCGCTGCGCCAGGCGTTTCGCGACGGGCTCGATATCCATGCGCTCACCGCCTCCGAAATGTTCGGCGTGCCGGTCGAGGGCATGCCGGCCGAGGTGCGCCGGCGCGCCAAGGCGATCAATTTCGGCATCATCTACGGCATCTCGGCCTTCGGCCTCGCCAACCAGCTCGGCATCGGCCGCGAGGAGGCGGGCGCTTATATCAAGCGCTATTTCGAGCGCTTCCCGGGCATCCGCGACTATATGGAAGAGACGAAGCGGATCTGTCGCGACAAGGGCTATGTCACGACCCTGTTCGGCCGCCGCTGCCATTATCCCGAGATCGCCTCGAAGAACGCCTCTGTCCGCGCCTTCAACGAGCGCGCCGCCATCAATGCGCGGCTTCAGGGCAGCGCCGCCGACATCATCCGCCGCGCGATGATCCGCGTCGCCCCGGCGCTCGACGCCTCGGGGCTGAACGCGCGCATGCTGCTGCAGGTGCATGACGAACTGATCTTCGAGGTGCCGGAGGACGAGGTGGCGGTCACGTTGCCGCTCGTCACCGCGATCATGGAACGGGCACCCGAGCCCGCCGTCGCGCTCTCGGTGCCGCTGAAGGTCGATGCCCGCGCCGCCGACAACTGGGACGAGGCTCACTGAGCCTTGTCTGAGGGAGCCTTGTCTGAGGGAACGCCGGCCCGCGCCCGCGCGCGGAGCGAATCGTAGATCGGCGGATTGCGGAGGATCGTCGTCACCAGCATGGCGGCGAAGGTAGCGCCGAGCATCGGCACCAGCAGCGCGGTGCTCGCGGTCATCTCGACGACGAGCACGAGGCCGGTCAGCGGCGCACGCACCACGCCGGCGAAGAACGCCGCCATGCCGACCAGCGCGAAGCCGCGCGGATCGACGCCAAGGCCTGGAAAGAGCCAGGCGGCCACGCGCCCGGTACCGAGACCGAGATCGGCGCCGAGGACCAGCATCGGCGCGAACAGGCCGCCCGGCGTTCCCGCGGCATAGGACAAAGCACCGAGCACGAAGCGGAGCGCGAAGACCGCGGCGATCGCGGACAGCGTCCCCTCGCCGAGCAGCGCCCGCTGCGTCAACGGATCACCGCCGCCGACGAGATCGGGCGCGAACCACGCGATGACGCCAACCAGCGCGCCGACCAGCGCGCCGACCAGCGCCGCCTTGACCACCACCGGCACGCCGGTGAACCTGTCGAACACATCCATGGTGCCGAGGATGCTGCGGTTATAGGCGATGGCGGCGAGGCCGGCGATGAGGCCGAAGGCGACATAGAGCGGGAAGCTGCCGGCGGTGGGCGGGGCAAAATCCGGCACCGTGAAATCAAACTGGTCGCCGAGGATGGCGCGCGCCACCGCGATCGCCGTGGCGGAAGCGCCGAGCGCCGCGATGGCGATGCGCGTCTCGAAGCGGCGCACGAGTTCCTCGAGCACGAAAACGGCACCGGCGATCGGCGCATTGAACGCTGTGGCGAGGCCCGCTCCGGCTCCGGCGGCCAGCAGCATGCGGCAATCGTCCCAGTCGCATCGGAAAAACTTGCCGATGAGATGCGCCAGCGTCGCGCCCATCTGCACGCTCGGACCCTCGCGGCCAAGCGCAAGGCCGGAGCCGATCGCCAGCCAACCACCGAAGAATTTTACCGGGATGAGACGGAATGTCGCCTGCTGCGCCTCGCCGCTCAGCACCAGCTCGACATGGGGAATACCGCTGCCCGAGGCCTGACGCGCATAGCGCTGCACCAGCAGAGCCGCCAATGCAGCGGCAAGCGCGATCCCCGCGACAAGGCCGATGAGGCCGACAATCGAAGCGCCTTGCGCCGCCGCGGCGAGGCTGCCGCGAAGTGCATCGGCACGGTCGAGCGCGAAACGGAACAGCGCGCCAAGAGCCCCGGCCAGCGCGCCGGCCAGCGGCGCCAGCACGGCGATGGCGAGCAGGCTGCCCTTCGCTTCTTCTCCCGGCTCGTCGTCCTCAACCCGCGCCATGGCCCCCCCAGAGTTTTTGATGCAGTGCGGACATTTGTCGTAATAAGATGGAGCGGAACTGGACGGGTGCGCCAACGTCAGCCTGTGCAGTCACACCAAGCACGGAAGCAGATGCCCCTTTCTACAGAGCACAGCGGCTATCAGATTCTCTATATTGAGGCGGACAATATATGGCGTTGTCCGCAGCTCGGCCTCTCGGCCGCATCGCTCTCGGCGCTGCGCCGCGACATCGACGCAGCCGATGCAGCAACGCGGCAGCTGAATATTCCAGCCTTCCTTCTCGACCATTCCGGCTTCTCGATCACTCCAGTTCTCGTGGTTCGCGCCGATCGCGATGGCGAGCATGTCTGGGTTGCCAACAAGGTCGACGACCCGCGCAACGAGCGCCGCGAGAAGGTCAGCCTGCATCGGCTGGTCGAAGACACGCCGGAAAACCGCCGCCTGCTGCTCGACTGGCGCGACGCCTCACGCGCTGTCTATGAGGAAGGCCAGCGCGTGTCGCAGCGCCGCGACGCGATCCCGAGGATGGACCGTTTGCGCAACGCCCCCCGGGACGACATCGACACGGCCGAACGCAACAAGGCAGCCGGCTGACCGACACACCGCCGGCACCGGGCGTCGTCCAGCGCTTGATCAAGGCAAGACATCCTGCCGGCAGGTGTGCTGCCGACAGGATAGAGGCCTTCAGGGCGGCGCGGCTTAATTCGCCGGCGCGGGCGCCACGGCGAGCGTCACAGTGGTGACGCCGGCGGCGAGATTGTAGCCGCTTTCGCCCTCGACAGAGACAGGCTGCAGAGCGATCGACTTGTCGCCACCGCCGACCAGCACATTCGCGCCAAGGCCCTTCACGATAGCCACATCGGCGCCAGCGCCGACAAAGTCGCCAGCGAGCGTGCCGGGATTGGGCACCTGGTTGGTGGCGGTGATGACGCCCCAGATCAGCACGCCCTTCTTCACTTCACCGAGCGCGATGCCATATTCGGCGATCTTGCCGGTGTAGTAATCGAGCGACCCGCCATTCTGCGGCGTGAACACGCACTTCATCGTCTGCTTCTCGACGACAAAGAAGCCGACGCCGGCCGAGACGTCGCATTCGAGCTTGCCGACGGCAGCCTGCTGCGCGGCGGCAGGCAATGCGAGCGGAAGAGCCATCGGCAGGGCCGCCAAAGCGGCCAGAGCGATGCGGGAAGCCTTCATCGTGTTTTCTCCTTGGGGAGCGTCGCCGCGCCGAATCGCAGCGGCGGATACTCACGCCAAGCTAGCAAAGTTCTGATGACGCCGCGAAGGCCCCGTGCATTGAGCACATAGCTCGGAAAATGAGGGCCCCCGCCCGAAGTCGTGACCGGTCCGGGGAAGACCATCTGCGGGAGTAAAACCGGCGGCGCATCAACGCTATAACAGGAAGATCGACGTCAGCGCTCGTTGGCCGGGCCGACCCGCTGCATCATCGAAAACAGGAAGGCGACGGTGAGACCGAACAGCATCACGCCGACAAGCGCCTCCAGCGCACCCAGCATCTGCCAATGCGGCGCAAGGAACAGCGTGTCGTGGCCGAAGCTGGTCTGCGCTTCCATCGAGAACAGCATCGCCGTGCGTGGATCGGGCAGCGCGCCGAGCGCGACATAGGCCACGGCCCAGAACATAGCCTCGACCGCATGCAGCAACACGGCAAGCAGGACCGCGGCGCTCATCACGAGGATAAAGCCGATCTGGGGCCGGGCCCAGAACCACGGCCTGCGCGACACGCGGACGAGGCGCCGGTCGAAAATGCCGAGCCAGACGACATGCGCCACGAGCGTGATTACGGTCAAGGGCACGCCCCAGACCCAATCGACGCTCCAGGCGCTGATGTCGTTAAGCGCGATCGTGCCGTCAGCCACGATGCGATTCGAGGAACCAGAGTGCCTTGTCGAGCGAGCGGGAAGCCGCAGTGAAGATGTCGGCCGTATCGGCATCGCCGGCATCATCGGCGGTATCGATCGCCGTGCGGACGGCATTGGCCGTCGCTGCGTAGCGCTCGATCAGCGCGTCGAGATGATCGGGGATCTTGGTGATGTCGGTCGGATAGGGCGCGAGCGCGGTGGCGGCTGCGACGGTCTGCACAGTGCCGAGCGCGATGCCGCCGAGCTGCGCGACGCGTTCGGCGATCGTGTCGGTATGGACATCGAGATCAGCGCGGAACGTGTCCAGCATCTCGTGGATAGCGATGAACTGGATGCCCTTCAGGTTCCAGTGTGCCTGCTTGGTCAGGAGCGACAGATCGATCGTATCGGCGAGGCGGGCATTGAGGAGGTCGATCATCGCGGCCTTGGTGTTGGAGGCGAGAGCGATATGCGAGGAAAGCTTGGTCACGACGTTCCATCCTTCTGTTGCGAGACGCTGGCGGGCGAGAGAAGAGGCGCACATCTTCTAGGCGAACGGAAGACGGTGGTCCACCACGCCCCTTGCCTGCAACGCTGAAGCTCGCGCCTCGTTCCGCGGCGCCTCGCCGCAGGACGCAGGCGCGAGACTGGACAGCGTCGGCGCGCCGGCCGAAAGTCGCCCCGTGAACCAGGAGCCTCCGATGACCAAAGTGAAACTGCCGCCCGATCCCTGGCAGCGGACGACGACCGAACACGGCTTCGCCGCCGACGAGGTGATCTCGGCTTTGCAGAAGTCGCTCCGCCGCGGTCTGCTCGACAACGCGCTTCTGCTCGGCTGGGAGATGTTCCTGACCAGCCCCGAGATGGAAGAAAAGCTCTGGTCTCGGCTCTGCGTCATCTCGGTCGAGGATGTCGGCTTCGGCAATCGCCAGGCGCCGGTCATCGTCGAAACGCTCTACCAGATGCATCATCGCTATCCGCGCCCGGTCGGCGACCGCTTCCTGTTCGCCGCCCATGCCATCCGCCTGATCGCGACCAGTCCGAAGGAGCGCTCCTCCGACGACATGGTGAACTGGGCGATGCGGGGAACGGCGCTCGGCGAGCTGACGCCCGAGATCATCGATCCCGCGCTCGACATGCACACGCTGAAGGGCCAGGAGATGGGGCGCGACTATCTCTATTTCATGCAGGAAGCGTCCAAAGTTTCGCCGGAAAGCAGCGAAAGCGAGCCGAAATATCGCGAATGGATTATGGCAGCGCTTGGCGATGGGCGCCTCAGCTGACGATCGCACGCGCTTGTGACCCGGCAGTGCGTCGACACCAGCCGGGCCGACCGATAGAAGCGGGCGGGTTCTTGAACGGGATGATCGAATGACCGACGGCAAGCGCCTCTTCTTCGCTGGACTAGCCTTCCTTCTCGGCCTCGCGGCGATCGCGGGCGCCTGGGGATTCCAGCTGATCGGCGGTTATGTGCCCTGCAAGCTCTGCCTCGAGCAACGGCTGCCCTATTATGTCGGCCTGCCGCTGCTGGCGGTCGCGATCATCCTGATGATCCGCGACACGCAGATCGCGCTCACCCGCACGCTGCTGCTCGTCGCCGGCCTCGCCTTCCTGATCGGCCTGGGGCTCGGCGTCTATCACGCCGGTGTCGAATGGCATTATTGGCTTGGCCCGGCCGATTGCGGCGGCGGCATCGCGACGACAGGCAATGCCGGCGATCTGCTGTCGCAGATCGGTCATACCAAGGTCGTCAGCTGCACTGATGCGGCCTGGCGCTTCGCCGGCCTCTCCTTTGCCGGCTGGAATGCTGTGATTTCGGCGCTGGTCGCCCTGCTGGCGCTCACGGCCGCGCTCGGCCATGCGCATGCAGCCTCGATCCGCCGGCCCTAGGATCTGGCCGCTGGGCTAGCGCCTGTGGGCGGTGAGGTGATGCAGGACGATGCCGCTCGTCGTCGCAACATTCAGCGAATCGACGCCTGCGGCCATTCGGATCCGAACCGTCTCCGCCCGCTGCATCAGCGCCTCGCCGAGACCGGGGCCCTCAGCGCCGAGCACCAGCGCCACGCGCCCGCCGCGCGGCACTTCATGAAGATCGGTCCTTCCGGCTGGCGAAAGCGCCAGCGCGCGGAAGCCTGACGCAGCGAGCATTCCCATGAGATCGGCGCCACGCGGCAGCCGTGCGAAGGGCAAGGTCAGGCTGGTCCCGACCGAGACGCGGATCGCCTTGCGATAGAGCGGATCGCAGCAATCGGCATCGAGCAGCGCGCCGCTGGCGCCGAAAGCCGCGGCATTGCGGAAGATGCCGCCCATATTGTCGTGGTTGGCGATCGCCGACAGCGCAACGACCACGCCGTCGGTCCCGGCCTCCACCAGCAACGTCTCGGGCTCCAGCGGCGCCGCCGCGACGCCATGCGCAAGAATGCCCCGGTGCAACGGGAAGCCGGCGATGGCATCGATCACCGCCTGCGACGCGGCATAGACGGGCACCTCGGGCGGCAGCGCGGCGATCAGCGGTCCGAGGGCCTCGACGCGGCGCGCATCGATCAGCAGCGAGGCAGCGCGATGACGGCGGGCCTTGACCAGCATTGCCAGCACGACCTCGCCCTCGGCGATGAATTCGCCGCGACGGCCGACAAGGTCGCGCTCGCGGATATCGCGATAGGCGGCGATACGCGGATCGTCGGGACTGTCGATGATGATTGGAAACGGCATACGGCGGGCGCTCTCTGCCCGGCGACAGGCCGGCCTACGGATCGAGTTCGGTATCCCAATAGAGATAGTCGAGCCAGCTGTCGTGCAGATAGTTCGGCGGGAAGGCGCGGCCGTTATTGTGCAGGTCCGAGACCGAAGGTTGGAACGGCATCTGGTGCGGCCACATGTCGGCATCGGCGGGATGCAGACTGCCCTTCTTCAGATTGCACGGCGAGCAGGCGGCGACGACGTTCAGCCATGTCGTCTGCCCGCCGCGAGCACGCGGAATGACGTGGTCGAAAGTGAGTTCGTCGCGCGCGCCGCAATATTGGCACTGGAAGCGGTCGCGCAGGAACACGTTGAACCGGGTGAAGGCGGGATTGCGCGCCGGCTTCACATAGCTCTTGAGACAGACGACGCTCGGCAATCGCATCTGGAATGACGGGCTGCGGACAGCGACGTCATATTCCGAGACGATGGTGACGCGATCGAGGAACACCGCCTTGATCGTGTCCTGCCAGGACCAGAGCGAGAGCGGATAATAGCTCAGCGGCCGATAATCGGCATTGAGCACCAAGGCGGGGTTTGCCCCTGCAGGTAGAGCTATCGTCAAGACTGGCTTCTCCGGTGAGCAGCGCCGAACCTCGAGATAAGTCCGATTAATCTATAGGCTGTGTGTCACCCTTGTGAAGCCATTGCAGTGTCGCGGCGAAAGGTCGGTTCAAACCTCCGCGCCGGCGAAGGCGCGGCTGAGAAAACCAGCCCCCGCCTTCAATCCCGCAGCGTCGATTCCGTGGCCAAGCCCCGGGCGTTCGATCGTCTCGACGGTGAAGCCGGCCCCACGCAGCGCCGTCGCCGTCTCGGCCATCGCCGCAATGGGAATCACGTCGTCGAGCGCACCATGGACGAGCAGCACCGGGGCGCGGCTGATCGTCTCCTTCGCGAGCCGCTCGACGCCGGCGATGCGGCCGGAATAGCCGATGATCGCGGCCGGCGGATGCTTGCGGCGCGGCGCGACCTGCAGCGCCATCATCGTGCCCTGGCTGAAGCCGACGATCGCGAGATCGGCATCGCCAAGACCGAGCCGCTTCAGTTCCGCGTCGATGAAGGCATCGAGCTTCGGCGCCGCAGCGGCCGCGCCCTGCCAGTATTCATGCGGATCGCGGACCGTCAGGCGGAACCACTGGTAGCGCTCCGGATCCCAGTCGCAGGGATCAGGCGCATTCGGCGCCACGAAAGCGGCGTCCGGAAAGAGCGGTGCCCAGTGCCGCCCGATATCGATGAGATCGGCGCCATCGGCGCCGACCCCATGCAGGAGCACGACCAGATGGCGAGCGGGAAGCCCCGAGAGCGGAGCGAGACGGGGACCGTCGAGCATGCGGCAATGTCCGGTTCAGACGCGCGAATCGTACGCCATGCTAGCAATGCCGGCGGACCGCCGCCATGCCGGGCGCTTCCGCGGACGCGCTTGCCCCGACGCTCGCTTTTCGGCCCCGCCGGGCTAGAACCATGATCATGACGACAGAGAGCCCCCGCACTTTCCGTTTCGCCCCGAGCCCGAACGGGCCGCTGCATCTCGGCCATGCGTTGTCGGCTTTTCTGAATGCGGACCTCGCGGCCGCGGCGGGCGGGCGCCTTCTGCTTCGGATGGAGGATATCGACCGCGAGCGCTGCCGGCCGGATTTCGAGACGGCGATCCGCGATGATCTCGATTGGCTCGGCCTCGCTTATGAGCGGCCCGCGCGCCGGCAATCAGAGCATTTCGCCGACTACCAGGCGGCGCTGGACCGGCTTGCCGCGATGGACCTCGTCTATCCCGCCTTCCTGTCGCGCGCCGAAATCCGCGCCTTGACCACAGACGCCGCCTGGCCGCGCGATCCGGACGGCGCGCCGCTCTATCCGGGCGATGACCGCGATCTCCCGCCGGCGGCAGCCGAGCGGCGAATCGCCGCCGGCGCGCCCTATGCGCTGCGGCTTCGGATGATTGAGGCCATCCACCGCGCAGGCCCACTCGCCTTCGAGGAACAAGGCGCCGGCCCTAACGGCGAACATGGCGCCATCGCGGCCGATCCGGCGGCCTGGGGCGATGTGATCCTCGCCCGCCGCGACCTGCCGACCAGCTACCATCTTTCCGTGGTCGTCGACGATGCGCTGCAGGGCGTCACCGATGTCGTGCGCGGCCAGGATCTCTTTCATGCCACCAGCGTTCACCGCCTGCTGCAGGTGCTGCTCGGCCTGCCGGAGCCGCGCTATAATCACCACCGCCTGATCCGCGATGCGGCCGGCCGCAAGTTGTCGAAATCGGATGGCGCCACCGGGCTTGGCGAATTGCGCGCCGCCGGGGCGAGCCCAGCCGAAATCCGCCGCCTCGTGGGTCTCGGCGCTGCTCAGCCGACGCCGAGCACATAGAGCCAGATGGTGATAGTGAACAGGCTGATCAGCGTCGAAAGCGATACGGCGCTGGCGGCGCTGGCGACGCCGGCGCGATAGTGGGTCGCCATGAGATAGGCGTTGACGCCGCAAGGCATGGCCGCGAACACCACCGCGACACCGGCCCAGACAGGCGGCATCGGCAGCACCCGCGTCAATCCGAAGACCAGCATCGGATGCACGACCAGCTTGAGCATGCTGATCGTCAGCGACGCCGCGAGATCGCCGGCAAAGCCGTGCCGCTTCAGCGCCAATCCCATCGAGATCAGCGCGCAGGGCACCGAGGACGCAGCGAGCATGTCGACCACCTGCCCCGCAACGCCCGTCGCCTGGAACCCCGTCAGCCTGGCGATCGCACCTGCATAGATGCCGAACAGGATCGGATTGCGCGCCAGCGCTTTGCCGAGCCGGATCAGCGTTGCGCGCGAGACACCGGATTCGGCGCCCTCGGCAAGGATCGTCGCTGCCGTCGTCATGATCGGCAGGTGGATGGCGATCAGCAGGAACAAGGGGACCGCGCCGGCCTCGCCGAAGGCTTTGAGGATGATCGGCACGCCGACAAAGACGGTGTTGGCTTGCGCCCCGGCGAAGCCCTGCATCACCGCTTCGAGATGGCTGCGACGGAACAGTTTCACCGCCAGCAGGAAGCCGATGCCGAATACGACGAAGGCGCCGGTGAAATAGGCGATCCAATAGCCCCAGGGTTGGCCGCCTTCGGGCAGCTTCGCCTGCGACAGCGTCTTGAAGATCAGCACCGGCACCGCAAGGCCGAAGACATATTCCGAGAGGCCGTCGGCCGACTTCTCGCCGAGATGGCGCGACCAGCCGGCGAGATAGCCAATGCCGATCAGAAGGAACACCGGCAGGACGATGAAGGCGATTTCGCCGAGGCGCTCCATCGCAGCGATGTTCATGGCATGAGAAGTCCGAGAGCCTCGGCGACGCCCTCGTCGATGCGCAAGGCGCCATCCCGCTCCACGAGCGGCATTGGATCGCTTACGGCGCCGACGAAGCCACCATCGGCCGCGTTGTTGACGAAGGCGAGCAGGACAGGCTTTCCGTCCCGATCGAAGGCGACACGGCCGCTATAGATCGCCTCGGAGGCGATGAGTTGCGCCGACGCAATCGGATAGGGGCCCTCGGCCGCCTCAGTCGCGACGCTCCAGATGCCGCCGGTCCCGAGGGAGCGCGAGCCCGCCAGCTTCGCCGTGTCGCAGGAGAACAGGAGATGGGTCCGACCCGCGATGGACACCACCTGCGGCACTTCGAGATGGGCAAAGCCGGCGCCGGTAGCGCTCAAAGGCGGCTGGACATCCCAGGTCTCGAGATCGCGCGAGGTTGCATGACCGATGACGCCGCGGTCGAGTTCATCGCCGTCCTTGGCACGCGCGGTGATCAGCATGTGCCAGAGATCGCCGCTCGCGGACGGGAACACCCAGGGATCGCGCCAGGCTTCCTCCGGCCAGCTTGAGCTGCCGAGCGTCTCGTACCAGCGCGGATCGGCGACTGAGATCGGCCCCGGCTTCTTGGTCCAGTGGTAGAGATCAGGTGAGGTCGCGACACCGATTGTCTCGATATTGGCGTGCGTATCGGGCGTAAGGAAGCGGCTGCCGGTATAAAACATGCGCCAGAGCCCGTCCCCGCCGCGCACGACCGACCCGGTCCAGGTGGCGGTCTCGTCGAAGGCGCCGGGAGCCCCGGCCTCGAAGACGCGGCCGTGATAGTCCCAGGTCTTGAGGTCGGCCGATGTCGCATGGCCGATGCGGGCATTGCGGTGGCGGAGGTGGGGATTGCCGAGCGCATGCGGAGCATGCAGGAAGAACATGTGATAGAGCGCGCCGTCGTCGGCGAGCCAGAAATCCCAAACCCAGTGGTCGTCCAGCGCGAAGGCCATGCAATCGTTCCAAGATTGTCAAAAGGGAGCTGCGGCACGTGAGGGCTCCCGCGCCCTACTGTCAAGCGCGCCGCCGCTGAGGACGGCGCCGGCTCGGCTCACTCGCGTAGCGGCCTCCTCAGAAGCGCAGTCTCGAAGATCCAGCCATTCTTCGCGCGCAGCTCAGCCCGCAGCGTCTCGATCTCGTCGACGACAGAGCCAAGCCGGCCGCTGAGCAGCGTCTCGTCGGGCAGACCGAGATTGGCGGCCCAATAGAGGTCGAGTTCCGGATCGGCCGCCCGCAGCGCGACGGCCACATCGAGCATGACGACGATGCCGTCGGCCTCGCTCGTGGCGCCGTCAGCGAGCCGTCGGCCCGGCGTCACCAGCAGCGGCGCGCCGATGGCGTTGAGCGCCACCTTGTGCCGCGCCGCCAAAGCCTGCGGCGCGCTGATGCCGGGAATGACCTCCATGTCGAAGACGAAGCGGCCGCTCGCCTCCAGCCGCGCCAGGATGCGCAGCGTGCTGTCATAGAGGCTCGGATCGCCCCAGATGAGAAAGGCGCCGCACTGGTCCGCTGGAAGCTCATCCGCCAGAAACCCGGTGAACCGATCCGCGATCGCATCGTGCCAATGCCCGACCCCTTCCGCATAATCGCCCGTCCGCGCCCGACGCGGCATGGCGTAAGGAACAAGGCGGTAGCCGGGCTCGCGGATATAACGGGCGCAGATCTCCCGCCGGATGCGGGCGAGATCGGCGGCCTCGGCCCCCTTTTCCGGAATGAAGAAGATGTCGGCGCGGTTCATCGCCTCGATCGCCTGGATCGTCAGCTGGTCCGGATGGCCGGCGCCGATGCCGATAACCAGGAGCCTGCGCCGGAGCGGCGGCGACACCGCGTCAGCCATGGCGGGAGGCGCTTTCCCGATCTGCGCAGGCGCGGATCGCTCTCATGATCGTCTCCCTTGGCTTCCTGGGCCTCTCACCCTGACGTCGACAGCCGTCTGCGGCGGCAATCGATCGGGCCAGCCTGGGCCTCTTATGGCCCGGGAATAGGGCCGTGGCGACACCTACCGTTCTCGGCATGCGCCTTCTGCACGCAATCCCCCTGTTCCGGGAAAAGGATGCGAGCACCACCCTCGCGCGGCGATCACGGATCAACATCTGCGAAAGTTGAAACGTTATCATTTTTGTTGAACGACGCATCACTTCGCTCCATCCTCGCCCGCAAATCAGGCAAGAGGATGCGTCGATGTCGGCTCTCGAATTGTGGTATCGCCAGCCCGCCACGGTCTGGACCGAAGCGCTGCCGATCGGCAATGGCCGGCTCGGCGCGATGGTGTTCGGCGGCGCCGGCGAGGAACGGCTGCAGCTGAACGAGAGCACATTCTGGTCGGGCGGGCCGTACCAGCCCATTAATCCCGAGGCGCTGCAGCATCTCGGCGCGGTGCGCGAACTGATCTTCGCCGGCCGCTATGCCGAAGCGGAGGCGCTCGCCAATGCCAAGCTGATGGCGGTGCCGCATCTGCAGATGTCGTTCCAGCCGATCGGCGATGTCAACATCGCCTTTGACCATGCCGCGGCGCCGGAGAACTATCGCCGCAGCCTTGATCTCGATCGCGCCGTCGCCACCACCACCTACCGTTCAGGGGGCATCGACTTCACCCGCGAGGCCTTCGCTTCGGCTGTCGACGGGATCATCGTGCTGCGTCTTCGGGCGAGCGGGAAAGGCGCGATCACGTTCCGCCTCAGCCTCGATAGTCTCCAGGACGGAGCGCCGCTGCCGGCGACGGCGGACATGATCGGCTTCCTTGGCCGTGGACCCGATGACAACGGCATCGAGGGAGCACTGCGCTTTGCCTATCGCGCAAAGCTGCTGCACAAGGGCGGCACGCTAGAGAGCAGCGACGGTGGGCTTGATCTCGCGGGCGCCGACGAAGCGGTGATCCTGATCGATGCGGCAACAAGTTTCGAACGCTTCGATGCTGTCGGCGCCGATCCGCTCGCCCGCCTCGATCAGCGCCTTGCCGCGATCGCCGGCCGGTCGGCCGCTGATCTCCTCGTCGCGCATGAAGCCGAACACAGCCGCCTCTTCCGCGCGCTCGCCATCGATCTCGGCGAATCCCCGGCAGCCGCGCTGCCGACCGACGCGCGCATTGCCGGCTTTGCCGAGGGCAACGATCCGGCCCTTGCCGCGCTCTATGTCCAATATGGCCGCTATCTGATGCTCGCCTCGTCGCGGCCCGGCACCGAGCCGGCCAACCTGCAAGGCGTCTGGAACGATCTTCGCCAGCCACCTTGGGGCAGCAAATATACGGCGAACATCAATCTGCAGATGAACTACTGGCTGCCCGACCCGGCCAATCTTCTCGATTGCTTCGAGCCGCTGATCGCCATGGTCGAGGACCTCGCCATCACCGGCGCGGCCATGGCCAAGGCGCATTACGACGCCGGCGGCTGGATGATGCATCATAATACCGACCTCTGGCGCGCTACTGGCCCGATCGACGGCGCGAAATGGGGCCTCTGGCCGATGGGCGGCGCCTGGCTGGCGACGCAGTTGCACGACCATGCCGATTTCGCCGCCGACGAGGCCCTTCTCGCGCGCATCTATCCGCTGATGAAGGGCGCGGCCGAATTCCTGCTCGACGTCCTGGTGCCGCTGCCGGGGACCGGCGAACTCGTGACGGTTCCCTCGCTTTCTCCGGAGAACGTCCACCTGCATGGCTCATCGCTTTGCGCAGGCCCGGCGATGGACAGCCAAATCACGCGTGAGCTCTTCCGCCGCACGATCACGGCCGCGGAAGAACTCGGCTGCGACGCGGATTTTCGCGCACGCCTCGCCGCCGCCCTCGCCCGCCTGCCCTCCGACCGGATCGGCGCGGCCGGCCAGTTGCAGGAATGGATGGACGACTGGGACATGGAGGCGCCCGAGATGGACCATCGGCATGTCTCGCATCTCTACGCGCTCTATCCGGCGCAGCAGATCGATATCGACACGACGCCTCAGCTCGCCGCCGCCGCGCGCCGCTCGCTTGAGATCCGGGGCGACGAGGCCACTGGCTGGGGCATCGGCTGGCGTCTCAATCTCTGGGCGCGGCTGCGCGACGGCAACCATGCCCATGACGTTCTGGCCATGCTGCTGAGCCCGGACCGCAGCTATCCGAACCTCTTCGATGCCCATCCGCCCTTCCAGATCGACGGCAATTTTGGCGGCGCTGCGGGCATTCTCGAAATGCTGCTGCAATCGCGCACCGGCGAGTTGCTGTTGCTCCCCGCTTTGCCCACAGCCTGGCCGAAGGGCCAAATCCGCGGCGTTCGCGCGCGCGGCGGCGTCACGGTCGATCTCGCCTGGGAAGCCGGCGCCCCGGTCGCGCTGACGCTGCAAAGCCGCAAGGCGCAGGATGTGCGCCTGCGCTTCGGCGACAAGGCGGTGACTGTCAGCCTTGCTGTGGGAGCAACCGAGGTCGCCTGGACATAAGGCGGCGAATACGGGGTGCCCGTCAGGCGGGCACCCGCAGACGCTGGGTCGACCCGCGCAGAATGATATCGCAATCGAGCACGATCGCCCGCGGCGCGCGGTGCTTTGCATCGCCGAGCCGCGAGACGAGCAGATCGGTGATGCCGTCGGCGATCCGGTGCAAGGGCTGCGACACCGCCGTGATGCCAGCCTCGTGCAGGCGGAACAGCGCAACATCATCGAACGAGACCAGCGAGAGATCGTCGGGAACGCGCCGGCCATTGTCCTTCAGCCAGCCCAGCGCGCCGACTGCCATGCCATAGTTCGAGGCGAAGATCGCCGTCGGCGGCTGCGGCAGTTCCATCAGCTGCTTCGTCGCCTGATAGCCCTTCTCGACCTTCCAGTCAGCATCGACGACATAAGCGGGGTCCCGCGCAACGCCATGATCGGCAAGCGCCGCCTCATAGCCTTCGAGCCTCTGCCGGGCCGAGGAGTCGCGGAGGTCGCCGGTAAGGATGGCGACGCGCTCATGACGAAGATCGAGCAGATGGCTGACGGCGCGAAAGCTGTCGCGCCGGTTCTCGACCATCACGCGGTCGGCGGCAACGCCCGGCATGTCGTTGTTATAGAGGACAATGGGAATGCCATCGGCGAGGAGACGATCAACGCGGTCGCGCACCTCCGGCACCCCGTCCATGATCAGGGCGTCGACCCGCTGTGCGGCGAAGAAGTCGAGCGCCTCGGCCATGATGCGGCGATCGCCGCTATGGCAATACATCACCAGCGCCCGGCCGGTCGACCGGATCGTCTTGGCAAGACGCTCGACCATGACGGCGTGATAGTCGTCAAAGGCCGGGGCCAGCAGGCCGATCATATGGGTGAGGTCGGTCTTCATCGCCGCGGCGACGGCGTTGCGGCGATAGGAGAGCTTCTCGATTGCCGCTTCGATAGCCTCGCGATTGGCGCGGCGGATCTCGTGTCCATTCAGGAAGCGCGAGACCGTGCCGATGGCGACATCCGCCGTCGCCGCGACATCGGCAATGGTCGGTGCTCTGCGTCGCTGCGCCTTCTCAAACGGCGTATCGTCATCGGACATGGTCGGAGCAGGATCTCCCGGTGCTTGATGGCGTGAGCCGCCCGTCCTTCCCTAGCCGATTGGCGCGATCGCTCCAAGGTGCATGCCGTTCCCAGGATCTGCTGCCGACCGATGAAGGCCGGCAGCCGATGTCGTCCGCTTCTCAGGCTTCGAACACGATCGCATTGTGGATGTGCAGTCGGGGCAGCGTGACCTCTGTCCGACCATCGGCATCCAGGCTGAAGGCAATCTCGGCGCCCGTCAGCGCGTCGAAGGCACGGCGCGGCGGAACTGGCAGCTTGACCCGTGCCGTGACCGGCCCGATGGCCGGAATGTCCTCGATGATCTCGATGACGCGGGTTGCCGTGTCGGTCGGCACCGATTTGCCGCGCACCTGCGGCACTGCATAGAGGAGGTGCAGGACGTGGCGCCCCTCGGCCGCCTGGTGCGTCAACGTCGCGCGACCGGACGAGGGCAGGTCGGTGACGAGCACCGGATCCGGAATCAGCCGGTGGATCAGCCCGCGCACGATGTACTTGTAAAGCGGCTGGCCCATCGCGTGATACATCGCAAAGATCGGGAACGCGATGTAGCCGATACCCGCATGCTCGGTAACACCCGCGCCGATCGTACCCGCTGCCGGATCATCGGGCGTGTGCTGATGCGAGCAGAAGTGCTTGTAGCTGCGGTTGAAATAGGACGGCACGATCGAAGCGAGCACGGTCGCGGCACCGGGAACGATCCCCTGGCCGACGCCATACATGACGAAGGGCGCCTTTGGCAGATCGGCGTCGAGCGCCGCAGGGTCGGCGACGAGATAGGACGGATTGAAGGCGACGGGGCCGTCATTCCGTTCAAGGCCAAGATCGAGCGCGAAGCCGTTGCCCTCAGCCGCGAGACCCGACCCTCCCGAGAGCAGGAGACGACCACCGCCGGCCACGAAGGCTTTCAGCCGCTCGGCGAGCGCGGCATCGACCGGGATCTCGTCGGGCAGGATCAGCAGACGGTACGGCCCGAACTCAGCTTCGCCATCGATCACGTCGAAGGGAAGCTTCAGCTCCTGCAGCATCTGCGCAGCGCCATCGTCGCTGGTGCTGTTGCGCGCGCCGACGGGATGGAAATATTCGGCCGCGAGAATCGCGATCTCGGAGACCTGCTTGGCGCCCTCGAGATAGGGCTCGAGCTTCTCCAGCCGCTCATAGGCCGGCGCGATCGAGCTGTAGGTGTCGTGATTGATGGCGCCGTTGGGATGCAACTGGTCGCCGACGAGGCATTTGGCGCCGAGCGCCGCCATCTGGGCGACCTCATAGACGAGCGCATCCGGCCGCTTGAAGCCGCCGAACTCGCCCCAGGAGGTGTGAAACTTTCCGGTCTGGCCAAGAAAGTCAAAGCCGAGGGTCGCGGCATAGCGGGCGCTCGACGGGAAATGATCATAGCCCCAACCGCCGGTCGGCAGGCTTTCGAGCTCAAGATGAGAGTAGGTCGCGAAACGCTTGCGGCCCTGCTTGTGGATGTGTCCGCAATTATAGAAGACGCGCAATTCCGGGAACTCGGCGAACAGCGCATCGGAAACGTAGCGGCGGAACTCCTCGTTGACGGCCTCGTCGTTCTTGAGCCGGTCGTCCGGATTTTCGGGATCAAGTCCCTCGGCCACCATGCGGCCGATACAGGCGGAGCAGACGCAATCGGGCGTCAGCACGATGTCGAAGAACAGCCCCTGCGTCTTGTAGTTGCTGGCAACCTCGCGCGCCTGGTCGAGGACGTAGTCGCGCACGCCCTGGTGGTTGAGGCAGAGCGTGTGCCAGCCGGGGCTCAGCTGCTTCAGGCTGGATTGGTCCGAGGGCAGAGCGTGCTGATAGCGGTTTGTCGCGCTCATCACCCGCCATTCCGGATGCTCGCGCGCCGAAAGCTCGTCCCACTGCACCGAGATATAGACCGGCGTCTCGATATCGGCGGCGGCGCAAGCTGTGATCATCTCGCCCATCAGGTCGGGCCGGGCGAGATGGGGATGCGGCTTGCCAACCTTGGTCGGGTAATAGGACCAGCCATGATGGCACTTGGCGAAGACGGTGATTGAATCGACATGCGCTGCCTTCAGCGTCGCGACGAAATCGTCGGCATCGAAGGCAGAACCGATGCCTGGAATATGCTCCGAGGTGTGGAAATCGAGATGGATCTGGCGGTAGCGCAGAGGCTTGGTCTTCTTGTCGGACATCGGTGATCCCTCAGGTTATTCCTTGGTGCCGGAGCGCGTCTGAGCGCCGGCGGCGAAATGACGTTGGAAGGTGATGAAGACGGCGAGCGGGATGATCATCGTGACGATGGCCGCCACCGCGCGGAGATCCCAGTTGAGATCGTAGGTGCCGGCGATCCGGGCGAGCAGGACCGGCAGCGTCACATCCGTTCGCAGGAACAGCAGCGGCAGGAACAGAGCGTTCCAGCACCAGAGGAACTGCAGGATGCCGACGGCGATGATCGGTGTCAGCGAGTTCGGCAGCACAATATGGAAGAACACCGCGATCGGGCCCGCGCCGTCGATCTTCGCTGCCTCGATCAACTCCCTCGGGAAGTCCTCGAGGAAGTTCTTCACGAGGAAGATCGACCACGCGAAGGAGAGGCCGATATAGGGGATGAGCACCGCGAAGATGTTGTCGATGAGGCCCGTCTGGCGCCAGAGCTGGAACAGCGGGATCACGACGACCTGCTGCGGCAGCACGAAGGCGTTGATGATGATGATCAGCAACGTGCGGCGGAATGGAAAGCGGAGGAAGTGGAACGCGTAGGCCGCCGCCGGCGTCAGCAGCATCGAGGCGATGGTGGCGATGCCCGCGATCTTCATCGTCGTGATCAGCGACTGGAGCAGCGGATATTTGCTCCAGACGTCGCGCCAGGCATTGAGGGTCAGGTGTACCTCGTCGAGCCGCCACCAGCCGAGCACGACCTCGGACGGCGGGCGGATCGAGAGCACGACGACGCCGATGACCGGCACCATCCAGATGATGGCGATGACGCCGACAATGGCGGTGATGAGATATTGCATCCGCGGGGTCATCGCGCACCCGCCGTTCGCTGGATGATGGCCGGGGCCGAGATCACGAACACCGCGACCAGGAGGATGACCGTCGCCGCGGCGCCATAGCCGAGTTTGAACTGCGTCATCGACTCCCGGTACATGAAGAAGCCGATCGTCTCAGTCGAGCGCACGGGGCCGCCGCCGGTCAGGACATAGATGATGTCGAAGGCGCGCAGGCTTCCGAGAAGATTGATGAAGACAGCGACGCGCACGCCCGGCATCGACAGGGGCATCATGATATAGCGCATCATCGCCCGGGGCCCGGCTCCGTCCATGGCGGCGGCCTCGAGCACGTTGCTCGGGATCGATTGTACGGATGCAAAGCAAAGCATAAGCGGCAGCCCGACCTGGGCCCAGGACGCAGCCACGATCAGACCCCAGAGCGCCGTATTCGGGTCGCCGAGCCATGCGTGCTGGAACTGGCCGAGACCGACGGCCGCGAGCAGCGCATTGAGCAGTCCGCTCTGATCGGGCCGGAAGATGCCGAGCCACATGAAGCCGCTGACCGCCTCGGAAATTCCGAAGGCCGCGAAAATCATGACGCGGAACGGCAGCGTCGATTTCGGCGCGAAGGAACACAGCATGGCCAGCAGCCAGCCGATCCCAACCGAGATGACGGTTGTGCTGATCGTCCAGATCACCGTCGTCCAGATCGTGTTCCTGAATGCAGGATCGGCAAACAGCTTCAGATAGTTGCCGAAACCGATATAGCGCGCGGGGCTGAGCCCCTTGATGTCGTAGAAGGAGATGCGGATCGTGTCGAACAGCGGATAGACGACCGAGATCGCAAACAGGAGCAGCACCGGCGCGATCAGGACGAGACCGGCCACGGACTCCGGCATCGGCCGCGAGCCGGAGACGGCCGGCTTGCGCCGGCCGCCGGAGCCGCCCATGCCGGCCGGGACACCCGCCAGAGGCAGGGTCCCGTTGGATGGAGCGGGTGCGGACATCAGTAGCTTTCCGCAGCCTTAGCCTCGAGGGCAGCCGTCACCGTGTCGATGTTGGCATCGCTCGGGTTCTGCAGGAACTTCTGGATCTGGACGCGATATTCGTCGACGAGATCGCCCGGCAGCAGATCGCCGAGCACGAATTGCGGCTTCGACTTTGCGACCGCTTCGGTGGCGATCTTCTGTACCGGACCGTAGAGCGAGGCATCGACCTTGTTGCTTGCAGCAGCGAGGCCATGCTTGGCGATGATGTTGGCCGCGTCGGCCGTGCCGAGCCAGCCCATGAAGGCATCGGCCGCGGCGGGATTGCTGCCGGCCGCGAGCCCGACGAATTCCTTCGTGTCGACGCTGGTGGTGTCATCATGGCCCATGCCGAGGGCCGGGAATTGGAAGATCGAATAGTCGGTGCCTTCCTTGAGACCGTAATCGGTCTTGGCGACGGTATTGACCCACATGCCGATCAGTTCATAGCCGGCCGTGCCGCTCTTGAGGACACGCTCCGCTGCATTGTCCCAGTCGGTGGCAAGCATCAGCGTGGCATCACCGCAGCACTTGTCCTGCAGCAGCTCGGCGTATTTCTTGAAAGCCGTCTTGACGACCGGGTCGGTCCACGGAATCTCGTGCCGCGCGAGCTTGGCGGCCGTTTCGACACCGGCGGTACGCAGCAGCAGCGTCTCGAACCATTCCGTCTGCGCCCACACCTTGGCGGGAACTGCAATCGGAACGACATTGACGCCGTTGAGCTTGGCGAAGCCAGCCTTGAAATCGTCCCAGGTGGTCGCGGGCGCCTCGATGCCGGCCTTCTTCAACGTGTCGGGGCGATAGAAGATCGCACTGCGGTCGCCGAATGTATAGGTCACGCCATAGGTGACGCCATCGATCTGGCCGAGCTGGCGCCAGCCGTCAGCGATATTGTCGCCCCATTTGCCCTCGTCCCACTGCTTGTCCAGCGGGCGCAACATGCTGTTGCTGGCAAGTTCTTTGCGGAAGGCCGGCCATGTATTGACGAGAAGATCTGCCTTTTCACCGCCAAGCAGGGCCGTGCGAATCGCGCCGCGCTGATCGCCCTGGGTGGTCAGGTCTGTGTTCTTGAACGTCACCTTCGGGTACTTGGCCGTGAAGGCCGCCTCGAGGTCCTTGATGAGCGCGAGTTCAGAGCCCGACGCCCAATTGAGCAGGACGAGATCGCCCGAGGGTTCATCGGCAAAGGCCTGCGGCGCGGCGAAAGCCGTCATTCCCAGGCCGACGCCGATCAGAATCGCCCGCCGACTGACGGCGAAATCCGTGATCTTCATGGTGCTGCTCCTCCCTGAGCCAACGTCCAGTAGCGAAGGCCATCCTCACAGCCCTCAACTTGAAACGATATCAACTTAGATGAAGATTGCAACAGCCAGAACGCAGGTAGAGACCGGATGGGACGGCTGTCGGCGGCATGGCTCGGCGCGCGGGCGCGATCCCGCAATCGCCGCGGGACCCGGCGTCGGGCAGAAGATCAGACTGCAAAAATTGGATTGGTCGGGCGCGAACAGCCGCCGCCCTTTAGGGAAAGCGCGACGTACTCGGCGCCGTCAGGGGCAGGCAGTGCCGCTCTTGACCCAGGCGGCGACCAGCGCACCAGCCTCTTTCTGCGTGCCTGGCGCGGGCGTGCGCCCGACACCTGGATGCCAGGCCCAGCCGACCAGCGTATCGGCTCCGATGTGATCGATCAGGTCCTCAGGCGTCCGTCCGCCATTGCGCGCGGGGTCCTTGATCTGCTGGCAGATCTCGGAGAGCGTTTTGCCCTGCCAGCCCATTTCGAGCGGCGCCAGATGCCAGGCAGGATGACCGGGGACCCGGCCGGGATCGAAATTGCCGCTCTGGTGGCAGGTGTTGCAGCGCATGCTGACAAGGCCCATGCCGTCAGGACCGCGGAAGACCGGCGGCTCATGCGGCCGCATCATATCGCCCTGACTCGGGCGGTTGCCGGCCGGATGACAATTGAGGCAGCGCGGGCTCTGCAGCACCTTGCCGAGTTCCGTGAAATAGGCGGCCGAACGCTGAACCGGATCCGTGATCGCGGCGAAGCTTTCCGGCGAAGCGAGCGTCCGCGACGTATCGGAAGAGACGGCCATCCCGGTCGCGGCGAAAACGAGCGTGTTGGCAAGGACCGGCACCAGCAGCAGGAGCAACCATTTCGGTCTCGTCATCGCTTCCTCCGCGGCAGGCCGCTCATCCCAACTAATGTCGAAGAGGCCGTTCGGCCCGTCCCGGACGTCAGATCAGATAGCGATCCGCGTCGGCGAGGATCACAGCGCGCATCGCCTCGTGGTATTTGACGTAACCCGTGCAGCGACAGAGATGCCCATCGAGGGCCTCGGAGATCACCACTTCTAGCGTCGCGCGCGGCACTGGTGCCTTTTCGAGCCGTTCGAGCAGCACCTGGCCCTCATTGAGGAAGCCGGGCGTGCAGTAACCGCACTGGAATGCAAAATGCTCGATGAACGCCGTCTGCAGCGGCGTCAGCGCGCCATCATGGGCATGGCCCTCGACGGTGCGGATTGATTTGCCAGCGAAATTGACCGCCGGGACGATGCAGGTCACATTAGTATGGCTGGACCCGTCCGGCATGTCGACGATGACGGCACAGCTCAAACACTGCGCGGCGCCACAGCCGAATTTTGTTCCAGTCATGCCGAGCTGCTCGCGCAGGAAATCATTCATCGTGAGGTCGTCGCGGACCTCGAACGGGCCGAGCGCACGGCCATTGACGCTGAGCGACAGGGTCGTCACGCGAGCACTCCCTTGATGCGATCCGCCGTAACAGGCAATGACGCGAAGCGGTGGCCGGTCGCGTCGAAAATGGCGTTGAGCAGCGCCGGAACAACCGGGATCATGACGACCTCCGCCATGCCCTTCGGCGGCTCCTTCGGCGAGAGCGGCGGCAGGATCTCGACTTCGAGATCGCCGACCGGCAGGTCCGAGGCGCGCGCGATCCGATATTGGCCGAGATTCCACTGGCCGTTGCCGGGGCCGTCCTCGAAAGGCGGCAACGATTCCAGCAGCGCATAGCCGACGCCCATGGCGAACCCACCCTGGGACTGGCCGCGCACGACTTCCGGCGCCAGCGCCTGGCCGCATTCGAGAACGCTATAGGCCTTGTCGATTTTGGCGATGCCGGTGGCACGCTCGATTTCGATGCGGACCAGCGTCCCGCAAAGCGAGGTGAACGCCGTGCCGATACGATTGTAGTCCGCCGGCGGAAACGCCACGGCGCTGCGATCGATCGGTTCGAAATCACCGTCGCCGCGCCGGATGGCCAGCGCATCGATATCCGCCGTCAGTTCGTAATCGCCGACCATGAAAGTCGCCTGCGACCATGCCCAGCGCGAAAAGGCGTGCGCCATCGTGCCGGTGATGCCGTTCATGGCATGCGCCTTGGCAGCGATGGCCTTCAGCGGCAGCGGCGAGAGACCCGACATCAGCAGCATGCCGTCCTGCCAGAACGCCTCGTCCCACTGCTTGGCGCGCGGATCGCTGGGCGCAATGCCCCAGATCGCCAACGCCGCCGGCCAGAGCCCGAAGCGGAACAGCACCCGGGCGGCCTCGGCAGCGGCCTGCGTGCCGACATGGGCGCCGATCGAGGCGCTGGTCGCAGAACTGATCGCCGGCACCCAACGCGGATTCTTGGCCGCCTCGTCCTGTGCCGCCTGCGTGGTGCTGTAGGCATCGCCGGTCGTGAACAGGCCGAGCGCGTCGAAGGCGTCGATCTCTGACACTCCGACACGATCGGCAACGACGCCGAGATGCCCCGCGACTCGGTTGGCGATCGCCGTGCCAATGCCATTGCCCATCTCGACGGCGTCGCCATGGACGGAGACGCGGCCTTCGGCATCGATCTCGACCCGGCCGAGCGAGCAGTCGGCCCCGGTGCCATAATCCTTGGTGCAGACCGCGACGCCAGTGCCGACGAGAAAGCCGGGCCTCGCCGCGGCCTTGAAACTGGCGCGGTCACGCCAGATCGGATTGGCCTCAAGCTTTGCCAGGATTTCAGGCGTTCGCACCGAAACGGAATAGGGATTGCCGGTCATCGTCCGGCCACCGGTGGCGAGCGCATTGCGGCGACGGAACTCGATCGGATCGAGCGGCAGCGCGGTACAGATCTCGTCGACCAGCACCTCGATCGCCGTCATGGTCTGCAGCGTGCCATAGCCGCGCATCGAGCCGGCCGTCACGCCGCGCGAGTGCAGCGCCACGGTCGTGACGTCGACCTTCGGCACTGAATAGATGCCAAGCGCGCCGGTGGCTCCGACGACCGCTACGCTAGCCGAATAATTGGCCATGCCGCCGCCGTCGAGAACATGATCGGCAGCGAAAGCGGTGATCAGCCCGCTCTTCCGGTCGACACCGATCTGGGAATGCATCTTGAAGGCGTGGCGCTTCACGCCACCCTGGAACTGCTGGAAGCGATCATGGGCCAGCCGCACCGGCCGGCCAGGGAGAAAGAGCGCAGCCAGCGCGACATAGAGCGAAAAAGGCGTGTGGTCCTTGCCGCCAAAGCCGCCGCCGACATAGGCGAACTGCGCGTTGATGGAGGCCGGCTTGTGATCGGCATCTGCCTCGCCAAGAAGATAAGCAACCGCAGACGCCGCCTCGAACGGCGACTGCACGCCGAGGACCATCTCGAGATTGCGCTTTGCCGGATCGTACCAGGCGAGGCCGCATTCCGGCTCGAGGAAGACCGGATCGATCGACTGGGTCTCGAAATCCCCCTCGACCACCAGTGTTCCTGGATCCGGAGCGTCGAGGACAGCGCGGATTTCGTCGCCGAACTGCGCGCCCTTCACATAGTTGCCGCCCTTGGCGACGGGGAGAGGCTTCCAGATCGGCCGGCCGGAGCTTTCGAAGAAACCGGGACTGATCCAGCCCTCCTGGATCGGCGAGTAGATGTCCGGCCCATCGGGGGTCGGCCCTGCAACGCGCGTGAACCGGAAGGAGCCGTAGTTCGGACCTTCGAGCGGGCCGGTCTCGGCACCGAACTTCAGATAATCGCCGTCGCGGATCGCCAGACGCACACGATCGAAATCATCGAAACGTTCAAAGAGCAGCAGCGCCAGCGGCTGGCCGAGAAAGAACGGCGTCTTCCCGACCGGACAGAAGAGGTCGCCGGCATAGAATTCCGGCACGCGCGCGCCGATCCGCGCCACATCGACCGCCGTCACCACCGCCGTGGGCTTGGCGATCAGGGCTAGGCGATCGAAATCGATGCCCTCATAGACATGGCTGGCATCAGGCGAGCGGACAAACAGCGCATGCGCCGTCTCGGCCGGCCAGCCGGGCATGTCGGCCGCGCGGAAATCGGAAGCGTAGAGCTTGGCCCCCGTCACCTTGGCGACGCCGTCGACGCGGCCAAGCTTCGGCCTCGCAACGCCCCGGCCCGGCAGCGTCTCGCGCGATGCAAAGGCGGGCGCATCGGCACGCGCCATTGGCGTCACGGCGACGGCGATGCCGCTCGCCATCATGAGCTTCACGAAATCGCGCCGCGAAACCTGCATCGCTTCACCCTGTACCGCCAAGCGCGGATTATGCAGACGGACGCCACCCTGAACCGCCGGATCGGCGGCACATGGACGCCCGCGCAAGGCCTCCCCCCGGAGTTGCGCGGTTTCCGATTAATATTCCGACCCTAGAGGGACCAGGCTGCCGACGCCAGAGCCAAGCGTCTCGGCAGCGTGAAACAGCCGATGCAGCGGCCGCCTCCGATGGCGCGTCGCCGCCGCCGCAGCCAAATCGCAAATATCCGTGTTTTCAAGGCCGTAGCATGGATGGTTGGTACCAAACCTCTCACAGGACCGCTATCGCCCCAACGCGGTCTTGATCGTCCGTCTCACCGAGGCCCCGCCTGCCGTTTTGGGACGATCTGTCCGGGGTGATGAATCCAAGGCTGGCTTGATCTCACGCATGCCATTCGCCGTGCCTGGGTCTAGACTGGAATAAATCCACACTGGAGCGAGCATCGTGAGCGGCATGACCATCGATCGATCGGCAACGCGCTATGCTCTCGTCGGCAGTGCACTTGCCGGCCTCGCCATCGGGCTGACTGCCATGCTGTTCGGCGCCGGATGGTCCGGCATCGCCTTCACTCTGGCCACGCTGCCGGTTCTCGCCGCGCTCATCGTCGAGATCGTCATCAGCCTCCGGCGCGGCAATGTCGGCCTCGATATCGTCGCGGCGCTGTCGATGACGGCGGCGCTCGGCTTCGGCGAACCGCTTGCCGGCAATGTCGTGGCGCTGATGTATGCCGGCGGACAGTTGCTGGAGAACTTCGCCGAAGGGCGCGCGCGCCGGGAGATGTCGGCGCTGCTCGGCCGCGTCGCGCGAACCGCGATGCGGCGGTCGGGCGACAGGCTCGAGGAGGTACCGATCGAGGCGATCGCGATTGGCGATCACATTCTGATCCGCAAAGGCGAGGTGGTGCCGGTCGATGGCATGCTGGTTTCGCCGAATGCGGCCTTCGACCAGTCGGCGCTGACCGGCGAGAGCCTTCCGGTGACGAAGGCGAGCGGCGCGGAAGTGCTCTCCGGCGTCACCAATGCCGGCGACGCCGCCGAGATCACCGCGGTCCGTCCGGCCGCCGACAGCACCTATGCCGCCATCGTCCGCCTCGTTTCGGCTGCCGCCGAGAGCCGCGCCCCGGCGCTCCGCATAGCCGATCGCTATGCGATCTGGTTCCTCGGCCTGACACTGGTGATCGCCGGCCTCGCCTGGTGGAGCTCCGGTGAGGCGGTTCGGGCGCTCGCGGTCCTCGTGGTGGCGACGCCCTGCCCGCTGATCCTGGCCCTTCCCGTCGCCATCATTTCCGGCATGTCCAGGGCGGCCAAGAGCGGCATTCTCATCAAGAATGGCGGCGCGCTCGAAGCGCTCGCCACGATCCGGACGGTCATCCTCGACAAGACGGGCACGCTGACTTTCGGCCTTGCCAGCGTGACGGCGATCAAGCCGGCCGGCGGTATGGAGCCGAGCGCCATTCTCCGCTTCGCCGCTTCGCTCGATCAGGCCTCCGGCCATGTCGTCGCCGAGGCGCTGGTCGTCGAAGCCCGGGAACGCAGCCTTCCCCTCACCATGCCGGCCGACGTCACGGAAGAACCCGGCGCCGGCCTCGCCGGGCTTGTGGATGGTCATGCGGTGGCGGTCGGCAGTCTTCGCTATGTCGGGGCGCGCAGCGAGGGGGCCAGCCCCGCGCTGCTCGAAGGGATCGCTGCCGGCACCGCGGTCGTCGCCGTTGCCGTCGACGGCGTTTTTGCCGGGCTGATCCTGCTGGCCGATGGTCTTCGGCCGGATGCCGCCGACATGCTCGATGAACTGAAGCATTCAGGCATCGACCGTATCGTGCTCGCATCCGGCGACCGGGCCGATGTCGTCGCGGCCGTGGCGGATGCGCTGAACGTCGATGCGGCCTTCGGCGGCATGTCGCCGGAAGCCAAGCTCGAACTCGTCCGCACCGAACAGGCGCACGCGCCGACCCTGATGGTTGGCGACGGCATCAACGATGCGCCCGCGTTGGCCGGAGCCAGCGTCGGCGTCGCCATGGGCGCGCGCGGCTCGGCAGCCTCCTCCGAAAGCGCCGACATCGTCTTTCTGGTCGACGAGATCGACCGCCTGGCGCTTGCGCTCAAAGTGGCACGACGGACGCGGCGGATCGCGATCGAGAGCGTTCTGGTCGGCCTCGGCCTGTCGATCGCCGCTATGATCGCGGCGGCCTTCGGCTACCTGCCGCCGGTCGCCGGCGCCTTGCTGCAAGAGGTGATCGACGTCGCCGTGATCCTCAACGCGCTACGAGCGCTCCGATAGAATCAGCCGCCAACATCGATGATCGCCTTGATCAGCCCACTCTTTTGATGCGCCCAGCGCGGCAGGTCGTCGAGCACGTCGGCAAGCGTCGTGCGGTGGGTCGCCAACGCATCTAGCGGAACCCGGCCCGCCCGGATCGAGGCCATGACATGCTCGAAATCGGCCCGCGTCGCGTTGCGGCTGCCGATCAGCGTCATCTCGCGCTTATGGAATTCGGGATCTGAAAAGCTGATTCGATCCTTGACGACGCTCACCAGCACAAAGCTGCCGCCATGCGCGACAAGCGCGAAGCCGGACTCGATCGCCGCAGCATTGCCGGTGGCATCGAAAACGGTGTCATAGCCCTCGCCGGCACTCGCCTCCATCAGCCGCGCCGCGGCCTCGGGACCCGTCTCGAACACCGACCCGAAGCCGAGCGTGTCGCGCGCGAAAGCAAGGCGCTCGGCGCTCGAATCGAGCAGCGTCACCTCAAGCCCGGCGATCCGGGCGAAAATGGCCGCGCCAAGACCGATCGGGCCGATGCCGACGACGAGCGCCCGCCGCCCAGGCTCGGGCTGCGACCGCCGGACGGCATGAGCGCCGATCGCCAGGAACTCGACCATCGCCGCATCGCGGAGCGACAGGCCCTCGGCCGGATAGAGATTGCCTTCCGGCATCACGATCCGCTCGGCCATGCCGCCATCGCCATGCACGCCGAGCACGGAGATCGCCATGCAGCAATTCGGCTTGCCGTGGCGGCAGGCGATGCAATGGCCACAGGAAATGTAGGGATTGATCACCACCGGCGTGCCGACGGCGAGGCTCACGCCGGCACCAACGGAGGCGACGACGCCGGAGAGTTCGTGCCCCATGACGCGCGGATAGGCGAGGAAAGGATGCTTGCCCTCGAAGATATGATAGTCGGTGCCGCAGATGCCGACATGGCGGATATCGACCGCAACCTCGCCTGGACCGGGCGCCGGCGGCGCCGGACGATCGACGAGTTCGAGCCGACCGGGCTCGACACAGAGAACGGCTTTCATGAGTGTCCTGTCAGTGCGTTAGAGGGCCGGGCGGCCTCAGCGGCCGCGACGACGCAATTGGTCGAAATAGACGATGACGATAATAAGGCCACCGGTGATGATGCGCTGCCAGAACGAATTGACGTTCAAGAGGTTGGCGCCGTTGTTGATGGTGGCGAGGATGAAGGCGCCGATGAGCGGGCCATGCACCGAGCCGACCGCGCCGAAGAGGCTTGAGCCGCCGATGACCGTCGAGGCGATCGCCTGCAGCTCCCAGCCGTCAGCCTGCGTCGCATTGCCGATGCCGATGCGGGTCGCGAGCAGCACACCAACAAAGGCGGCGAAGATCGAGGACAGCGCATAGGCGAGATAGATCACGCGGTTGACGCGCACGCCCGAGAGGCGCGCCGATTCCGGGTTGGAGCCGACAGCGAAGAGATAGCGGCCCCAGCGCGTGTGGTTGAGGAAGATATAGGCCGGCACGGCGACGAGGATCACCATCCAGAACAGGCTCGGGATACCGAACAGGTCCTTGGTCGCGAATTGGGTGAACGCCTCATTGTCGATCGAGATGGTCGAGCCGTTGGTCATCAGGAGGCCGATGCCGCGCAGCGAGGTCAGCGACGCCAGCGTGATGATGAAAGGCGGCAGGCCCATCTTCGTGATGCCGAAGCCGTGGAAGAGGCCGATGCCGAGACCAACCAGCAAGGTGATGAGGATCGCCGCCCAGACCGGCACGCCCGCCTGCAGCAGGAGCGCGATCACCACCGTCGAGAACCCGACCACCGCGCCGACCGAAAGATCGATGCCCGCAGTGATGATGACGAAGGTCTGCCCGACCGCGAGGATCGCGATCATCGAACCCTGACGCATCAGGTTCGAGATGTTCTTGTCAGTGAGGAAGTTCGGCGTCGCAACCGCGAGCACCGCCCAGAGCAGCAGAAGCAGGCCGAGCAGCGTCAGCGCGAACAGGAAATTGTAGTTCCTGCGCCCCTTGGCCGCTTTCGCCGCGGTGGCGTCCACACTTGCCATTATCCTCAACTCTCCCCTTAGACGCCGATCGCTTCGGCAAGGACTTCCTCGTGGCTGGCGCCACGGAAGCCGTTGCTGCCGACGAGTCGACCGGTGCGAAAAACATGCAGCGTATCGGACAGCTCATAGACCTCCGGCAGATAGCTGGAGATGAGCAGGATGCCCGCACCCTGTTTGAGCAGCTTGGCGAACAGGCGGTAGATCTCCGCCTTGGTGCCGACATCGACGCCAACGGTCGGCTCGTCGAAGATGAACAGGTCGGCGCCGTGATTGAGCCACTTGCCGATGACGATCTTCTGCTGGTTGCCGCCGGACATCGACGAAGCCAGCGACTTGCGGCTCGGCGTCTTGATCTGAAGATCGGCGATCTGCTTGTCGGCGTGCTCGGCCTCCTCGCGACCCGAAATGAGGAAGCCATGCGTCAGACGTTCATAGATCGGCAGATTGAGGTTGAGCCCGATCGGCAGATTAAGGTTGAGCCCCTGGTCGCGCCGGCTTTCCGGCGCCAGAGCGATGCCGAGGCCGATCGCCGTGCGCTCGTTGCCGATCGTCACCGGCTTGCCCTTCCAGAGAATCTCGCCTGACGACTTCGGATTGCGGCCGAAGACGCTGAGCGCGAATTCGCTGCGTCCTGCGCCGATGAGACCGTAAAGACCGACGATCTCGCCGCGGCGGATCGTGAGCGACACATCCTCGAAGCCCTTGCCGGAGAGCCCACGCGTCTCCAGCAACGTCTCGCCGAGGGGAATGTGCTCCTTGTGATAGATCTGCTCGATCGTGCGGTTGATCATCATCGCGACCAGCTCGGAATCATTGGTCGCGGCGATGTCGCGCGTGCCGACCATCAGGCCGTCGCGAAGCACAGAGACGCGGTCGGCGAGCTCGAAGATCTCCTCCATGCGGTGGGAGATATAGACGATGGTGACGCCTTCGCCCTTGAGGCGGCGGATCAGCGCGAAGAGCTGCGCCGCTTCCTGCCGCGTCAGATAGGCGGTCGGCTCGTCGAAAATGAGAAACTTGGTGCCGCGAAGGGCGGCGCGGGCGGTTGCGACCAGCTGCTGCTGCCCAATCGTCAGCGTGTCGAGCTGGACGGCGGCCGGCAGGTTGAAACCCATGTCGTCGAGGATGCGCTGGGCGGCGCGCGTCATGTCGCGCTTCTGCAGCAGCCCGTATTTCACGGTCTCGTCGCCGAGGAAGATGTTGGCCGCGACCGAAAGATGCCGGCAGAGCACGACCTCCTGATGCACGGCATTGATGCCGTGGTCGATCGCCTCCTGCGGATCGGAGAGAGCGACCATCTGGCCGTTCCAAAGGATATCGCCGGCGGTGCGCGGAATGACTCCCGTCAGGAGCTTGATCAGCGTCGACTTGCCGGCGCCGTTCTCGCCGACGATGGCGTGGATCTCGCCGCGCCGGAACGAAAGGTTCGACGGCTTCAGAGCAAGAACAGGCCCATAACGCTTTTCGAGATTGCGCAGCTCGAGAATGACGTCGTCGCCTGCGACGGGCGCCGTCCTCGCCGCTTGATCACCGACGGCGGCAAGACCTGATGCGCTCATATTCCCGACCTGCTCGAAAGGCAGCAATCGCTGCCGCAAGGAACAAAGAATGGCGCGCCGCCCTCCCCCCGGGGAGCGGCGCGCCGCGTCGCCTTACTTAACCTTGGGGTTCAGCAGGGCCGCATTCTTGGCCTCATCCATATTGGCCTTGGTGATGAGGTTCGCGCCGGTATCAACGAACGTCTCGACCTTCTCCTTCTTGGAGGCGGCGAGCGCGGTCTTGATGCCGTCATAGCCCATCCGGTAGGGGTCCTGGACGACCAGCGCCGCGATGGTGCCGTCCTTCAGGAAGCCGACCAGCTTGTCGTCATTGTCGAAGCCGATGAGCGCAACCTTGTCGGCAACCTTGTTCTCGGCGATGGCCTGACCCGCACCCTGCGCCATGATCAGGTTCGAGGCGAAGACGCCGACGAGGTTCGGATTGGCGGTCAGGAGGTCGGTGGTGATGTTGAGGCCGGTGGTGGCCTGGCCATCCGCCACCTTGTCGGCGACGAGCTTCAGCTCGGGATACTTCGCCAGCTCTTCCTTGAAGCCCTTGGCGCGCTGGTCGAGCGAACCGACGCCCGGCAGGGCGGTGATGAGGGCGACATCGCCAGCTTCCTTGCCCGTCTTGGCCTTGATCGCCGCGGCGAGACCGCGGGCGGCGACTCGGCCACCCTCGACATTGTCGGTGGTCAGGAACGAGGTGAAGGCCTTCGAGTCGGCGGCGCTGTCGATGCCGATGATCGGAACCGACTTGGCAGCCTCGTCGATCGGCTTGCCGAGCGCCTTGAATTCGGTCGGCGAGATGACGATCGCGACCGGCTTGCCGGCGACGGCATTCTCGAGGATCGTGATCTGGCCGTTGATGTCGGCTTCGGACTGCGCGCCGAGCTCGGGCACGTTGACGCCGAGATCCTTGCCAGCCGCACGGGCGCCGGCGAGCACGATCTGCCAGTAGAAGGACGTGGTGTCCTTGACGATGATCGGGATCGTCACCTCGGCGGCCTGAGCCGGGCCAACCTGAACGAGGCCCGCAGCGAGGACGGCGGCGCCGGCCATCAAGCCGAGGCCACGACGCGTAACGGTCTTGCTAGTGAACGACATTGGATATCCTCCCATGAGCGCGCTCTCCACCCGAGACGTAGTTCAGGGCGCGCTCACCACTGCTACGTCTTTTATCGTTATAAGACTGCCGCCGCGAACTAAGCCATAGACCGCTCTTGTTTGCAATACGCGAAAAACGAAGTCATTCCCGCACAAAAGCCGCGAAAACCTACCGCGACGCAATAGAAGCAGGTGCAGCAAATGCTGCATCGCAAATAGCATTCGGCTTGTTATCGATAAATGACACGCTATGGTCCCGCTCACGCCGCGCGTTACCGCCGCAACACCCGGGTCCCCATGAGCAAGCGTGATACCGTCTTCAAGGAGGCCTATAACGCCAGTCTCGGCATGCTTGAGATGGGCACCGTGCTGCCATCGGAAGCGGAGCTGGCGCGACGGCTCGGCGTCTCCAGGACGACGGTGCGGGCCATCCTGGAGGCTCAGGCCGAAGCTGGGCTGATCGCCTGGAACCAGCGCATCAAGACGGTCCTGCGGCAGCCTGCCTTGGAGGACCGCTTTCCGGACGACGAGACGGATACCGTCTCCTCGATGGTAGAGCGGGCGTTTCTTCGGCGTATCCTCTCCGTCGATGCGCAGCCGGGCAGCCAGATCAACGAGTCCGATTTCGCCCGCGAGGTCGGCGTCAGTACCTCGGCGGTGCGCGAATTCCTGATCCGTTTCAGTCGCTTCGGTCTGATCGAGAAGCAGCGCAACCGGCACTGGGTCTTGAACGGCTTTACCGAGTCTTTCGCGCTCGAACTGTTCGAAGTCAGGGAGATGTTCGAGCTGCGCTCGGCGCGAACCTTCGTTCGCCTGCCAGCCGACAATCCGGCCTGGGCCGCACTCGACGCTATTGAAGCGGAGCACAGGGCGCTGCTCGGCCAGCCCGCCCGGAAGATGCGCGATTTTCCGGATCTCGACGACCGGTTCCACCGGCTGATCCACGCCGCATCGCACAACCGCTTCATCATCGAGTTCTACGACGTCATCTCGCTGATCTTCCACTACCATTACCAGTGGAGCAAAACGGACGAGATCGAGCGCAACTCGACCGCGCTGCGGGAGCATCTCGACTATATCGGCGGCCTGCGCTCCGGCCACGAACTCGACGCCGAGTTCTACTGCCGCAAGCATCTCGCCTCGGCGCGCGACACGCTGCTGCGGGCGATCAAAGGCCCCGACGCGCGGCCGCCGGACGGAACCTG
The DNA here is from genome assembly GCA_965229085.1 of Kaistia sp. Classification (GTDB taxonomy): domain Bacteria; phylum Pseudomonadota; class Alphaproteobacteria; order Rhizobiales; family Kaistiaceae; genus Kaistia. The sequence continues at coordinate 3,305,832 of OZ245859.1, read as the reverse complement.
AGCCGCCTCGCCAAGGGCGGACCGATGGCTACATGATGCCGGTTTCCTCGAAGATTCCGCCTGTCGAGCGGCCGGCGAGGATCATGTCGCGCACCTTGTCTTCGCCCGCGACCTTGATGGCGGCAGCGCGAACGATGTCCGCGACATCAGCCTTCGGCACAGTCAGAACGCCGTCGATGTCGCCGACGATGAGATCGCCCGGCATGACGCGGCAGCCATTGCCGAACTCGATCGCGCAGCGATAGTCGACGACGCGGCCACGCAGCCGCTGGTCCTGCGCGTAGGAGCCCATCGAGAACACCGGAAAGCCGAGGCGGGCGATCTCGCGCGTGTCGCGATGATAACCGTCCAGAACCGCGCCGACGGCGCCGAGATGAGCGGCCCGCGTGCTCATCAGCCCGCCCCAGAGGGCATAGCGCGGCGAAGAGCCTGTGCAGATATAGACTTCGCCCGGCCGCAACTGATCGAGTGCGGTAAACATCAGTCCGAAGGCATCGGTCACGCCGCTATGTCCGAGCACCTCGCCGGCGCAATCGGCCTCGAGCACCGGCATGGCGCGACCGACCAGGATGCTCGCAGGATCGAGCGCGCGGATCTCAGGCGGCAGGAACTGCCGCGTCAGACCAGCCTGATCCATGACATCGCCGATGACCGCGGTGAACAGCTTCTCGCGCACCAGCGCAAACAGCCCGGCATCGGTAGCAAGATCGTCCGAACTCATGTCGATTGCCCTTCAAGGCTGGAGAGATCGATTTCGGTGATGTGCCAGCGGCCGAGATTGGCCGTGTAGAGCTTGCTGCCCGCGAGCGCGATATTGGTCGGATGCGCCATCAGCGTCGCCTTCGGGTCTTCGATCAGAAGCTCCAGCGATTCGTCCCGGCCGATCCGGTAGATCCGGCTCGGCTCGTAGCATGACACGAAGACGGACCCGTCCGGACCAAGGGCGACACCATCCGGCACCATCATGACCTCGTCGCTGATGAGGCGGCTCGGCCCCGCCGAGCCATCGGCGCGGATCGGGACATGCACCAGCGAGGCTACGTCGCTTTGGACGACGTAGAGCCCGTCGCCGGTCGCATCAAGGCAGGCGCCGTTGGCGAAATCCATCGGCTCGTCGGACCAGATACCGCCCGCGCCGGTCGCCAGATCGAAGCGGAAGAGTCCGGGGCCGATATTGCCATTGCCGCGACTGTCGGTGACGTAGAGAACGCCGCGACGCTCGTCGACGACGGGGTAGTTGGGAACGCCGATGCCGGAGGACGCGAACCGGTCGAACGCCCCCGTCGCCGGATCATGCCGGAAGATCGCGGCATGCTTCAGATCGCAGGCATAACAGCGGCCGGCACTATCGAAGGCGATGCCGAGCAGGAAGCCGCCGGTCGAGCCGATCAGCCGGTGCGAGGCGCCATCGGGTGCGATCCGGATCAGATCGCCCGTTTCGGTGCCGCACCAGATCGAGCCGTCGGCATGGATGGCGATGCCTTCCGGATGGGCGAGCCGCGGCGTCGTGAAAATGCCGTCGAAGAAAACGCGGGCGGCAGAAAGACCGAGCAACGGGTACATGGGGTCAGCCTTCGGCGGAATCGAGGAAAGCACGATCCGCGGCGATGATGGCGGCGATCAGGGCGCCGCGATCGCGCGCCGCAACGAATTCGAGCCGGCGGAGCCCGAATGGATCGATCCGGTGGCGCAGGATATCGAGTGCCTCGGCCTCCGGCAGCGCAACCGGCCGACAATCTTCGGCGAAGCGGACGGCAAAGCCGGTTGCGGCCGTGACGACCTCCCGGGTCACCCCCGGCATCAGTTCGATGACCTCCATCAAGCCGGTGTTCTCGTCGAGGCGGAAGACGCAGAGATCGCTGAAGACCAGCGCGCGCCCGCTGCGATAGCCGGCACGTGCCCGGTCTGCGGGATCGCGGAGACCACGGCCGGAGCTCGCGACATCGACCGCCTCGACGAAGGCGAGCGGGGTGTGGCGCGTAACATAGAGCGCGTAGTCGCGATGCATGTTGCCGACATCGGCCATCCCGCCCTGCCCCGGCAGGCGGAGCATGGCGCCGTTCTTGCGCCGGATCGCCAGATTGTTGACCCGCCCGAAGCGATCGATCTGCGCCGCGCCGATGATCTCATGCGTGACTGCGCCGGCCTGATAATAAGCTGCATAAGTATCGTCGCCGCCGGCATGCGCCGCCGCCGTCTCGGCATCGAGGCTCTCAACCAGCGAGAGAACCAGCGGGCTCGGGGCGATGTCGACATGGCCGCAGGAGAACGTCGCCATGATCATGCCCGGCGCATGCGTCGCCTTGGCGAGCCGATAGGCGACATTGGCGAGCGGCGAGACGGCGCCGGCCGACGCGAAGCTGTTGTCGTCGAGTTCGGCCGCAATGCGAACGGCCATGATCTCGTCGATCGTCGGCGCCTCAGGCGCGGCATGAATGGCCGGGAAGCGCGCGGGAAGGTCTGCGGCCCGGATCGCGGTGGCGGCGCGGAGGTGTCGGGGCGGCAACCGCGCTGCAAGGCTTTCGGCCAGCGGCGCGCCGCCGGCAAAAGCCTCCGCCAGGGCGGCATAGTCGGTCGCATAGAAGGGCAGGCACGAGGTCGGCCAGGCCCCGCCCGGTACCACCGCGATGGCACTGACCTGGTTGCGCGTGATGACAGTCTGCCGTCCCGCCGCTGCAAGACCGCCGACCGGCACGATCTCCTCGACAGTGACCAGCACACGCCGGGCTGCGGCGACCATGGCGAGATCGAGCGCGCGGGCGCCGACGAATTGCACATTGCCGCTTTCGTCCGCCCGAGCCGCGTGGAGTATGAGCGCATCGAGCCGGAGCGGCGGGATCATGCCGACCGCCTCGCCCGAGAGAGGGTCGTCCACCGCGCGCGCGCCGGGAATGCGCTCCATCATGTCGGAGCCGATCGGCAGCTGGAATAGCGCGGCGGGCAGGTTTTTCTTCGCGGCGGTAAGCGCCTCGATCATTGCCAGCGCCGTCCAGTCGCGCACCGGCAGGGCGAAGGTTTCGGCGGCGGCGCGAAAGCGCGGCGGCAGGCCGAAAATATCAAGCGAGGAGAAGCAGAGATCGATGGACGCGATAGCGCCGGCCTCGAGCAGCCATTCGAGCGCCAGCCCGCCGGCCCAGGCGGTGTAGCGAAGATCGCGAACGCCGCGCGCGGTGATGGCGGCGAGGAGCGCCATCGGCAGGCGGGCAAAGTGATGCCCGCCGACGCCGAACACGTCGCCATCCCGCACCAGGGCGGCGAGTTCGTCCAAGGCGACGAAGCGCGGCCGGTTCGGCTTGACGAGGCTCTCGCCCATCGCCTTCAGCCCTTTTCGGCGCCAGAAGCGGCGGACTTCGCCGCCTTCTCAACCGCGCGGGCAAGGCTCTTCGCGGCGAACGCCTGAACGCGGGCCTGGCCGATCTCGCTGCGATAAAGACCGCAGACCATGGCACGCTCGGCGGCAAGGCCCGCCTCCAGATCGCCCGCGAGCGCCAGCGCCGTCAGCCGCTTCAGCCCCTCGATCGCCGCCGGCGGCTCGGCCGCGATCATCGCGGCGATCGCCTCGGCGCGGGGAAGCAGTGCATCGGCCGCGACGATCTCGTTGACGAGCCCGCTCGCGACAAAATCGGCCGCCGGCAGGATCGCGCCGGTCATCAGGAGAAAATTGGCGCGGTTGCGGCCGAGCTTGGCGACGCTGCGCTGCGTCCCGCCGCCGCCCGGCACGAGGCCGAGCTTGATTTCCGGCAGGCCGAACTTCGCCTCGGGCGTGGCGAGGACGATGTCAGAGACGAGCACCAGCTCGAAGCCGCCGCCAAGCGCGAAGCCGTTGACGGCCGCGATCACCGGCTTGGCATTCGCCTCGATCGCGCGATACATCCGCGCGCCGGCGAGCTGGAACGCGTCGAAATCCGGGCCGGACTGGGCGGCATATTCCTTGATGTCGGCGCCGGCCATGAAGCCGCGCCCCTCGCCCGTGACGATGATCGCGCCGACACCGTCATCCGCCGATAGCGCCTCGAAGGCGGCGGTGATTTCGGCCTGCATCGCCTTGTTCATGGCGTTGAGCTGGTCGCCGCGCCGGAAGGTGACGGTGGCGACGCGGCCGGAGCGGGCGATGTCGAGCGTTGCGAAGGCCATCGCTCAGGCCTTCTCGATCGTCATGTCGCCGGACGCGACGAGCGCATCGATCTCGGCGGCGGAAAACCCGCATTCGCCAAGGATCTCGCGGCCATGTTCGCCGATCATCGGCGCCGGCCGCTCGATCACCGCGGGCGTCTCGCTCATCGTCACGGCCGGCGCGACGACGCGCACCGTGCCCGCCTTCGGATGCTCGTAGCTCGTGATCATGCCCATATGGGTGACCTGGGGGTCCTCCGAGGCCTGGCGGATATCCTGCACCGGCGCGCACCAGATATCGGCGGCGAGCATCCGGTCCAGCAGCGGCTCCATGTCGAATTTCCGCGTCTCGGCGTTCACATGGTCCCAGACCTCGTCACGCTTGGAAAAGAGCGTCGAGAGATCGTCATAGACGGCGAGATGCGGCGCCTCGAGTGTCTCGTAGAGCGTCTTGAACGGGCTCATGGCGATTGAGACAAAGCGATGGTCGCGCGTCTCGTAGATGCCGAACGGCGCCTGCATGCCCGGATGGCCGATGCCCGAATTCGGTCGGACGAAGTCCTCGCCGAGATTGAGCACGGCGCAATATTCCTGGCCGAGATGGGCCAGCATGCCAGCCATCAGGTTGACCTCGACCTTTTGCCCCTTGCCCGTCTTCTCGCGATAATAGAGTGCCGAGAGGATGCCATAGACCATGTTCATGGCGCCGATCTGATCGGCCATGCCGGAGCCGGCCGGCACCGGCGGCCCGTCGCCGCGGCCGGTATTGGTCGCGAGCCCGACAAGGCCCTGGATCAGCATGTCTTGTCCCGGGCGTTCGAGATAAGGCCCCTCTTCGCCATAACCCGAGCCCGAGCAATAGATGATCGCCGGGTTGGCAGCCTTGAAATCCTCATAGCCATAGCCGAGCCGCGCCATCACGCCGGGGCGGAAGTTCTGCACGACGATGTCGGCCTCCTTCGCCATCTTCATGATGATCGCATGCACCGCCCGGCTCTTGAGATTGAGCGCGATCGACCGCTTGTTGCGGTTCCAGGCGAGGAAGTTCGGGCTTTCCGAGCCGCCGACCCATTTGGCGAAGAACGTCATCGAGCGGAAGAGATCGCCGGGACCAGCCCGCTCGATCTTGATCACGTCGGCGCCCATGTCGGCGAGGAGCTGCGTGGCGAAGGGTCCCTGCAGCAGATGGCTGAAATCGAGGATCCTGACGCCGGAAAGGGCCTTGTCCATAGTCGTCCCTTGAGGTTCAAACGAGATCGGGCACGAAGCGCGGCGCGGCGGTGAGACCGCCATCAACGCGCAGGTCGATGCCCGTGGTGAAGCCGGCCGCGTCCGAGGCGAGATAGATTGCGGCCTCGGCCACCTCTTCCGGACGGCCGATGCGGCCGATCGGGTGCATCTTGACCCAGGCCCGCGCGACATGGTCGCCGAGTTCGGCAATCACCTTCTCGTTCATCGGCGTGTTGATCGTGCCCGGCGAGATCGAGTTGACGCGGATGTTCATCGGCCCGAATTCGACCGCCATCTGCCGCGTCATCGCCATCACCGCGCCCTTCGCTCCAGCATAGGCGGTCCAGCCGTCGAGGCCGATATGGCCCTGCGCCGAGGCCATGTTGATGATGACGCCCTGCTTCTGCCGGATCATCGGCGGCAGCGCATATTTACAGCCCCGAAAGACGCTGGTGAGGTTGACGGCGATCAGCCGATGCCACTGCGCATCCGTCATCTCATGCACCGGCATGCCGCCGATGGCGATCGCCGCATTGTTGACGAGGATGTCGAGCCGGCCGAAACGCTCAAGCGCAAAGCCGATCAGCCCGGCGATGTCGGCTTCCTCGGCGACGTCGGCATGGCGATAGTCGGCGCTGAGCCCGGCTTCCCGCAGCGCCGCAGCGGCGGCCTCGCCCTTGGCGTCGTCGATGTCGCCCATCACGACATGGGCGCCCTCGCGCGCCATGCCCGCGGCGATCGCATGGCCGATGCCATCGGCAGCGCCGGTGATCACCGCGATCTTCCCTGCAAGACGTCCCATTTCGCCCTCCTCCTCGGATGGTTCTGCCGTCATGCCTTGCGCCGCTTCACTTCGTCGAAGCCGACTGCGGCGATGATGATCAGCCCTGTGATGACCAGTTGCCATTCGGTGGCGAGGTCCATCATCCCGAGCCCGTTGGCGAGGAAGGAAAGGATGAGCACCCCGAGTGCCATGCCGAACAGGCTGCCGATGCCGCCCGAGAGGCTGACGCCGCCAAGCACCACCGCTGCGACGACCTGGAATTCGAAGCCGAGCCCGGCGACATGGACGGCCGAGCCAAGCCGGGAGGCGAGGAGGATGCCGGCGACGGTCGCCAGCACCGCGCTGATCAGGAAGCAGGTGAACTTGATCCGCCTGACATCATAACCCGCAAGCCGCGCCACTTCCGGATTGCCGCCGACCGCATAGACCTGTCGACCGAACGGGCGGTGACGCATCAGATAGGCGAAGGCGATGAGCAGCACGAAGGCAATCGCCGCCGGGTTCGGCAGCACATCGAGGATGCGGCCATTGCCGAGCTGGAAAAAGCTCTCCAGCCCCGCCTCGTCCGGGATCGCCTTCTGGCCAGTGTAGAGATAGACGCCGCCGCGCAGGATGAAGAGCGTGCCGAGCGTGGCGATCAGCGAGTTGATGCCGGCATAGGCGACGAGATAGCCGTTGATCGCACCGACGAGGAGCCCGAGCGCCAACGCGCCGCAGATGCCAAGCGTCAGCGACTGCGTCGCGTTCATGATCGTGATCAGCGGGATGGCGATCGCCGCCACCAGCGATCCGACGGAAACGTCGACCTCGCCCGAGATGAAGACGATGGCGACGCCGATGCCGGCGGTCAGCGCCAGCGAGGCCTGGCCGAGCACATTGGTCATGTTGCGCACGGTCAGGAACGTGTCCGAGGCGAGCGCGAAGAAGAGGATGATCAGGGCGAGCGCCACGACGAGGCCGATCTCGCTCCGCCTGAAAACGAGGCGGGCGAGGCCGGGGGCCGGAGCGCGGCCGGCGAGGCTAGGCGATGGCGGCATTGAGAATGATCTCCTGTGTCGCGGTCTCGCGCGGCATGATCGCGGTGATACGGCCCTCGGCCATGACGGCGATGCGATCGGACAGGCCGAGCAGTTCCGGCATTTCCGAGGTCATCATGATGACGGCGAGGCCCTCGCCGGCGAGCTGGTCGATGAGCGCGAAGATCTCCGACTTGGCACCGACATCGATGCCGCGCGTCGGCTCGTCGACGACGATCACCTTGAGGCCGCGCATCAGCCAGCGCGCCAGCAGCACCTTCTGCTGGTTGCCGCCGGAAAGGTTCTTGATCGCCTGGCCGAGCCCCGGCGTCTTGACGCGAAAGCGGTCGACATAGCCCTGCACCGCGCTGCGTTCGCGCGGCTCATCGACGAATCCGTTACGGGCGAAGGAGGGCAGCGCCGCGAGGCTCATATTCTGCAGCACCGGCAGTTCCAGCATCAGCCCCTCGGCCTTGCGGTCCTCGGTCAGGAGGCCGATGCCGAGAGAGACGCCAGTGCGCGTGTCATGCGGGGCAAGCGGCGCACCATCGATCGTGATCGTGCCGCTGCGGATCGGGTCATAGCCGACGATGGCCTTGGCGAGTTCGGTGCGGCCAGCACCCATCAGCCCGAAAAAGCCGAGCACCTCGCCTGCCCGCGCCTCGAAGGCGATGTCTTTCAGCTTGGCGGCGGTCGAGAGGCCCTCGACCTTCAGCACCACCTTGCCGGCCTGCTGGCGGCGCACGCGCGGAAAGAGATTGTCGATCCGGCGGCCGATCATGTCGTGGATCAGGCTGTCATGGGTGTGCCGGGCGATCGGCTGCGTCGAGATATGACGGCCATCGCGCAGCACCGTCACCTCGTCGGCGATCTCGAACACCTCGTCGAGCTTGTGGCTGACATAGACCACGGCGATGCCGAGCGCGGTGAGGCGGCGGATGACGACGAAGAGCAGCTCGACTTCCTTCGGCGTCAGCGAGGAGGTCGGCTCGTCCATGACGACGATGCGCGCCTCATGCGCAAGCGCCCGGGCGATCTCGACCATCTGCTGCTGGCTGACCGGAAGATCGCCGGTGCGCGCAGCGGGGTCGACATCGAAGCCGATGCGCTCGAACAGCGCCGCCGCGCCGGAGCGGATGCGGCTCCAGTCGATCGAGCCGCCGGCGCGCTTTGGATATTCCTCGAGGAAGATGTTCTCGGCGACGGTGAAGTCGGCGATCAGCGCGATCTCCTGGAACACCACCTTGATGCCCTGGCGCAGCGCATCGCGCGGCGAGCGAAAGTCGGTCTCGCGACCGTTGACGCGGATCGTGCCGACATCCTTGCCATAGACGCCGGCAAGAATCTTGATCAGCGTCGACTTGCCGGCGCCGTTCTCGCCCATCAGCGCATGCACGCGGCCGGGCGCCAGCGTCAGGTCGACACCGTCGAGCGCAATGACACCCGGAAAGCGCTTGCCGATGCCGCGCATTTCGAGCGCCGGCACCAGAGCGGCAGCGCTGGAAGCGCGTTCGGTGGCTTCAGCGTGCATCGGCCTTCCTCCTGATGATATCGAGCCAGGTGGCGAGGATGATGACGATGCCGGGCACGACCATCTGCAGGTCCTGGTTCCAGCGCAGGATGATGATGCCGTTGTCGATCACCTTCAGCACGAGAACACCGAGCAGCGTGCCGATCAGCGTGCCGCGCCCACCGGCGAGCGAAGTGCCGCCGAGAATGACCGCCGCGATGACGGTGAGTTCGAAGCCGCGGCCGGCGGTCGGCTGTCCGGCATTCATCAGTGAGCAGAGGATCAGCCCGGCAACGCCTACGAGGAGGCCGGTGATGACGAAAGCGACGAGCTTCAGCCGCTCCGCGCGCAGGCCCGAGAGCCGCGCCGCCTTCTGGTTGGCGCCGACGGCATAAAGATAGCGCCCGAACAGCGTATAGCGCAGCGCGACATAGCCGATGACGAAGACGGCAGCGGCGAGGATGACCGGGATCGGGATCGGCCCGACATAGCCGGCGCCGATGGCCGTGAAGGCGTCGAGCTGGTGTTTGTTCTGCACCGCCTCGCGCGTGTAGAGATAGACGCCGCCCTGCAGGATCATCATCGTCGCAATCGTCGCGATGAGCGAGTTGATCTTGAGCCGCGTAACCACCAGTCCGTTGAGAAGGCCGACGCTGCCGGCAAAGGCGAGCGCCGCCAGCGCGCCGAGCGTGACCGAGTGGGTGCGGTTGGTCACATCCATCGCAACGCAGCCGGTGAAGGCGAGCGAGGCGCCGACCGAGAGGTCCACCTCGGCGGCGACGAGCAGCATCGTCATGCCGACGGCGACGATCAGCACCAGCGAACATTGGCGCAGGATCGCGATGATATTGTCGACGGAGTAGAACTGCGATGCGCCGAGCGAGATGGCGATGCAGATCAGCGCCAAGAGCCCGATCAGCACAATCTGGCTCTTGTCGTTGAGGGCGCCGATCAGCCGCCCCGGCTTGCCGGCGGGTAGAGTTTCGCTGGTCATGGCATCATGGTCTCATCGGTGGGCAGAGCCCGAAGGCGATGTGCTGCGCAACGCAACGGTCCCGTCTTCCTTCACCTCTCCCTGAGGGAGAGGTCGACGCACGCAGTGCGGCGGGAGAGGGTTTAGGGAACCATCCGGAGAGGCCGTAAACCCTCTCCCGGACCTGCGGTCCCACCTCTCCCTCAGGGAGAGGTGAAGACGCAGCGCATCGGCCGAACATCGGTGCAAAAGGACCGGGGTGGCGCTCACCACCCCGGCCAGGCAAAGGCGGCCTACTTCTTGAGGTCTGCCGCCGTCTCCATGCACTTGTCCGGCGCCTTGACGGCGTTGACATTGGTCCAGTTGATCGTGCGTGTCGTGCCGTCGACCGAATAGAACTTCTTCCAGTCGTCGCCGTTCATCGGCGTGGTCGGGCTGACGATCCAGCTCGGCACGGCTTCCTTGTTGTAGAGCTTCACGGCCGCATCGACTGCGGTGAAGCCCACCTTCTCCGGGAACATCGCCGCCTCGATCCGGTAGGACGGCTCCTTCTCCATCGCATTGATGAAGGCGAGTCCCTCGCCGCCGGTGCCGACCACGAGCAGTCCGTCCTGCGACTTGCCGGCCGCCTTCCAGGCCTGCAGCCCGCCGAGCGAGGAGCTGTCATTGATGCCGTAGATCACGTTGACGTCGCCGTTCTGGGCGAGTGCTGCGGCCGAAACCTCGAACGAACGGTCGGGATTGCCGCCGCCATCGAGATCATGGACCATCACCGCACCCGGAATTTCCGTCTTGATGCCGTCCATGAAGCCCTTGGACCGCAGCACCGTCGCCGAGAGCAGCGGCAGGCCGACATTCATGACCTTGGCCGTGCCGCCGAGCTTTTCCTTGGCGTATTTGCCGGCCTCGACGCCTGCATGATAGCCGGTGTCATAGTCGCAGATGGCGACGAGCGTCGTCATGCCCTTGACCGGATTGCCCTCGAGCACGATCGGCATGCCCTCCTGCTTGGCGCGGCGCAGCAGCGGGACGACGGCGTCTTCGTTGACGGGCGTGATGATCAGGACATCGACGCCCTGAGACATGAAGTCTTCGGCGGCAGCAACCTGCTTGGCGGCGTCAAGATTGGCGTCCTTGACCTCGATCTCGATGCCAAGCTCCTTGCCGCGGTCCTTCATGCCCTTGATGACATTCTGGTACCATTCATGCGTCGCATAGTTGACGACATAGCCGATCTTCTTCGGCTTGCCCTCGGCGAGCGCGGCGCCCGACGCTATCACGGCGAGGGCCGATCCGGCCAAGAGGCCCATCAGGATCTTCTTCATGTCGCTTTTCCTCCCAGGTTCAGCGATTGGCCCTTGATGCGGGCGATTAAGGCTTCTGCTCCTCCGGCCCGGACAGTCGGATTGCCCGGTTCCTCCCGGCTTGCTCGGGCGCGCCGAGCGCGCGCGAGATCTCGTTTGCAGCAGCCCGCGCGGTGTCCAGCACGCTCTCGCGGCTGAAGCGGGCGCGCTTCTGCGGCAGATAGGGAACGGTGAGCGCCGCCACGGTGGCGCCGAAGTGATCGCGGATCGGCACGGAGATGTTGATGCAGCCATCGACAGCGAGCGAGGCGCGCATCTCGTAGCCGGCCGACTCGATCGCGGCGAGGCGGGCATCGATTTCAGCCCGCGTTGTTTCGGCCTCCCCGCGCGCCAGCACGCGGCGGATCAGCGCCTCGCGCTCGGCCGGCGGCAGCGCCGCCAGCATGACGGCGCCGGAACTGGTCTCCAGCACAGGGAAATGCGAGCCAAGCGCCACGGAATAGCGCATCGGCAGGGGCGAATCGACCTGAAGCACGATCAGCACCGTCGCCTCGCGCAGCACAACGAGATGGCAGCTCTGGTCGGTCGCGCCGACGAGTTCCCGCATCACGGGCAATGCACTGTCGACCAGCCGGTTCACCGGCGGATGCATATGCGCCAGTTCGAACAGCTTCAGCGACAACCGGTAGCGATCGGCCTTGGTGCGGACGAGATAGCCGCGGCCCTCGAGCAACTGGATGACGCGATAGATCTCGTGGATCGACCGGCCGAGGCCGACCGAGATCTCGGTCTGCGTCATGTCCTCGTTGCGCGCCGCCATGAATTCGAGAATGTCGAGCGCCTTCTCGGCCGCCGGCACCTTGTAGTCGCGCCGCGCCCCAGCCTCGTCGCCGCCAGCGTCCTGCGCGTCGTCCTCGTCCAGCAATGAAGCGCGCTCGCGCTCGCTCATGATGCGCTCTCCGGCATGGTTTCGGCATAGCGGCGGTCGAGATGCTCGGCGAAGTCGCGCGCCGTGATGCGCCCCGTGATCGCCGCGAAGGCAGCCTCGGTGGATTCACGGAAGAAGGTGATGAAGCCCGGATAGGTCGGGCGCAGATAGGATTGCTCGAGCGTTGTAAGCGTGTCGGCGAAGAAGCCGTTGGTGCGGTCGTTGACCCCGCCGTCGCGCCAGGCCGCGAGCGAGCCCGGCTGGCCGCCGAAGCGGACATAGTCGCCCCGCTGATACGCGGCCGAACAGAGGTGGAGCGCATATTCAGCCGCCGCAGCCCGGTGCTGCGAGAAGGCGGAGACGCCGATGCCGGCGCCGCCGAGCAGCGCACCACGCGCACCCGGCGCCGGAATATTGCCGAAGCCGAGCCGCGGGGCCTCCGGACGGGAGGCGTAGTTCACATAGCCGAAGGCGTAGGGAACATAGACGACGTCGTCATGCGCGATCATGTGGTCGTAGCAACGGATCGGATTCCACGCGGACGATGCCGGATGCGAGAGCGCCACGATTGCCCGGAGCGCATCGATGATCCGCTCGACGGCCTCACCGGGCAGGAAGCGGCCGTCGCGGCCGATCGGCTCGTCGGCACCGGCGGCGAGCGTCAGCACAAGGCACATCGCGTCCGTCGGCACATGCGGCAGGCCGAGCCATTTGCCATCGGCACGAAGCCGCTCGCCCAGCGCGATCACGGCATCATGATCGGCAGGAAGCGCATCGGCATAGGCACCAAGAAGATCGGGTCGGGACGAGGCGACCTGCGCCGCGGCATCGATCGGCAGCGCCCATTGCCTGCCATCGGCCTGATAGGAGCGCCATGAGGCTCCGACCGAATCGGCCGCGAAACGCGCCTGCTCGGCCGCCGTCAGCTGATCGTCGAACGGAACCATCAGCCGCCCGCTGGCGACATCGCCGACGAAGGGATGGTCGAAGACGACGAGGTCGTACTGGCGCAGCACATCCTCCAGCCGCCCCTCGCCGAACTCGTAGAGGCTGCGCCGGTCCCAGACGATGGAAAGCCCGGGATGCGTCGCGACATAGGGGCCGACGCTCGCATCGAGCGGCCCCCAGCAGCGCCTGTGATCCCAGGCGAGCCCGCGCAGCGTCACCGTCATTCCCGTCTCCCCTCCGCCCCGGCTCTCTGTCCGGCTTCGCATAGCCTAGCGAGTCAACGCATCTATGCAAACCGTTTTCTCATATGCCCGCGTGCCGACTCGCCTCCAATTCAATCGGCCGCATTTGTCCATTAATATATTAGTGGACCTTGTTCGTCCAGCCGGGTTATGGTTGCGGTCGATACGACCTTGCGGCTATGCGAGATAAAGCTGCGCGGCGGGTGTTCGGGGAGGTCCGGGAGGTGGTGTTTCAGGGTGAAGCCGCGCCGATGAAGACGCGCTCGACCGCGCAAGGCGTCTATGAATGGCTCCGCGGCGAAATCGTCATGAACGTCCTGAAGCCGCAGGAGCCGATCCGCGAAGGCGCGATCGCCGAGCGGCTGGGCGTTTCCCGGACGCCGGTGCGCGAGGCCCTGCTTCGCCTCGCCGATCTCGGCCTTGTCGACATCTTCCCGCAGAGCGGCACCCGCGTCGCACCGATCCGCGTCAGCAAGGTGCGCGCGGCGCAGCTGATCCGTGAGGCGGTCGAAGTCGAGGTCGTCGGCCGCGCCGCCGCTGCGATGGCACCGGCGGACGTCGCCGCGCTGGATGCCATCATCGAGGACCAGACCCGGGCCAGCACGCGGGGCGACATGCGCCGCCTGTTCGAGCTCGACGAGGCCTTCCATCGCGCGATCTTCGCCATTCCCGGTTGCCTCGCGGCATCCGAGGAGATCGAGGACATCAAGCTGCATCTGAACCGCCTGCGCTATCTCTCGGTCGACTGGCCGCGCAGCGCCGATCACATCGTCGCCGAACACCGCATCATCCGCGACGCGCTGGCCGCACATGACGCTGCCGCGGCGGCCAACGCGATGCGCCTTCATCTGCGCGCCATCCTGGTGCCGCTCGACCTCATGTCGCGCAGCGCCGATGCCGCGATCGCCAACTGACATCCCATCTTCGGAGAAAACATTGACATGACGACCAAAGGCGAGTTCGACGGCAAGGTCGCGCTGGTGACAGGCGCCGCCATGGGCATCGGCGCCGCCGTCGCCGACCTCCTTGCCGCGCGCGGCGCGAAGCTGGTGCTGGTCGATCGCGACGCGGCGGCGCTCGCCGCCGTCGCCGGGCGCACCGGCGGCGAAGCCGTCGCCGGCAACATTGCCGATCGCGCCACGCTGGAGGCGGCGATCGCGCGGGTGAAGAGCCGCTTCGGCAAGCTCGACATCCTCTCGAACAATGCCGGCATCCAGCGCTACGGCACGCTCGAAACGACCACCGACGCCGTCTGGGACGAGGTGTTCGACATCAACCTCAAGGCCATCTTCCGCCTGTCGGCCCTCGCCATTCCGATGCTGCGCGAGACGCGCGGCGCCATCGTCAACATGGCCTCTGTCCAGGGCCTCGCCTCGCAGGCCAATGTCGTCGCCTATACGGCCGCGAAACATGCGCTGATCGGCCTGACCCGCGCCGCCGCGGTCGATCACGCCCCGGAGGGCATCCGCGTCAACGCCGTTGCACCGGGCTCAGTCGATACGCCGATGCTGCGCGCCACCATCGCCATGGCAGACGATCCCGCCGCGCTCAACGCCGCCATCGACGGGATGCATCCGCTCGGCCGCCGCGCAAGCCCGAGCGAGATCGCCGAGGTCGTCGCCTTCCTCGCCTCGGAGCGCGCTTCCTTCGTCACCGGCGCCGTGTATGTCGCCGATGGCGGACTGACGATCCCGCTCGGCGGCGCGCCAAAGCCGTCCGAGACCTCCGCACGATAAAAAGAAGCCGGCTTACCGGCATTGCGAATCCGGCTTTCCTTTCGGGAGGAACACGCTTGAAGATCGTCGATATCCGCGCGACCACCGTCGCGATGCCGCTCGAGGCGCCGCTGCGCCACGCCAGCGGCGCTCATTGGGGCCGGTTCATCCGCACCGTGATCGAGGTTGTGACCGATGAGGGCATCATCGGTCTCGGCGAACTCGGCGGCGGCGGCGAATCGGCGGAAGCCGCCATTCGCGGCCTGCTCCCCTATCTCAAGGGCCATGATCCGTTGCAGCTCGAACAGCTGCGCTGGAAGATCATGAACCCCACCGCCTCGCTCTATAACAACCGCCTGCAGCTGCACGCCGCGATCGAAATGGCCTGCTTGGACGCGGCCGGCAAGAAGCTCGGCATTCGCGCCTGCGACCTGCTCGGCGGCGCGGTGCGCGAAAGCGTTCCCTTCGCGAGCTATATTTTCTACCGCCTGCCCGACGAGAAAACCGGTGCCGGCGGTGAGACGACAGCGGACGAGATCGTGGCCCATGCGCGCGATCTCGCCGCGCGCTACGGCTTCACCTCGCATAAGCTGAAGGGCGGTGTCTTCCATCCCGATCATGATGTCGAGGTGTTCAGCGCTCTCGGCGCCGCCTTCCCGGGCCATGGCCTCCGCCTCGATCCGAACGCCGCCTGGTCGGTCGAGCAGGCGATCCGCGTTGGCAAGGCGATCGAACCGCTCAACAACGATTATTTCGAGGATCCGACCTGGGGCCTTGAGGGCATGCGCCGCGTGCGTCAATTCGTGAAGATCCCCACCGCCACCAATACGGTCGTGGTGAATTTCGAACAGCTCGCCGCCAATATCCGCCTCGAAGCCGTCGACGTCGTGCTGCTCGACACCACCTTCTGGGGCGGTCTGCGCCAGGCCTACAAGGCCGGCACGGTGCTGGAGACGTTCCAGTATGGCGCTTCGGTCCATTCCTCTGGCGAACTCGGCATCCAGCTCGCCTCGATGCTGCATCTTGGCGCCGCCCTGCCCAATCTCGCCTTCGCCGCCGACGCGCATTACCACCATCTCGTCGACGACGTCATCGTCGGCGGCAAGATGGCCTATGAGGGCGGCGCCATCGCGGTTCCGACCGGCCCTGGCCTCGGCGTCACGCTCGATCGCGACAAGCTCGCGCGGTATGCCGAGTATTATCGCGAGGTCGGCGGCTACATGTATGACCGCGACCCGACACGGCCGGACTGGTATTCGATCCAGCCGGAAACCCGCTGGGCGCCGCTCAGGCGCTGAGCGCAGAGCGGGCGCATGCAAGCTGCATGGTTAACCCGCCCTTAAAGGCCGTCGCCACAGACTGTGACCGGGCGCGACACCATTGCGCCGGCACGAACGCGGGGACGCATGGTGGTCGAGGCACGACGGCACGGCAGGGCGCAACTCCGGCAGGCGGCGCTCGCTGCGGTCCCGGCGGGCATCGCGCTGGCGACGGCTGGCCTGGCATCCCCCGCTGCAGCCGAGACGATCTGGACGCTGCCCGGCGCCGGCAACTGGACGACGGCAGACAACTGGTCGCCAGCGACCGTGCCGGACGCGACCACCTCGGTTCGGATCGACAATGGCGGCGAGGCGCAGGTGACCTTCGCCGGCGCGACCGCGGCCGATGTCATCGTCGGCGGCGACAGCGGCACATCGGGCACGCTCACCATCACCTCGGGCGGAACACTCGCGACCGCATCTGCGACGCCGTCCGTCATCGGCCAGAGCGGCACGGGCGCGATCACCATCACCCGCCTCGGCTCGTCCTGGACCAATACCGGCGGGCTGATTGTCGGCGATGCCTCGGGATCGAGCGGCGCCATCACCGTCGATATGGGCGCCACAGTCACGACCAGCACCGATGCCGGCTCTGAGACGATCCTCGCCAATCAGGCCGGCTCTTCCGCAAGCCTCTCTGTCGATGGCGACGGCTCGGTCCTCGCCGCCGGCAATGCGCTGATCGGCGGCAATGCCGGCGCCGCGACGCTGCGCGTCTCAAGCGGCGCCGCGCTGACGGACGATAGCGCCGTGCTGGGCGCGGAGAGCACCGGCTCCGCCACCGCGGTTGTCACCGGCCTCGGCTCATCCTGGGCGACCAGCAGCGCGCTGACGCTCGGCGATGCCGGCAGCGCCAGCCTGACCGTCGAGGCCGCAGCCAGCGTCACGGCGGCAACTGCGGTCGCGGGCGCCGAGGCGTCGGGGAGCGGCACGGTCAAGGTTTCAGGCGAAGGCTCGACGCTCGCGGTCGCCGGCGAACTGACGCTCGGCGCCAGCGGCAGCGGCGATTTGACCGTCGAAAGCGGCGGCAGCACCACTGCGGATACCGCGACGCTCGGCGCCGATGCCGGCGGATCGGGCACAGCCAAGATCACCGGTTCCGGCTCAAACCTGACGACTGCCGGCGAGCTGACGCTCGGCGCATCCGGAAGCGGCGCGCTCACAGTGGAAGCCGGCGGCGACGTCGCCGCCACGACACTGACGCTTGGCGCGGATGCAAGCGGCACCGGCTCGCTCACAATCACCGGCTCGGGCTCGACGGTCGAAGCCGGCACTCTCACAGCCGGCGCGGCCGGTAGCGGCACGGCCACGGTCGAGGCCGGCGGCGCACTCGCAACAGACACCGCGACGCTTGGCAGCGAGACCGGCAGCACCGGTGCAGAAACCATCAACGGCAGCGATTCGACCTGGACGAACAGCGGCGAGATCACGATCGGCGCCGATGGCAGCGGCAGCCTGACCGTGGTCGGTGCGGGCACGGCCTCGGCCGGCTCGCTGACGCTCGGCGCCGGATCAAGTGGCGACGGCACGCTCACCCTTTCGGGAATCGGCTCATCCGTTACATCGACCGGGACGCTGGCCGTCGGCGAGGCCGGCACCGGCACGGCCAATCTCTCGCTCGGCGCGACTGCATCGGCCGGTGCCACCGTCATCGGCGCTGCCCAGGGCGGCACCGGCACAGTCCTCATCACCGACAACGGCTCGGCGCTCGATGCCGGCGACAGCCTCACGGTCGGCGACGCCGGCACCGGCACGCTGACGCTCGTCAATGGCGGCACCGCCAGCGCCGCCAGCGCCAGCATCGGCAACACGGCTGGCGGAACGGGCGAGTCCACGGTGACCAATCTCGGCTCCAGCCTCGCGATCAGCGGTCCGCTGACCATCGGCGATGCCGGCGCGGGAAGCCTCACCATCGCCTCCTCCGGCACGGTGACGTCGGGCGATGCCGTTCTCGGCGCCGCGACCGGCGGCAGCGGCATTGTCTCGGTCACGGGCTCCGGCTCCGACTGGACCGCCGGCGCGATCACGATCGGCGGCTCGGGCACCGGCGCACTCGCGGTCACCGCCGCCGGCACGCTCGAAAGCGGCTCGGGCATCCTTGCAGATTTTGCAGGCTCGGCCGGCGCTGCGGTCGTCGATGGCGACGGCTCGATCTGGACCGTCGGCGGTAGCCTCACGATCGGCAACAGCGGCAACGGCGCGCTGCTCGTCAATGCTGGCGGCGTTGTCACCGTCGATGGCGGCAACGGCACCGTGACGCTCGGCGCGGCCGCCGGCAGCAGCGGCACGTTGCAGATCGGCACTGGCGCCGGCGCGGGCACGATCGCTGCGGCCACGATCACCGGCGGCGACGGCGCGGCACTCGTCGTCTTCGATCACAGCGATGCCAGCTACACATTCACGCCCGCAATCACCGGCTCCGCCGCCGTCTCGCTGGTCGGATCGGGCACGACGATCCTCACCGCCGCGAATTCCTATAGCGGCGCGACGACGATCGATGCGGGCACGCTCCAGACCGGCGCCGCCAATGTGCTCAGTCCGGCTTCAGCCGTCACGCTCGCGAGCGGCGCGACACTCAACCTTGCGGGACTGAGCCAGAGCGTCGCGGCGCTTGCCAATGCCGGCACGGTCTCCGTCGCGGGAAAGGCCGCAGGCGCGACACTCACGGTTTCCAGCGATTATGCCGGCAAGGACGGCACTTTGGTCCTCGGCGCAACGCTCGCCGGCAGCACTTCGGCAACCGACAGGCTCATCGTCGGCGGCAACGTTTCAGGCACGACCCGCCTTGCCATTCTCAATCTCGGCGGCAAGGGCGCAGCAACCACCGGCAACGGCATCGAGGTCGTCGACATCGCCGGCACTTCGGCGGCCGACGCCTTCGTCTCCGGACGGACCATCGCCGGCGCCTATGACTATCGCCTTTACCGGGGCGGTGTCGGCGCGGCTGCCGGCGACGGCAACTGGTATCTGCGGAGCGATCTCTCGCAGGCGGCGCAGACCTATACGGCCTATCCCTCGACGCTCGTGAACTACGCGCTGGCCAGCATTGGCACCTATCGCCAGCGCACGGGCGTTTGGAGCTATGGCGCTCCCGGCGTGACCTCGGCCGACACGTGGGTCCGCGCATCCGGCCAGTGGGGATCGGCGACGCCGGGCGAAGGATCGCCCTATGATCAGGGCCTGCAATTCGGCCAGGCCGGCATCTCCACAGACCTGCCCGTGCAGCTTTCGGCGCCAGGCACTCTCGCCGCCGGCTTCATGGCGAGCTTCGGCCGCTCCTCGACGAGCGTTGAGACCGTGAGCCATGGCCAATCCGGCTCGGGCACGATCGACACCAACGCTTGGGGCATCGGCGCCAATCTCACCTGGACCGGCTCCGGCGGCGGCGCGGCGGACGGCGTCTATGCCGACGCCGTCGGCCAGCTCACCTGGTACGACACGTCGATCAACGTGAGCGATGTCGGCTCGGCCACATCCGGCAGCGGCGCCTTCGGCGGCGCGCTCAGCCTCGAGGTCGGCAAGTGGATCGAACTCGCCAAGGGCTGGGCAATCGTACCGCAAACCCAGCTCGTCTATGCCGGCATCAGCGGCGACAGCTTCACCGACCAAGATGGCACGGTGGTGAGCGGCATTTCGGGCGACAGCCTCGTTGGCCGCGCCGGCCTCCGCGTCGAGCATGGAGCTTTTGTTGGCGGCGGCACCGTCGACACGATGCGGCTCAACGCCTATCTCGTCGCCAATCTCGCCTATGCCCTGATCGGCAGCTATGCCGTCAGTGTCGGTGACACCGGCCTGACCAGCGAGGAGGCGGCGCTGATGGGCGAGCTCGGCCTCGGCGCAACGCTGCAGATGACCGCGGGGTCCTCGGTCTATGGCGAGGCGAGCTATGCCGCCGCGACCTCGGGCGGCAGCGGCCAGCGCTGGTCGGGCAATCTCGGCCTCAAGCTCGACTGGTAGGGCTGGTCCGCCGCGCCGCTTCGGCTATGGTTGGCCAAGGCAGGCAAGGAGAATGACGATGGCACATGTGAAGGCGATTCTCGGCGCGACCGCTTATGCGGTCAGCATCGAGGCGGGCGCCCATGCGCTCGCCAGCGACGAGCCGGCCGCGCGCGGCGGCCAGGATAGCGGACCCGGACCCTATGACCTCGTCATGGCCGGCCTTGCCGCCTGCACGGTGATCACGCTGCGAATGTATGCCGAGCGCAAGGGCTGGGATCTCGGCACCATCGATGCCGAACTCATCCACACGAAGATCGACAAGCGTTCGCAGATCGACCGGACGCTCGGCTTCAGCGCCGCGCTGAGCGCCGAACAACTCGCCCGCCTCGCCGAGATCGCCGAGAAGACGCCGGTCACGCTGACGCTGAAGGAAGGCGCCGACATCACGACGCATCTCGTTCCGCGCCATCACCATGTCGAGACGGCGGCGGAACTCGACGAACGCCTCGATGAAGCCCTTGAGGAAAGCTTCCCCGCCAGCGACCCGCCAAGCGTCTCGCCCGGCGAGGGCTGATCGGCCGTCGGATCATCCCGTCATTTCCTAGAAACGACGAGATGATCGAAGGGCTTGTCTGGTCGCGCTTCCTTCACGCAAACCAGCGTCCACTTCGCTTGAAAGCGGTTCAGAAATGGATGCCGACGCCGGCGAAGACGCCCTGCTGCGTCGTGTCGTAGACGAAGCCGCCGCTGTTGTAGTCCTCGTAGATCGCGCGGTAGCCGATCGAGGTCGAGATCGTCTTCGACCAGTTGTAGCCGAGCGCGCCGAAGGCCTGCCAGGTGAAGTTGGAGCCGACGCCGAACCCGCCGACATCGCCGAGCGCATTGATGAACCAGCGGTCGTTGAAGTCGTAATGCGCATAGAGACCGACCGTAGGGTCGATCCACTGTACGGTTCCTGAATCACCGATCGAGATCGGCAGGGTGTTGGGCCCGATGCTGAGGTCAGCATGGAGGTTCTGATAGCGGAAGCCGGCCGTCGCGCTCAGCTCCAGATTGGTGACGCCGAGCGGCAGCTGGTAGCCGACAAGGCCCTGGATCGTGATCTGGGTCTGGCTGTAGTCGAAGCCGAGGCCGGTATCGCGGATGTCGCCGTTCTGGCTGACCTTCGTCCACATGAAGTCGGTCAGGACCATGAACTTGTCATAGGTAGCGCCGAAGGAGGCCATCAGGGCCCCGTCGAGATCCTGGAAAGCATCCACCGGGGTCACGTCGATGGCGACAGGTCCGAGGCCATAGACCCCGACATTGCCCGAGACGCCGGACGCCCAGCCATAGATCGTCGCATTGAAGCGCCAGTCCGGCTTGGCCGCTGCGGCAGCAGCCGGCGGTGCCGGATCCATGACGATATCGGCCGCAAGGCTCGGTCCGGCAGCGCCCGACAACAGAAAAAGCGCGAAAAGCCGCAGAAAGCGCATCGAAAATCCCCCGAAAGATCCTTACCGTTTGAATAACACCTCGGCCCACCAGCGCGGCAAGTCCAGAACGGGGCATGCGATCCGGTGACGCGGCAGGGTGGCAGGAATGACGCATTCCGAGGCGAGCATCAGTGACGCGCCTTGCATTTCACCTCGATTTTGCTGCACTGCATGATGTTGGTTCAGCAAGCGAGCACAGTCCCGATGTCAGCGTATCCGGATTTCCCCGCCCGCCTCCTGCGCGGCTACTCGGCGTTTCGCGAGCAGCGACTGCCGCAGGAGAGTGCGCGCTATCGCATCCTGGCCGAGGCTGGCCAACGGCCGCGCACGATGATCGTCGGCTGCTGCGACAGCCGCGCCGCGCCCGAAACGATCTTCGATGCCGCGCCGGGCGAATTGTTCGTCATCCGCAACGTCGCCAATCTGGTGCCACCCTATGATCCGGACGGCGAATATCACGGCACGTCGGCCGCGATCGAATTCGGCGTCATGGGCCTCAGGGTCCGTTACATTCTGGTGATGGGCCATGGTCGCTGCGGCGGCGTGCAAGCCTATATGGCGAGCCGCGATGCACCGGCAAGCGCCGATCTCGGGCCGGGCGCCTTCATCGGCAAATGGATTTCGCTGATCGCGCCGGCCGAGGCGCTCGTCTGCGACGACCCGGCCGAGACGGAAGACAAGCAGCGCGCGCTTGAATTCGCCTCGGTACGCCAGGCGATCGAGAACCTGCGCACCTTCCCCTCGATCCGAAGCCTAGAGGAAATCGGCGAGATCGAGCTGCACGGCGCCTGGTTCGACATCTCAACTGGCGAGCTTCACGTGCTCGACCAGGCGACGGGTCGGTTCGGCGTCGCGAAGGGATAGACGCGGCGTTAAGGGAAGGCCCCGGCTCTTTCTTCACCTCTCCCTAAGGGAGAGGTCGACGCGCAAGGCGCGGCGGGAGAGGGTTTACGGCCTCTCCCGGATAGTCCGTAAACCCTCTCCCGGACCTGCGGTCCGACCTCCCCCTCAGGGGGAGGTGAAGATCGTCGACCGGTCAGATCTCATATGCAGAGGTCGAACCCGATCAGGCCGCCTGCTTGCGCGGCTGGATCAGCTTGCGGTTGACCAGCACTTCGGCGATCTGCACCGCATTCAGCGCCGCACCCTTGCGGAGATTGTCGGAGACAACCCAGAGATTGAGACCGTTCTCGACCGTCGCGTCCTCGCGGATACGCGAGATGTAGGTCGCATCCTCGCCGGTCGCCTCATAGGGCGTGATATACTGGCCCTCTTCCGGGTTATCGATGACGAGACAGCCCGGCGCCTCGCGCAGGATATCGCGCGCCTCCTCGGCGGTGATCGGCTTCTCGAATTCGATATTGACCGATTCCGAATGCGAGATGAACACGGGAACGCGGACGGCGGTGCAGGTGAGCTTGATCTTCGGATCGAGGATCTTCTTGGTCTCGGCCATCACCTTCCACTCTTCCTTGGTGTAGCCATCCTCCATGAAGTCGTCGATCTGGGGGATCAGATTGAAGGCGATCCGCTTCGGAAACTTTTCCGAGACGACCGGATCGTTGACGAAGATTGCGCGCGTCTGCGTGAAGAGTTCGTCCATCGCTTCCTTGCCGGCGCCGGAAACGGACTGATAGGTCGAGACGACAACGCGAAGGATCTTGGCCACGTCATGCAGCGGCTTCAGCGCGACGACCAATTGCGCCGTCGAGCAGTTTGGATTGGCGATGATGTTCTTCTTGCGGAAGCCGACAATGGCGTCGGCGTTCACTTCCGGGACGATCAGCGGCACTTCGGAATCCATCCGCCAGGCGGAGGAATTATCGATCACGACGCAGCCGGCAGCGCCGATGCGCGGCGACCATTCCTTCGAGATCGTACCGCCGGCCGACATCAGGCAGATATCGGTATCGGAGAAATCATACTGGTCGAGCGGCCGGACCTTCAGCCGGCGGTCGCCGAACGAAACTTCCGTGCCCTGGCTGCGACGCGAGGCGAGCGCCACCACCTCGTCGGCAGGGAAGCCGCGCTCGTCGAGGATGTTCAACATTTCCCGGCCCACATTGCCCGTGGCACCGACGATTGCGACCTTGTAGCCCATGATCAGCTCATTCCTTTGTTTCATCGCTCTCCCGCGCCGGCGGGCCGCTTGGAGCGGCAACCAGCCGGCTTGTCTCCCCCTCGAACCCCCGGGGAGAGACCATGGGGCGCGGGAGGGACGATCAGCCGGTCGTCGCGGTTTTCGGAGTGGCAGTCGGTTTCGTGCCGGCGAAAGCGGCCAGCACCAGGACAGCCGAAAGCGGCCCGGTGACGGCGGCCACGGGGCGGTCTAGGATCTGACTGGCATAAAGATGCGCGGTCATCGGCGAGCCCGGTTACGAATGCCGAGGTTCTGACGCCAAAACGGTCCAGAAGTCAACAGTCCGGCGGAGAACGAGCGTGCTGACATCATCATACGGGCGCCGCCGATGGGGCTTGGCCGCCGCTCTGCTCGTTGCCTGCCTCGGCACAGCCGGCGCCGGCGAACGCCTCAGCACCGACGCGATCACGGCAACCTTCAAGGACATGTCGCTCGACGGCGTCTATCGCGACGGCGAATTCTTCAGCGAGACGTATGCCGAGGACGGCACCATACGCTATCACGGCCTCGGCGGTGCCGATCGCGGCGAATGGTCGGCAGCGTCCAACCGGTTCTGCACCTTCTATGAGGGCGCCAACGGCGGCTGCTTCTTCGTCGAGCGCGATGGCGACAACTGCTTCACCTTCTTTCTCGATGAAGGCGGCGCCACGCCGAAGCCGGCGGCGGACTGGACCTCGCGCGGCTGGGACCGCAGCCGCAAGGCTACTTGCCCGGCGGCGCCAGAGGCTCGGACATAGGGCGACGGTGCAGGCCCACAGGACCGCTCGATTTCGCCTCGCGACGGCGATTCCAGACCGCGGTGTTGATCTTGTTCAAGGTGCGCCTGCCTCAACGGCCTGCTGGTAGCGGGGAAACGGAGGAGGAACCATGCTCAACTACAGCGTCCATGCGCGCCGCGTGAACAGCCACGGCAGTATCGCACTCGCCAAACAAGCCGAGATCTTGCTCGACACGGACATCGACGGTCGGTTGGACGCCTTCAACCCGGCCGAACTGTTCCTCGCCTCCCTAGCCGCCTGCATGATCAAAAGCATCGAACGTGTCACGCCGATCCTCAAATTTGAGCTCGCGGGCGTCGAAGTCAGCCTGCAGGGCTTCCGGCAGGATACGCCGCCGAGGATCGTTTCGATCGACTACGAGTTGATCATCGACACGACCGAGGAGGACCGGCGCCTCGAACTGCTTCACCACAATGTCCGGAAATTCGGAACCATCACCAACACGGTAGCTCCTGCGACGCAGCTGAATGGCACGATCCGCCGCAAGAGCTAACTTCTGACGCTCAGTCCTGCCTGTCCAGCAGCGCGTCCACCTCGGCACGCTCCTCTGCCGTCAGCACCCATGCGGCAGCGGCCGCATTGGCAGCGATCTGTTCCGGGCGCGTCGCTCCGGCGATCACCGACGCGACGGCGCGATGCGACAACAGCCAGGCGAAGGCGAGTTCGGTCAGGCTGTGCTTCTTCCCGGTGGCAAAAGCCCCGAGACGCTCGACCAGAGCAAGATTGCGCTCGGTCAGATAACGATCACCAAGGGCCGGCCAGGCGACGAGACGGCTGTCGGCCGGCTTCTCGCCAAGGCGATATTTGCCGGTCAACAAACCGCTGGCGAGCGGGAAGTAAGGGATCAGCGACAGGCCCTCGGCCTCGATCGCCGGCAGCAGAGATGTCTTGATCGAGCGCTCGACGAGGCTGAGTTCATCCTGGCTCGACACGAAGCCCTGCCAGCCCTCGCCCTTCGCGGCGGTCTGCGCCGCGTGCATCCCCTCGGGCGTGAAATTGGAGCAGCCATACCAGCGGATCTTGCCGGTCTCCACCAGTTCCTCAAGCGCGCCCAGCGTCTCCTCGATCGGCGTTTCGGCATCGGGCCGGTGCATCTGGTAGAGATCGATCCGGTCGGTACGGAGGCGACGGAGCGAATCCTCGACCGCCTTCAGGACATAGCTGCGACGGCCGAGTTGTGTTGCCGCTCCGCCCTTGATCGGCGCACCGAACTTCGTCGCCAGCACGACACGGTCGCGACGACCTTCAAGCACTGCGCCCATCACCGTTTCCGACTGCGTGTCGGCATAGATGTCGGCAGTGTCGAGGAAGGTGATGCCGTGGTCGAGCGCCGCGTCGATCACGCGGCGTGAGGCGTCGGCATCGATACGGCCTCCGAAATTGTTGCAGCCGAGCCCGACGACCGAGACGTCGAGATCCGATGTGCCAAGGCGGCGGGTTTCCATCTGCTTCACTCCGTTCGGCCATGCATGATGGCGAACAGAATAGCGCGCGATGCTCAGGCCGCCATACTTTCCGCGCGGGTCTCGTAGACGTGATCGACGAGACCCCAGGCTTTCGCCTCCTCGGCGCTCAGGAACGTATCGCGGTCGAGGGCGCGCTCGACCTCTTCGATCGTCCGGCCGCAATGCTTGGCATAGAGCGCATTGAGGCTGCGCTTGGTCCGGACGATGTTCTCGGCATGGCGCTCGATGTCCGAGACCACCCCCTGGAAGCCGCCCGAGGGCTGGTGCACCATGATGCTGGAATTGGGCAGCGCGATCCGCCGTCCCTTTGCCCCGGCCATCAGCAGGAACGAGCCGGCCGAGCAGGCCGTACCCATGCAAACGGTCGAGACGGGATTGGCGATGAAGCGCATCGTGTCATAGATCGCAAAGGCGCTCGTCACCGACCCGCCAGGCGAATTGATATAGAGCGCGATTTCGCGGGTCGTGCTTTCGGATTCGAGAAACAGCAGCTGCGCGCAGACCAGCGCCGAGACGCCGTCGTCGATCGGGCCGTTGAGGAAGATGATCCGCTCACGCAGCAACCGAGAATAGATGTCGAAGGCACGGTCGCCGCGGCTCGATTGCTCGACCACCATCGGAACGAAGCTCATCATCGTCTCTCCATTCGCCCGATTCAGGCCGCAAGCCGCATGACAGTCGGCAGGGCACGCTGCGCGAAGACGGCCGCGCGCCGCGCGCGCCGGGGCCGCCGGCGCAGTAATGCCGCCATTGGCAGCAGCACGATCATCGCCTCCTCGCGCTCCGCGACTGCGTCGACCGGACGATCGGCCGCGACGACAAAGCCATCATGCACGAGCTTCAGCCGTGTGCCGCCGTCCGGGCGCGGTGCGAGATCGAAGCGAACCACTGTCTCAAGCCTTGCCGCGCCGTCTTTCGCCGCCTGATGCCAGCGATAGGAAAGCGCTCGCGGCGGATCGCTTTCGAGCACCGTGCAATCGATCGGGCCAAGCGCCGCGCCGCCATCGAGGCGGAAGTCGCGCCCGGCCACGCTCTCCATGCCGCCCGGCAGCAGCCAGCGCGCCACCAGCGACGGATCGGTCAGCGCCTGCCAGACCGTCTCGATCGAGGCATCGAGATCGACCTCCATCACCAGCGACACGGTTTTCGTGGCGTCGGAAGGATCGGCCGAGCGCGCTACGTCGTCGATCGCTTGCGTCATGATTCCAACCCTTTCAGCACATCCTTGAGACGATCGATCCGCTCCGGCCAGAAGGCGCGATAGCGTTCGACCCAATCGACCAGCGGCGCCAACCCTTCCGGCGCGACGCGATAATAGGAAAAGCGTCCCTCTCGCCGCTCGGCGACGAGACCGGCGGCTTTCAGCGCGGCGAGATGCTGCGAAATCGCCGGCTGTGACACCGAGAAGCGCGCCTTCAACGCGGAAACGCTCATCTCGCCGGCGGCCAGCCGTTCAAACACCGCCCGGCGGGTCGGGTCGGCAAGCGCGCGGAAGATGCCGGCTTCAATCATGCTTCATATAAGCGAATACTTATTTGATTCGCAAGCGCAACCGCCCCCCCTGCCCCGCCGTGCATTGACAATGCCAGCGCGCCATTCCTAAATGCGACTAATTCGCATTATCAGGAAGAGAGTGCGCTCGCATGCGCCAGCTGGACGACACAGAGAACCGCGGCGAGGCAACAGGCTGGCGGCGCGAACGCGGCCTGCCCTCGATGTCGGAAGTGCATGGCTCGATCGCCGTTGCGGCCTCGAAGACCAATTGGCGCAAGGCGGCCGCTTTTCTTGGGCCCGGTTATCTTGTCGCCGTCGGCTATATGGACCCCGGCAACTGGGCGACGTCGCTCGCAGGCGGCTCGGGATTTGGCTATTCGCTGCTCTTCGTCATCCTGCTCTCGAACATCATGGCGATCATCCTGCAGGCGCTGGCAGCGCGGCTGGCGGTCGCCAGCGGTCGCGACCTCGCCCAGGCCTGCCGCGACGCCTACCCGGCGCCGGTTGCCTTCGGTCTGTGGATTCTCGCCGAGATCGCCATCTGCGCCACCGACCTTGCCGAGGTGATCGGCACGGCGATCGGCCTCAACCTCTTGTTCGGCATTCCCCTCGAGATCGGCGTGATCATCACCGCGCTCGATGTGTTCCTGGTTCTCTATCTGCAGACCAAGGGCTTCCGCTGGGTCGAAGCGATGGTGATCACGCTGATCGGCGTCATCGCAGCCTGCTTCCTGGTGCAGATCCTGATGGCGCGCCCGGATTGGGGCGGCGTCATCCGCGGCTTCGCGCCGAGCACGGATCTCGTGTCCAATCCGGCGATGCTTTACATCGCGCTTGGCATCATCGGCGCAACGGTGATGCCGCATAACCTCTATCTGCATTCAGGCATCGTGCAGACCCGCGCATATGCGACAGACGACAAGGGCAAGCGGGAGGCGATCCGTTTCGCGACGCTCGACTCGACCCTCGCGCTGATGTTCGCACTCACGATCAATGCCTCGATCCTGATCCTCGCCGCCTCGGCCTTCCACGCCCATGGCCAGACTGAGGTGGTCGAGCTCGACAAGGCCTATGCGCTGCTGCATCCGCTGCTCGGTTCGGCGCTTGCACCGACGCTGTTCGGAATAGCCCTGCTCTGCTGCGGCCTGAACTCAACGATAACGGCGACGATGGCCGGACAGATCGTGATGGAGGGCTTCATCAATATCCGCCTTCAGCCCTGGCTGAGGCGCCTCATCACGAGAGCCATCGCGATCGTGCCAGCTGCCGCTGTCACTATTTTCTATGGCGCCTCAGGCACCGGCAAATTGCTGATCTTCAGCCAGGTGATCCTCAGCCTGCAGCTCCCCTTCGCGGTGGTGCCCTTGGTGATGTTCACCGCCGAGAGCCGCAAGATGGGCAATTTCCGCGCGCCGCGCTGGCTCACTCTCATCGCCGGCGTGACAGCCGCGATCATCATCATCCTCAATCTGAAGCTGATCTACGACGTCGCGACCGGGTGAGTGGCCTCCTCAAAAGAAAAGGCCCGGCAATGCCGGGCCTTTGAGACTTACATCACCGCGCCGATCTGCCAGGGCACGAATTCGGCGTCGCCATAGCCGAGCACTTCTGATTTCGAGTGCTTGCCCGAGGCGACGGCGATGATCTCCTCGAAGATCTCCTCGCCCTTCTTCTCGATCGAGACGCCGTCAAGGATGTCGCCGCAATTGATATCCATGTCCTCGGTCATGCGGGCATAGAGATCGGAATTGGTGGCAAGCTTGATCGAAGGGGTCGGCTTGTAGCCGGCGGCCGAACCGCGGCCGGTCGTGAAGACGATCATGTTGGCGCCCGAGGCGATCTGGCCGGTCACGGCGGCCGGGTCATAGCCGGGGCTGTCCATGTAGACGAAGCCGTGCGTGTCTATCGGCTCGGCATATTTGTAGACGCCGCGCAGCGTCGCGGTGCCGCCCTTCGCGGCCGCGCCCAGCGACTTCTCGAGAATGGTGGTGAGCCCGCCTGCCTTGTTGCCCGGCGAGGGATTGTTGTTCATCTCGCCCTGGTTGCGCTCGGTATAGTCTTCCCACCAATGGATCAGGTCGACCAGCTTCTCGCCGACCGCGCGATCGGCGGCGCGGCGGGTCAGGAGATGCTCGGCGCCGTAGATCTCCGGCGTTTCGGAGAGGATCGTCGTGCCGCCATGCTTGACCAACATGTCCGAGGCATAGCCGAGGGCCGGATTGGCGGTGATACCCGAATAGCCGTCCGAACCGCCGCATTGCAGGCCGACGGTGATCTCGGAGACCGGTGTCGTCGTGCGCTTCTGGCTGTTGGCGGCGGGCAGCATCTCGCGGATCATGTCGACGCCGTACTCGATCGTCTTCCGCGTGCCGCCGATGTCCTGGATCGTCATCGTGCGGAAACCCTCGTGCTCGACGAGGTTATAGGCCTTCATCAGGCGCGGAATCTGGAACACCTCGCAGCCGAGGCCGACGACGAGAATGCCGGCAAGGTTCGGATGGCTGGCATAGCCCCATTGCGTGCGCTCGAGCGTTTCATAGCCCTCGCCGGAACCACCCATGCCGCAGCCTGTGCCATGCACGAAGGGCACGACGCCGTCGATATGCGGATAGTGCTTGAGCAGGTCCGACCGGTTGAACGCATCGGCGATATGGCGCGCCACGGTCGCCGAGCAGTTCACACTGGTGAGCACGCCGATATAGTTGCGCGTGCCAACCTTGCCGTTCGCCCGGTGATAACCCTCGAAGGTCCGCCGCTCGGCGAGCGGCAGCAGGCCGTCGTCATGCGCCCCTTGCGCGAACTGATAGTCGCGGTCGAAGTCGTGCATGCCGCAATTATGCTCGTGGATATGCTCGCCCGGCGCGATCGCGGTCTTCGCGAAGCCGATGATCTGGCCGAATTTCAGCACCGGCGCGCCCTCGGCGATCCCGGTGGTCGCCATCTTGTGGCCCTTGGGGATTCGCTGCGTCGCGATAATGCCTTCGATGACTGAGCCCGGCATGATCGTGTCGATAGCGACACGGACATTGTCGGCGGCGTTGAGGCGAAGGGTACGGGGCGGGGCTGCGATGGTGGCGCTCATCGGGATCTCGAATGGCTGGCGGTGAACCGCGTTCCTCCGCAGCAGATCGGCGCCACGGTCCGCGTTTGCAACCCGATCACCGCTGCATTGATGCAGATTTCATTCACTGGTGATCGAATTATGGATCAGTCATAGCTGAAATGGCGGCAAGTTGTCACGGAAAAGCCGCAGCCGCCTCAAGGGAGCGATGGAGCCCCGCCAAGTGCCGCCTCTATCGCATCGCGATACGGGAAGCTTGGCTGCGCACCTTCCTTCGTGCAGGACAGCGAGCCGGCGGCGGCCGCGAATTGAAGCGCCGTCTCAAGACTTTCGCCTTGATCGAGCAGCGCCGCCAGCACGCCGGCAAAGGTGTCGCCAGCGCCGGTCGTGTCGACCGGCACGACCGGCAGCGCGGGCACGAGGATTTCTTCCGTCCCGGTGGCAGCCACCGCACCCTCGCTGCCGAGCGTCGCGATCACCGTCCGTCCAAGCGCCGCGGCCAGGATGCCGACCGTCTCCGCGCCGCTGCCGCCGACGGCAAGGCCGAGATGGCGCGCAAGATCGCCCGCCTCGGTCTCGTTGACGAGGATGACGTCGACTTCGGCGAGCGCCGCGCGTTCGATCGGCAGGAATGGCGCGATCGAGAGCAGCACCCGCGCCCCGGCCGCACGCGCCATCCGCGCTGCCGCGAGGCTCTCTGCGAATGGGACCTCCATCTGCAACAGGAGCGTATCGCCGGCGCCGGGCAGGCTCGCGGCGAGATCGGCCGCCTTGAGGCGGGCATTGGCGCCCGGCGACAGCACGATCGTATTTTCGGCGGCCTCGTCGACAGTGATGACGGCCATGCCAGTCGTCGGCCCGAGCCTGACGAGCGCCTGGAGATCGACGCCGTCCTTTTCGAGTTCGCCGAGCGCGATCGCGGCCATGTCGTCGGCGCCGACTGCGCCGATCATGCGGACGCTGGCGCCGGCCCGCCGCGCCGCCAGCGCCTGGTTGGCACCCTTGCCGCCGGGAATGAGCTGATAATCCGAGCCGGGCACAGTCTCGCCCGGCCGCGGCAGATGCGCCGTGCGGCAGACGAGGTCGATATTGATGGATCCGAACACCGTGATCATGAGCGCTTCCCCAATGAGCTTTCGCGCGAGGGTGGTCAGGCGGGCGCCCGCGGTCAAGCGGTCTCGGCCCGCGCGGTGCGGCCAGGGCGGCTATTCGCCGCGAGAGGGCGGGTCTTTGGACGCAACGGTGATTTCGCAGCCGCTGCAATGCGGCTAGGATCGGTCGGCGCCGTCAAACTACCATCCGTTTGAGGGCTGGTGGTCGCGCTGGCCATCGACGAGTTTCGCCAAATCGGCTACGCCATTAGCCATGGTGGGGATTTCGTCTTTGTTCGACCACACCGCCCCCTTACTGCGCCCATCCGTCGGGATCAGACAGAAGAAGATGATGACACCTTCGTATCAGCTTACGCGGCGGCGCCTCCTCGCCTCGGCCGCCGCCACCGCCGCTGCGGCGACCATCGGCCAGTTCCTGCCGGGCACGGCCCTGGCGCAGACGACCAATGTCGCGGCCTCGCTCGCGACCGATGGTCCGTTCACGCGCTCGACCGTGTCCGAGATCGCGCGACGCCTATCACGGGTTCCGTTCGCGGCCCCGGCATCGCGGCTTCCCGAGGTGCTGCAAAACCTCACCTATGACCAGTATCGCGACATCCGCTTCAAGACGTCGGCGTCGATCTGGCAAGGCGACGGCCTTCCCTTCACGGTGCAGCTCTTCCATCCCGGCTTCTATTTCAAGGAGCCGATCGAGGTTGCGATCGTCAAGGACGGCGTCGCCAAGCACCTGCCCTATTCGACCGACCTGTTCGACTTCGGGCCGCTGGTGCCGAAGGGCATCCCGAACGCTGATATCGGCTTTGCCGGCATCCGCATACACGGTCCGCTGAACCGGCCCGACTATTTCGATGAGGTCGTCGTTTTCCAGGGCGCCAGCTATTTCCGCTCGCTCGGCAAGGGCCAGGCCTATGGCATCTCGGCCCGCGGCCTCGCCGTGAAGACCGCCGAGCCCGAGGGCGAGGAATTCCCGATCTTCCGCGCCTTCTGGATCGAGACCCCGGTCAAGGACGGCGACACGATCGTCCTCTACGCCTTGCTCGACAGCCCGAGCGTCACCGGCGCGTATCGCTTCACGATCCGTCCCGGCGTCACCACCGTGATGGATGTCGAGGCGGACCTGTTCCCGCGCGTCGATATGGCGAAGGTCGGGCTTGCGCCCGGCACGAGCATGTATTTCTTCGGCCCGAACGACCGTCTCGGCGTCGACGATTTCCGGCCCGAGGTGCATGATTCCGACGGCCTGCTCGTCGTCAATGGCCGTGGCGAGCGCCTTTGGCGCCCCCTGTCCAATCCGTCGACCTTGCAGATCAGCGCCTTCGTCGATGCCGGCCCGCGCGGCTTCGGCCTGATCCAGCGCGATCGCAACTATGTCACCTACCAGGATCTCGAAGCTTTCTACGAGAAGCGGCCGAGCCTCTGGGTCGAGCCGGTCGGCGACTGGGGTACGGGTGCGGTCACTCTGGTAGAGATCCCGACCAATTCCGAGATCCACGACAATATCGTCGCCTATTGGCAGCCGAAGGACCCGATTCCCGCCGGCACCGAATATTCGTTCGCTTATCGCCTGTCCTGGGGCAGCGATCCGGCCTTCGTTCCTGGCGGCATGGTCGTCGACGGAACCATGGTCGGCCGCTCGACATTGGACGGCAACAGCCCGATCCGCCGTTTCGTGATCGACTTCGCCCCGCAGCAGATCCTCGACGGCAAGCCGGCGGGTGAGCCGAAGGCGACGGTGACGACGTCGGCAGGCAAGATCAGCAATATCGTGGTGATTCCGAACCCGAAGATCGGCGAAGGCGAAGGCTGGCGCGTGAATTTCGAACTCGACCCGCAGGATGCAAATCTCATCGAGCTGAGAACCGTGCTGACCTTCCCGGACGGCCGCGCCTCGGAGACCTGGGTCTATCGATGGACGGCACAGGCGTGACGACAGTCCTGGCGGAACGCGTGGGGGATGCGGACGACGCGTCGCCCGCTCCGCCGGGAATCGGTGTCCCACACCAGGACGGCAGAGCGGCGGCCGCGGAACGTGGCATGCCCACGGAGACGGCCTCGGACATGCCGACGCAGTCGCTGTGGCGGTTTCGCCGCCGCAACCGCCGCCGCTTTGTTGATCCTTCCCATTCGAGATCCTCCTTCATCCGCCGTATCTCCGTCCTTGGCGGCGCCTTCGCGCTCGCCGCCATCGCTGTCTACGAGATGGAACAGGTGCTCGAGGTCGGCGGCCTGACGCCGATCGAGATCGCGGTCCTCATCCTGTTCGCGCTCAATTTCGGCTGGATCGCCATGGCCTTCATGAGCGCCATCGCCGGCTATGGCCTGGTCATCGGGCGCATCGGGCGGCCGAAGCGAACGGCGCCGGGGCCGCTGGCCTCGCGCACCGCCATCCTGATGCCGACCTATAACGAGGACCCCGCCAGGGTTTTTGCCGGCATTGAGGCCATGGCCGCCGGCCTCGATGCCCTCGGCCAGGGGCCGGCTTTCGACTGGTTCGTCCTCGCCGACACGACCGACCCCGACGTCGCCCTCGCCGAGGAGGCAGCCGTCGTTGCCATCCGCGAACGGCTCGCCGGCAAGGCGCGCGTCTATTACCGCCGCCGCCGCCGCAACACGGCGCGCAAGGCCGGCAATGTCGCCGATTTCTGCATGCGCTGGGCGGGCGTCTATGACCACATGCTGGTGCTCGACGCCGACAGCCTGATGGCGCCCGAGACGATCATCGAGCTCGCGCGGCGTATGGAGGAGGACCCCGATGCCGGGTTGATCCAGACCATCCCAGCCCTCGTCAACGGCACCACCATCCTGGCGCGACTGCAGCAATTCGCCGGCCGGGTCTATGGCCCGATTGTCGGCGCCGGCCTCGCTTTCTGGACAGGCTCCGAAGGCAATTACTGGGGCCACAACGCGATCATCCGCACCAAGGCGTTTCTGGAGGCCGCAGGGCTGCCCGACCTCCCCGGCAAGCCTCCCTTCGGCGGCCATATCCTCAGCCACGATTTCGTTGAGGCGGCGCTGCTGCGCCGGGCAGGCTGGACCGTGCGGATCGCCGACGATCTCGCCGGTTCCTATGAGGAGAGCCCCCCTTCGATCGTTGATCTCGCAGTACGCGACAGGCGCTGGTGCCAGGGCAATCTGCAGCACATCTTTGTCCTGCCGGGGCGCGGACTGCATTGGGTCAGCCGCATCCATCTCCTGACCGGCATCGGCTCCTATGTCGCCTCGCCGCTGTGGCTCCTGCTGATTCTCGCCGGCCTCGCTTTGTCGCTGCAGGCGCATTTCATTCGGCCGGAATATTTCACCGAAGATTTCCAGCTCTTCCCGACCTGGCCGGTGATCGACGCCGAGCGCGCGCTGAGGCTGTTCGCGCTGACGCTCGCGATCCTCTTCGCCCCGAAGGTCATGGGCCTCGTCGCGTTCCTGCGCGACCGCGACGCCCGCCGCTCGGTCGGCGGCTTCCGCACGATCCTGTCCTTCCTGTTCGAGATCATCGTCTCGGCGCTAATCGCGCCGATCATGATGCTGGTGCATACCGGCGCGATCGTCTCGATCCTCAGCGGCCGCGATTCAGGCTGGAAGCCGCAACGGCGCGACGATGGCGGCGTGCCGCTCAAATCGCTCATCGTCCGCCATCGCTGGCATATGCTGATCGGCGTCGCGCTGCTCGCCGCCTCCTGGCTCGATTCGCTGGTGCTGGTCGCATGGATGTCGCCGGCGATCATCGGCCTCATCCTCGCCGTGCCGCTGTCGCGCTTCACCGGTTCCAATCGCGTCGGTCGTTTCGTCAAGAAGCTCGGCCTGCTGCGAACGCCTGAAGAGGCGGCTCCACCGCCAATCGCCACGGCCGCCGCCGCGCTGCGCCCTGTCTATGAGGCAGCGGTCGGCACGCGGCCGAGCATGGAAGATCTCGTCGCCGACCCGCGCTGGCGCGCCCTCCATCTCGCGCTGGTCGACCGCGTTCCGGAGCGGCCGCGCGGCGTCGTCGACAGCATCGAGGCTCTTGCTGCCGCCAAGATCGCCGAGGCCGACACCGCCACCGAGGCGGTCGCCTTCATGACCGAGAAGGAGCGCGCCATGGTGCTGGCAACGCCCTTCCTGCTCGTCCGCCTCGCCGAATTGCCGGTGGAGTGAAGTTCCGCGGTGCCGTGCGAGCTATCGCGTCGCAGCGTAACTGACCGATCTTTTCGCACCCGCACAAACCGGCTAATAATAGGGCAAAGGTCCACCGCGCCGCGTGGACTGAGATCGGGGGTTCTGGTGGCCATCAAGAAGATTCTCGTTGCGAACCGGTCTGAAATCGCGATCCGGGTGTTCCGTGCGGCCAACGAGCTTGGCCTCCGGACCGTCGCGATCTTCGCCGAGGAGGACAAGCTCGCCCTCCACCGCTTCAAGGCCGACGAGGCCTATCAGGTCGGCAAGGGACTTGGCCCGATCGAGGCCTATCTCAACATCGCCGACATCATCCGCATCGCCCGCGAATGCAAGGCCGACGCGATCCATCCGGGCTACGGCCTGCTCTCGGAAAGCCCTGAATTCGCCGAGGCCTGCGCCGAGGCCGGCATCACCTTCATCGGCCCCTCGCCCGATACGATGCGCATGCTCGGCAACAAGGTTGCGGCGCGCAATCTCGCGATCGCGGCCGGCGTCCCCGTCATGCCGGCGACCGATCCGCTGCCGGACGATCCCGAATTCATCAAGTCCGAGGCGAAGCGCATCGGCTATCCGCTGATGCTGAAGGCGTCCTGGGGCGGCGGTGGGCGCGGCATGCGCGTCATCCGCGATGAGGATACGCTGCTGCAGGACGCGCTGACCGCCAAGCGCGAGGCCAAGGCCGCCTTCGGCAAGGACGAGATCTATCTCGAGAAGCTCGTCGAGCGGGCGCGCCATGTCGAGGTGCAGATCCTCGGCGACCGCCATGGCAACATCGTCCATCTCTTCGAGCGCGACTGCTCGGTGCAGCGCCGCCACCAGAAGGTGGTCGAGCGCGCACCGGCACCGTATCTGTCAGAGGGCGAACGCAAGGAAATCACCGATTACGGCATCAAGATCGGC
Source organism: Kaistia sp. (assembly GCA_965229085.1). Lineage (GTDB taxonomy): Bacteria > Pseudomonadota > Alphaproteobacteria > Rhizobiales > Kaistiaceae > Kaistia. The sequence continues at coordinate 3,269,235 of OZ245859.1, read as the reverse complement.
CACGCGGCGAATTACTACGGCGCCGGCACGGTTGAATTCCTGATGGATGCCGATACCGGCAAATTCTATTTCATCGAGGTCAATCCGCGCATCCAGGTCGAGCATACCGTCACCGAGCAGGTGACCGGCATCGACATCGTCAAGGCGCAGATCCACATCGCCGAGGGCGATGCGATCGGCACGCCGCAATCCGGCGTCCCGGTCCAGGCAGAGATCCGCCTCAACGGCAATGCCCTGCAGTGCCGCATCACGACCGAGGATCCTGAGCAGAACTTCATTCCGGACTACGGCCGCATCACCGCTTATCGCGAGGCGTCGGGTTTCGGCATCCGGCTCGATGGCGGCACCGCCTATTCCGGCGCCGTGATCACCCGCTTCTACGACCCGCTGCTGGAGAAGATCACCGCCTGGGCGCCAACGCCCGAAGAGGCAATCGCCCGCATGGACCGCGCGCTGCGCGAATTCCGCATCCGCGGCGTGGCGACCAATCTGACTTTCGTCGCCAACATCATCAATCACCCGAAATTCCGCGACAACAGCTACACGACGCGGTTCATTGACACGACGCCGGAGCTGTTCAGCTCTGTAAGGCGCCGCGACCGCGCCACCAAACTGCTGAATTATATCGCGGACGTCACGGTCAACGGCCATCCGGAGACGCGCGGCCGCGCCAAGCCGAAGGCGGACGCCCTCGCCAAGGTCATTCCGTACTTCCCGGCCGAGCCGGCGCCGGGCACCAAGCAGTTTCTAGAGGCGCACGGCCCAGAGGCGCTGTCGAAATGGATGCGGGCCGAGACGCGCACCCTTGTCACCGATACGACCATGCGCGACGCGCACCAGTCGCTGCTGGCGACGCGGATGCGCACGCATGACATCGTCGGCATCGCCGACAGCTATGCGCGCGCTCTGCCGGGCCTCTTCAGCCTCGAATGCTGGGGCGGTGCGACGTTTGACGTCTCGATGCGGTTCCTGACCGAGGATCCGTGGGAGCGCCTCGCCATGATCCGCGAGCGGGCGCCGAACATCCTGTTGCAAATGCTGCTGCGCGGCGCCAATGGCGTCGGCTACACCAACTATGCTGACAATGTCGTCGAATATTTTGTCAAGCAGGCGGCCGCCGGCGGCATCGACGTCTTCCGTGTGTTTGACTGCCTCAACTGGACCGAAAACATGCGCGTCGCGATGGACGCGGTGCTCACGGAAGGCAAGGTTCTCGAGGCGGCGATCTGCTACACCGGCGACGTCCTCGACCCCGACCGCTCCAAATATGACCTCAAATATTATGTCGGCCTGGTGCGCGAGCTTGAGAAGGCCGGCGCTCACGTCATCGGCCTCAAGGACATGGCCGGCCTGCTGAAGCCGGCCTCGGCCAAGGCGCTGATCGCGACGCTGCGCGCGGAAACGGACTTGCCGATTCACCTCCACACGCACGACACCTCGGGCATCTCGGCCGCGACCGTGCTCGCGGCCGTCGAAGCGGGCGTCGATGCCGTCGACGCGGCGATGGATGCGCTGTCCGGCCTCACTTCGCAGCCCTGCCTCGGCTCGATTGTCGAGGCGCTGAAGGGGACGGAGCGCGACACTGGCCTTGATCCGCAGGCGATCCGCAAGATCTCGTTCTACTGGGAAGCCGTGCGCGGCCAGTATGTCGCCTTCGAGAGCGACCTCAAGGCGGGCGCCTCCGAGGTCTATCTGCATGAGATGCCGGGCGGACAGTTCACCAATCTCAAGGAACAGGCCCGTTCGCTCGGCCTCGACACCCGCTGGCACGAGGTCGCCCAGACCTATGCCGACGTCAACCGGATGTTCGGCGACATCGTCAAGGTGACGCCGTCCTCGAAGGTTGTCGGCGACATGGCATTGATGATGGTCAGCCAGAACATGACCGTCGCCGATGTCGAGGACCCCGCCCGTGACATCGCCTTCCCCGATTCCGTCGTGCAGATGATGCGCGGAGATCTCGGCCAGCCGCCGGGCGGTTGGCCGGCCGCGATCCAGAAGAAGATCCTGAAGGGCGAGACACCGTCGACGGCCCGCCCGGGCGCGCTGATCAAGCCGGCCGATCTTAGCGCAGAGCGCAAGGCGGCGCAGGAGAAGACTGGCAAGAGCGAGATCGATGACTTCGCCCTCGCCTCCTATCTCATGTATCCGAAAGTCTATACCGACTTCGCCAAGGCCGAGGACAACTACGGCCCCACCAGCGCCCTGCCGACGCCGGTCTATTTCTACGGCCTGCCGGTCGGAGAGGAAATCCTGGTCGAGCTCGAGAAGGGCAAGACCATGGTGATCCGAATGCAGGCGATCGGCGATTCCGACGAGGAGGGGTTGATCCGCGTCTTCTTCGAGCTGAATGGCCAGCCGCGTGTCGTCAAGGTTCCGGACCGCGCCAATGCGGGCTCGGTCGTCGCCAAGCGGAAGGCTGAAGACGGCAATCCGAACCATGTCGCCGCGCCCATGCCGGGCGTCGTCTCTACGCTCGCTGCGAAGGCCGGCCAGGCCGTCAAGGCCGGTGACGTGCTGCTCTCGATCGAGGCCATGAAGATGGAGACCGCGATCCACGCCGACCGCGACGGCACCATCGCCGAGGTGCTGGTTCATGCCGGCAGCCAGATTGACGCCAAGGATCTGCTTGTCGTGTTCGGCTGAGCCAGCTTGATATCAGCGCGCTGAAACGCCGGGGCAACGCCCCGGCGCTTTTCTTTGCGGCGCCCGTTCGCCGGCAAGCGGTTGACCTGCCTTCTCCGGGGGGATGCGGGTGGCATCCGGCCAATCGTCAGCAACGACCGCCTTGCAGGCAAAGGAGCCGAGGAACAATCCAATTGACTCAGGCCAGTCAGCGCCTATTTACCTCAGTTGGCATATGGGAGAGCTGCCTGTTGCCGAATGGTCGAGGTTTGCCTCGCCGCTGGTGGTACGGGACGACGACGAGTGCTTCATGCGGATCGACGACAACGATGGCGAGGGCCGCAGGATTGCTGACGAGGTATCGTTCGATCTCGCCCCTATTCCGCTTTGGCTTGAGGATTATAGCGCGCTCCGGGCCCTGTTCGACGCCTGGCGCGCCGATGGCGTTGTCTCGATCGCTGAGCATCTCAAGGCCGACCCCAGCCGCGTTGCCGCCTGCACCCAGCGCATCCGTGTCATCAAGGTCAACCGCAAGACGCTCGAACTCTACCGTGCCGACGATCTCGCCGCGCTGAAGGCCCAGCTTTCGCGCGTGTTTCGTGACGACATGTATGCCTCGCATGTCGGCGAACTCGAACGGCTCTGGAACGGCAAGAGCGACTTTCAAAGCGACACCGTCAACTACAGCCTCACCGGCGAACGGCTCGACATCCAGCTGCGCGGCACCATCCTCCCCGGCTTCGAGACCGATTGGTCGCGGGTGCTGGTCGCGACGGAGAATGTCACGGAGCGCGAGACGGCGCGGCGGCGGCTCGCTTCGAGCGAGGCCTATGCGCGCGGCCTTTTCGACCATTCGCCCGTCTCGCTCTGGGTCGAGGATTTCAGCGCGGTCAAGCTGCTGCTCGACGACATCCGCAAGCGCGGCATCGTCGACTTCCGCGTCTTCACCGACGTTCACCCGGAATTCGTGACCCGCTGTCTCAGCGAGATCCGCGTCATCGACGTGAACCGGCATACGCTGCAGCTGTTCGGCGCCCCCGACAAGACGGCGCTGCTGCAACGGCTCGGTGATGTGTTCCGCGACAATATGGAGCCGGCCTTCCGCGAGCAGTTGATCGACCTTTGGCATGGCAAGCTGTTCCAGTTGCGCGAGGTGGTCAACTACACGCTCGACGGCCGCGAACTGCATGTGCTGCTGCAATTCTCGGTGCTTCCGGGCCACGAGCATGACTGGTCGCTGGTCCAGGTTGGGCTGACCGACATCACAGCGCGCAAGGCGGCCGAGGCCTATCTCGAATTCCTCGGCAAGCATGACGCGCTGACCAAGCTTCACAATCGCTCGTTCTATATCGACGAGCTCTCCCGCCTGCAGCGCAACGCGCCGTTTCCCGTCACGATCATCATGGCCGATCTCAACGGCCTCAAGGAAACCAATGATCGGCGTGGCCACGCCGCGGGCGATGAACTGCTGCGGCGGGTCGGCGAGGTGCTCGGCAAACTGGTCGAGAAGCCAGGCCACGCAGCGCGGATCGGAGGCGATGAATTCGCGATCATCCTTCCTGGCACCGACGAGGAGGGTGCCGAGGCGATGATCGAAAATGTTCATCGCCTGGTCGACCTCAACAACCAGTTTTATTCGAGCCTGCCGCTCACACTCTCGATGGGGGCAGCCACCGGCCGGGCCGGCGAGCGGCTCGAAGAGGTTGCCAAACGCGCCGACGCCCTGATGTATGAGGCGAAGCGGGCCTTCTACCGGATCGGCTGAATTCAGCCACGCGGCCGGGGCATCGGTTCCGGGGGGACGGCCTCCGGCGCACTCGTCCTGGGCCGGGCGAGCGCCGTAGGAACAGGGGCGGCGGGAGCGGCCTCCGCAGGAGACGGCACACCCGCTCCGGCAGCCACCTTGCGGCATTGTCTCGCGAACAGGTAATCCGGAAACGGCATGCCGCGGATTCCGACGAGATCAACCATCCGCGGCAGCCAGAAGACCACCAGCTTGCCGATTCGCCAGCGATAACCTTCGTCGACACTCAGCCGCAGGATATCAAGCGGCGGGCCGACCGGCGCTCCGCCGTCGTCAAACACCACCGGCGCACTGCAGGGTGTGTTGTTGAACTGCACGAACAGGATGCCGATCCCGAAGACGCAGTAGAGGAAGGCGAGACGGATGAGAGAGAACAAGCCGCGCTCCGCTGCCGCCGTTCAGGGCGATTGATCGAAACCCGCCCGACGAAGACGCGGCCGGCAGCGCCTTTCTATCAGAAAAGACCGATCATTTTCGTCGCCCAACGATAAGCGAAGACGCTGAGTTCCGCGCCGAAGAAGATGATGGCGCCGTTCCATGCGAGCGCGATGATGGACATAATCGCTCCAGCGAGCACGGCAAAGCCGTCTCGCTCGATAAGGCCGAAAGCAAAGGCGATCACGGCGAGCGCCGGCAGCTGGTTGCCAAGCGGTATCGGCAGCAGGATCATCACGGCGTGAATGAAAATCGGCAGCGCCAACACGACCTCCGCCCTGCGGCCGGACAGCAGCGTCAGCCGCGGCCTCAGCATCCACTCCACCTTGCGGAACCAGGGCGCGACATAGGCGCCGCCCTTCACGACCGCCCCGCGCGGCAGGCTGAAACGGCGGATCCATGCCGGCAGCAGCAGGCGGTCCGCGCCGATCATCACCTGCAGCGCAAGCAGCGCCAGGGCTGTGCCGAAGACAAAACCGGTCGGCAGGCCCGGAATAGGAATGAACGAAGGCAGCGCCAACAAAAGGATCGTCAGGCCGAGGCCGGATTTGCCGAGCGCATCGATCATCGTGCCGATGCTGACGCGCTCGCCTTCCAGCACCGTTCCGAGATTAGCCAGAAGGGTCGAGGCCGAGCCGACACGGGAGTTCTCGTCCGTCGCCGTCGATGAAGTCCCGTCGATCGTCAAGCGCTGCTCCCGCTGCTCTACCAGTCCTGCCCGAGCGATATAGGAACGCCGCGCAGCGGCCGCCACTCCGCGCGCCCGCACGCAATCGAGCGGAGTTCATCGATGGCGCGTGAACGCCTTATTGCACTATGCCTCTCCCTAATGTCGTCATCATTCGCCGCGAGGACTGGTCGGCGCCAGACCGGCGACAGGAACGTCTGGAGATCGATTTGCTGCGACATTGGGGCATCAAAAGGCGGCTGCAGCAGGGCGTGCTGGCGCTGGCCATGCTGGCCGCGCTCGCCGCATCACAGCCCTTTCCCGTCGGGCCTGCCCTGGCCGATAACGCCGTCGCCGTCGCCGTTACAACTGCGATGGACGACGCGCAGGGGCGCATCGATCGGTGGAATGCCGACCTGACGCGGATCGATATGGCGGTCGACCGCATCAATGTCTCCGATTTCGACCTGCGCAACTTGCGCGACCAGACGCTGGCCATCGTCAACGCCGCCGGCATCTATGCCGACAGCCTCGGCCCGAAGGTCGAGGCGGCGATGGCGCAGGTCAAGGAATTGACGCCAATCGCCGGCGCCGACGCCACCGTCTCGGACGCGATCAAGGACAATCTCGCCGTCGCGCAGAAGCTCCTCGGCGATCTCTCCGGCAGCCAGAAGCAGGCGCAGGCGATCGCGGCGCATGGCACCTACACCACGACCCAGATCAACGACCGGCGCCGACGACTGTTTGCCGGCCGCCTCCTCGAGCGCAATTCAAGCCTGATCGATCCGGGCCTCTGGAACGACGCTGTCACCGAAGTACCAAACGTGATCAATCGGGCCGCCGACCTGATCGGCGACTGGTTCCGCGTGCTCGGCGACCGCAACGACCGTACGGCGATCGCGATCGTTCTCGCCACACTTGCCGGCATGCTGGCGCTGATCATTCCGGGTCGGCGCTTCGTCATCCGCCGCTTCCGCTTCCGGCCCCTGCCCGATGCGTCCGGCGGCCGCGAGCCGAAGGTCATCGCGGCGGCGGTCATTGTTGCGGTCAACACGCTTGTCCCGGTGGGAGTCCTTGTTGGCGGACACGCCATCCTCAACGCGCTCAACCTGTCACCGAACCGCATTGACCAGTTGTTCTGGGGCGTTACATCCGCCGTCGCCCTGTTCTCCCTCGGCTTCGGCGTCTCCCGCGCGCTGCTGGCACCGGGCCGACCCGACCTTCGCCTCGTCAACATCGACGAGGCGGCGGCAACGCGGATCTTCACCTTTTCGGTAACGATCGCCGCGCTTCAGGCGACCTCAGTCTTCATCGAACGCTTCTCGACCATCGCCTATACCGCGCTGCCGCTGATCATCGCCGCAGACGGCGTCCTGTCGACGATATCGGCTGTGCTGATCATCCTGACGGTCCGGACAATCAATCACCGCGAGGACTCCGCCGATGAGGAGGACGAGGATCCGGCAGCCGACGAGCCGATCATACGCCGCCTGGGCCTATTCGTCACAATGGTGATGGCCAGCGTCGCCATCGTCGCCAATCTCATCGGCTATGTCGCGCTCGGCCGCTTCATCACGACGCAGATCGTCTGGATTTCGACGGTGCTGGCGCTCCTGGTGCTGCTGATGATGCTGACGGACCAGCTGACGGCGGCATGGTTCCGCCGCGAAGGCGTCGTCGGCAGCCGACTGATCGCCTCCGTCGGCTTCGCGCCGCGGTCGCTGACGCAGGTTGGCGTGCTCTTCAATGGATTCGTCCGCGCCATGCTGGTCGGCGTCGCGATCCTGCTCGTCATCGCGCCCTGGGGCGTCGACTCGACGTCGGTATTCGAGAGCGTCCGCCAGCTGTTCTTCGGCTTCCGCATCGGCTCGATCTCGATCTCGATCTCGACCATCTTCGCCGGCGTCGCAGTCTTCGTCGTCGGCGTCATCGTCACGCGGGCGCTGCAGGGCTGGCTCGACACGCGCTTCCTGCCGACGACTCGGCTCGATTCAGGCCTCCGCAACTCGATCCGCACCAGCGTCGGCTATGTCGGCATGATCACCGCGGCGACGATCGCCTTTGGCTATGCCGGCCTCGACCTTTCCAGCATCGCCATCGTCGCCGGCGCGCTATCGGTCGGTATCGGCCTCGGCCTGCAGGCAATCGTCAACAATTTCGTCTCGGGCCTGATCCTGCTGGCCGAACGGCCGATCCGCGCTGGCGACTGGATCGCCGTCGGCGCGGAGGAGGGCATCGTCAAGCGCATCAATGTCCGCGCCACCGAGATCGAGACCTTCGATCGCGCGACCCTCATCGTGCCGAATTCGAGCCTCATCACCGGCACCGTCAAGAATATGGTGCTGCGCGACCGTTCGGGTCGCATCATCGTCCCGTTCAACGTCGCCAAGACCGCCGATCCCGAAAAGGTCCGCGAGGTGCTGCTGGCCGCGGCAAAGGCGCATCGGCTGGTCCTCGCCTATCCCGAGGCGAGCGTGCTGTTCACCGGGATCACTGCCGCACAGCTCGAATTCGAGCTTCGCTGCTATCTCTCGGATATCGGTCAGGGCGCGCAGGTTAAGTCCGATCTGCGCTTCGACTGCATGAGCCGCTTCCCGGCCGCCGATGTCGCCCTGCCGTGACGCGGTTGCCGCGCCGATCCAAATAAGCCAACACTGCCGCCAACCCGGCTTTCTTCACCCGATCCGTCCAGCCTCCGCCATGAAAAGGTGCGTCATGACCCTCTCCCTGCGCCGCCTCGCGCCCATCGCCACGGCCGCATCGCTGGCGCTGCTTCTCGCTGCCTGCACCACGCCGCCGCCGCCACCGCCGACCTCTCCGGTCTTCTATGACCGACTCGATTCGGCCGGGGCGGCCGTGAGCCCCGAAACGGCCGCGAGCCTCATTTCGGGCTACCGCGCCGGCAAGGGGCTTGGCCCGGTTGCGGTCGATCCGGTGCTCAACAAGATGGCGGCGGACCAGGCCCGCGCGATGGCGGCAGTCGATCAGGTTGGCCACGATGTGCCGGGCGGCGGCAATTTCGAGCGCCGGCTTGCCAAGGCAGGCTTCAATGCCGGCCTCGCCGTCGAGAATGTCGGCGCCGGCTATCGCACGCTCGCCGAGGCCTTTTCCGGCTGGCGCGATTCCAAATCGCACAATGCCAACATGCTGAAGCCCGGTGTCACCCGCCTCGGCATCGGCACCGCCTATGCGCCGCAGAGCAAGTACAAGGTTTACTGGTCGCTCATTCTCGCCAAGCCCTATGAGCCGCCTCAGGCTGCCAAAGCGCCGTTGCCGGCCGACGGCCGCACGGTGGTTTCGATTGGCGGCGCCGTCGTCGCGCAGTAGCGACAAGGCCCTATCATCATACCATTCGAGTTTCGAACCGCCCCGCTCTCGCCGAGCGGGGCGAGCGCGCGATCGTGCCTTCGCGCAAAACGCCATTGACGACGGGGCCGGACCGCAGCTAGCTAACGCTGCTGGAGAGCCGATCGGCGTTTTGGCAGCCTCCAACAGGATCGTGACACTTTTGCGCCCTCAAGGCGCTTGAATTACGATCGGGAGTCGAATTAATAGGACTGTACGACGGGTCCCGATCTCTGCGGGGCAGCAAATGTCGTACAAATCGGGAGAGAGAAATCGTGAACCTGTTCAAGTCCGCGCTCGCCGCGCTCGCGCTCGGCGCAGTCGCCATTTCGCCTGCGGCTCACGCCGCCGACAAGGGCCTCGTCGGCGTCCTGATGCCGACCAAGACCTCGCAGCGCTGGATCAATGACGGCGACGCCGTCAAGTCGCAGCTCGAGGCCAAGGGCTACACCGTCGACCTGCAATACGCTCAGGACGACATTCCGAACCAGCTGAGCCAGCTCGAGAACGAGATCACCAAGGGTCCGAAGGCCCTGATCATCGCCTCTATCGACGGCACGACGCTCTCGGACGCCCTTCAGAAGGCTGCCGATGCTGGCGTCGTCGTCATTGCTTATGACCGCCTGATCAAGAAGACCCCGAATGTCGACTACTACACGACGTTCGACAATTTCGGCGTCGGCGTGATCCAGGCCAACTCGCTGGTCAAGGGCCTCAAGGAGCGCTTCCCGAACACGAAGCCCTGGAACGTCGAGCTCTTTGGCGGTTCGCCGGACGATAACAACGCCTTCTTCTTCTACAACGGCGCGATGTCCGTCCTGCAGCCGCTGATCGATAACGGCTCGATCAAGATCGTGTCCGGCCAGACCGGCATGGACAAGGTCGGCACGCTGCGTTGGCTCGCCGCCACCGCTCAGGCCCGCATGGACAACCTGCTCTCGGCCAACTACTCGGACGGCAAGCGCGTCGACGGCGTGCTGTCGCCGTATGATGGCCTGTCGCGCGGCATCATTGCCTCGCTCCGCGGCGTCGGCTACGGCACCGCCGATCAGCCCTGGCCGATCGTGACCGGTCAGGATGCCGAGACCGCCTCGGTCAAGGCGATCATCGCCGGCGAGCAGTACTCGACCGTGTTCAAGGATACGCGCGATCTCGCCAAGTCGACCGTCGAGCTCACGGATACCGTCCTTTCGGGCGGCAAGCCGGCCGGCCTCGACACCACCACCTACAACAATGACGTCAAGGTCGTTCCCTCGATCCTGCTGACGCCGCATGAGGTGGACAAGAGCAACTACCAGGCTCTCGTGGTCGACTCGGGCTACATCAAGGCCGACGACCTCAAGTAATCTCTGGCAATATCGAGGGGCTTCGCCAAGGCGAGGCCCCTCTCCTATTCGGCCGCTCGCAGGCATTGTCGACGGGCGGATCTGGAACCCTCTGCGGGCCCCCGCGTGGAACGCGGCGCATCATTGCACCGGTGCTCGATCAACAGTCGGTTTGAAGTTTGGATTTGTGGGCGGGCCACTGCTGCGCTCAACCATTCGATAGCTCGGGAGAGAGAATAATGGGTCTGATGAAGACGGCGCTCGCTGCGCTTGCGCTTAGTGTTGCCGCTCTGTCGCCTGCAGCGCATGCGGAAGACAAGGGTGTGATCGGCGTGCTGATGCCGAGCAAGACGGTCCAGCGCTGGATCAATGACGGCGACTTCGTCAAGTCTCAGCTCGAGGCCAAGGGTTACACCGTCGACCTGCAATATGCGCAGGACAACATCCCGAACCAGCTGAGCCAGCTCGAGAACGAGATCACCAAGGGTCCGAAGGCCCTGATCATCGCCTCGATCGACGGCACCACGATGACCGATGCGCTGCAGAAGGCTGCCGATGCCGGCGTGGTCGTGGTGGCCTATGACCGTCTGATCAAGAAGTCCCCGAATGTCGACTACTACACGACGTTCGACAATTTCGGCGTCGGCGTGATCCAGGCCAACTCGCTGGTCAAGGGCCTCAAGGAGCGCTTCCCGAACACAAAGCCCTGGAACGTCGAGCTCTTCGGCGGCTCGCCTGACGATAACAACGCCTTCTTCTTCTACAACGGCGCGATGTCCGTCCTGCAGCCGCTGATCGATGACGGTTCGATCAAGATCAAGTCCGGCCAGACCGGCATGGACAAGGTCGGTACGCTGACATGGCTCGCAGCCACCGCCCAGGCCCGCATGGACAATCTCCTGTCGGCCAACTACTCGGACGGCTCGCGTGTCGACGGCGTTCTCGCGCCCAATGACGGCCTCGCACGTGGCGTCATCGCTTCGCTTCGCGGCGTCGGCTACGGCACTGCCGATCAGCCCTGGCCGATCGTGACCGGCCAGGACGCTGAAACCGCCTCGATCAAAGCGATCATCGCCGGCGAGCAGTATTCGACCGTCTTCAAGGACACCCGCGCGCTGGCCAAGTCGACCGTCGACCTGCTGGATACCGTCCTTTCGGGCGGCAAGCCGGCTGGCCTCGACACCACCACCTACAACAATGACGTCAAGGTCATCCCTTCGATCCTGCTGACCCCGGTCGAAGTCGACAAGGCCAACTACGAGAAGCTCGTGATCGACTCGGGCTACATCAAGGCCGACGACCTCAAGTAACCACGGTCCTGAAGGGGGCGCCCCGGCATGGGCGCCCCCTTCTCGTTTTGCGGGCGAGCAGCTAGTCTCGACCCCTCCGTATGCCTGTGCGGGAGCGGCTTCGAATGCCTTCATACATTCTCGAGATGCAGGACATCACCAAGACCTTTCCGGGGGTCAAGGCGCTGTCGAACGTCAATCTCAAGGTCGAGGAAGGCGAGATCCACGCCATCTGCGGCGAAAATGGCGCCGGCAAGTCGACGCTGATGAAGGTTCTGTCGGGCGTTTATCCCGATGGCGACTATGACGGCAAGATCATCTATCGCGGCGAGGAATGCCACTTCCGCGGCATCCATGACAGCGAGCAGAAGGGCATCGTCATCATCCACCAGGAACTCGCCCTGGTGCCGATGCTGTCGATCGCCGAGAACATCTTCCTCGGCAACGAGCATGCCTCCTTTGGCATCATCAACTGGCATGCCAACGAGGCGCGCACACGCGAACTGCTGGCGAAGGTCGGCCTCAGCGAGGATCCTAAGACGCTGATTACCAATATCGGTACCGGCAAGCAGCAGTTGGTCGAAATCGCCAAGGCGCTCAGCAAGAAGGTCGAGCTTCTGATCCTGGACGAGCCGACCGCCAGCCTTTCCGAAAAGGACAGCCAGGCGCTGCTCGACCTGCTGCTCGAATTCAAACGACAGGGCATCACCTCGATCATCATCTCGCACAAGCTGAATGAGATCGCCCGCGTCGCCGACCACGTCACGGTCATTCGCGATGGGCGCTCGATCGAGACGCTGGAGACGAGCCAGATTTCCGAAGACAGGATCATCACGCTGATGGTTGGTCGCTCGCTGGAGGATCGCTATCCCCCGCGCCAGCCCAAGATTGGCGAGGCCGTCTTCGAAGTGAAGAACTGGTCGGTCTACCATCCGCTTCACGCGGAACGGCAGATCATCAAGAACATCGACATCCATGTGCGCAAGGGCGAGGTCGTCGGCATCGCCGGCTTGATGGGCGCCGGCCGCACTGAATTTGCCATGAGCGTCTTTGGTCGCAGTTATGGCCGCAAGATCACCGGCGACGTGTTCCTCCACGGCAAGAAAATCGATGTTTCCACCGTCGGCAAGGCAGTCGAACACGGCCTTGCCTATGTCACGGAGGATCGCAAGATTTTCGGTCTCAACCTGATCGATGACATCAAGAACAATATCACCATCGCCAACCTGAATGGCGTGGCGCGCTATGGCGTCATCAACGATTTGAAAGAACTTGACGTCGCCAATGATTACCGTGGCCGGACCAATATCCGGTCGTCGAGCGTCTTCCAGAAGACCGGCAATCTCTCGGGCGGCAACCAGCAGAAAGTCGTGCTGTCGAAATGGCTCTTCGCCGACCCGGAAGTGCTCATTCTTGACGAGCCGACACGCGGCATCGATGTCGGTGCCAAATATGAAATCTATACGATCATTGCGCGCCTCGCCGCGGAAGGGAAGGCGATCATCGTCATCTCGTCGGAAATGCCGGAACTCCTGGGCATAACCGACCGGATCTATGTGATGAACGAAGGCCAGATCGTCGGAGAAATGGCCGGCAGCGACGCCAGCCAGGAGAAGATCATGCGCGCCATTGTACGTGGCGAAGGAAGAGCAGCATCATGAGCGATACAGTTCCAACACCGCAGTCGGGCGTTGCCCAGGACGTGCCGGTACAGCCGCGCGTTCCCGTGTCATCCTTCATGTCCAATTTGCGGGAATACGGGCTCATCCTAGCGTTGATCGCTATCATGGTGTTCTTCCAGTTCACCACGGGCACGCTGTTCAAGCCGGTCAATCTGAGCAATCTCATTCAGCAGAACAGCTTCATCATCGTGATGGCGCTGGGCATGCTGCTCGTGATCGTTGCCGGCCATATCGACCTTTCGGTCGGCTCGGTCGCCGGCTTCATCGGCGCGCTGGCCGCCATGATGATGGTGATCTGGCCGCTTGGCGGCTTCTTCAGCAATCCGCTGGTCGTTTCGATCATCTGCCTCCTTGTCGGCGGCGCGATCGGCGCGGCGCAAGGCTACTGGATCGCCTATCACCGAATACCATCGTTCATCGTCACGCTCGCCGGCATGCTGGTCTTTCGTGGCCTCTGCCAGGGACTGCTGGGCGGCGGCTCCTCGGTCGGACCACTTCCGGACGATTTCAAGGCGCTGAGCTCGGGCTTCCTGCCTGAGCTGATCGGCACTTGGACGCTGATCCCGCCAACGGTCAATGCGGCCGGCAAGACGATCTTCGGCAGCGGCGTCACGCTCAATCTGACCACCGTCGTCATCGGCCTTGCAGGCGTGCTCGCCTATATCGTCACCGGCATAAAGGCGCGGCAAACCCGCGAACGGCACGGTCACGTATCCGAGCCGCTGATGCTGTTCGCCGTGAAGACGATCGTCATTTCCGCGCTGACATTGTTCCTCGTCTACCAATTCGCGATCTATCGCGGATTCCCGATCGTGCTTGTGGTCATGGGAATTCTCGTCGCGCTGTTCTTCTTCATCACGCGCCAGACGACCATTGGCCGCCGCGTCTATGCCATGGGCGGCAACATCAAGGCAGCCCAGCTCTCCGGCATCAAGACGGAACGGCTGACGCTGCTGGTCTTCGTCAATATGGGCATGCTCTCGGCACTCGGCGGCCTCATCATCGCCGCCCGCCTCGGCCAGGCAGTGCCGGCCGCTGGTCTCGGCAGCGAGCTCGATGTGATCGCCGCCGTGTTCATCGGCGGTGCCTCGGCCATGGGTGGCGTCGGCCAAGTGATCAGCACCGTTGTCGGCGGCTTCATCATGGGCGTGATGAACAACGGCATGTCGATCATGGGCGTCAATGTCGACTGGCAGCAGGTCGTGAAGGGCCTCGTGCTGCTCGGCGCCGTCATCTTCGACGTCTACAACAAGAACAAGGGCTGACCGCCCAGCAGCGGCGCAGCCAGAGCAACCGGATATAGAGAGGGGCGGATCAGCGATCCGCCCCTTTTTTGTATTCGGACACTCATGATCGAGCGGCAGACAGCCCTCTCCAGCCTCAGGCCTTCCTGCCGTAATAGTAATTGGCAGCGCGGCCGAACAGCAGACCGCGCAGCATCCGCCGCATCGCCTCGCCGCGTCGCAGCGGCTCGATCGGCCAGCGCGCGACGTCGTAGAGCGCGACCTTCAGGCTGTCGATCCGCCGGCTCGCCCCAGGCGCCGACTGCGGCAGTCCGAGACGACGCAGGATGGCATTGGCGAAATAGAGCTTGTTGCGACGGATTTCGGCCGCTGTCTTCCAGGTGATCGCCATCGAGATCGACCAGTCCGCCCCTGTCTCGACCCAGTGCGGCCAGGTATAGGGCAGGAACACTCCATCGCCGGCCTTGAAGGCGAAGACGGTCTCGCGCGCGGCGAAGGCGTCGCTGTAGCGGTGGTTGCGATGCTTGCCGGGGAAGATCTCGAGCCCCTCCTCGCTGATGATCGACCGGTCGCGATTGTCGAACACATGCATCGCCTTGTCGCCATGCAGGTGGACGAACAGATTGTCCTCGTAGTCGAGGTGGAACGGCGTCACCGAATGCGCTGAGGAGACGAAGATGAAGCCCATCGGCTCGCGCATTCCGGCGTCCCGGCAGTCGCGATGGCCGGCGGCACGGGCGGCCTCGTCGAGCACGCCAGCGACAAGACGTCCATATTCGGGAATGGTCTCGACATTTTTCAGGACCATCCAGGCGCCGGCTGTCTCGATCTGGCGCACGATCGCGGCCGGCTCGAGGTCGATGCCCGGCGTCTCCTCCGGCTTCTGGTCGACATTCAGTCGGCCCGAATTGTATTCGAGCCGGTCGCGCGGCAACTTGGCGGCAAGCTGCGCCAGTTCATCAAGCTGCAGCAGCGGATGTGTCGCCAGCGCGTGGCGATAGCCAAACGGTTCCGCCGGAAAGCCCTTGGCCAGCAGCGCCGGATCAAGTGCGATCAAAGGCGGCGGCGGCGCAACAGCGGGGCCGTCCGCTATCCTGTCCTTTGCGATCATGCCGCTTCCTCCTTGGCCTTGGCGGCACGGGGCCGCTGCCGGATCACGGCGCGCAGTTTCGCACGCGCCTTGCCTTCTGCCCGCGCAAGAAGAAGACCAATCGCCAGCCACGCGCGCCCGCGATCGGGTCCTATGGTGAACGTCCCGATGGCCTGTCGAGCCGGCCACAGCCGATCGATCATTGGATGGTCAGCGCTGGCGAGGGAATCGACGAGGGCAAGCGCCGGTTCCTCGGCAAAGGACTCAGATGCCGCGAGCATGAGTTGAACCCCCGGCGAGAAGCGGGCAAGCGCCTCGTCATAGGCGATTTTCCAGGTGACCAGCGTCCCCTGGCTCCTCAGCAAGGCTAGCATCGCAGCCGGCTCGCCCCCGACCGAGAGCGCATCGATCCGCACAGCGCCGTCCGGGGCGCCGGCGATCATGCCGCGGACAAAGGCGAGCGCGTCGGGCCGTAGCGCCAAGGCCGTGCCGCGCGCGCCCTTCCAGCCAGCCTGTTCGAGCCGGAGAAACGCGTCCAGCGCTTCTACCAGCGCCGCGCTCGTGCTGGCGCTGGTGAAGCTGAGCGGCCCGATCTCGCTGAGCCGGCGCAACTGCCGGCTGAGCTCCTTGCGCGTCTTAGGTGGTAATGCGCCGCGCACATCGAATGCCGATGGGCGCGGCAACACCGCGCGCTCATGAGCGCCAAGGATCGCGATTCCCCGCCCGGCGGCATCGGCATGCCGGCGGAGCGCCGCTGCGACCGCTCCATCGAGCGGCAGGTCGGGAAAGAGCAGGATGTTGCGGCCGGCCCGCTTCCCCTCCATTGCGGCGATCAGCCCGGCAATCGCGACGTCGATATTCTCGCCATCGATCAGCGGCGTCCCTAGCGGCCCGTAGAGATGGGTCCAGACCGCAACGGCCGGGGCGATACGCCCGAGCCTGAAAGGCCGGATCGGGGCGAGCGCCGACAGCCGGCCGGCGCCATCGACGGCCGTGGCGATCGTGACGCGGGAAGCGCCGAATGACTGCAGCGCCGCGGTGAGGACGGCAGGCGTGAAGAACGGGTTCGGCTCGATCGCCCGTGCCGCAAGCCTCTGCCAGGCGTCTTCGGCGGGCAGCGAGCGGGTCGTCACCGCGCCTTCCCGCCTTCGATCGCGATCGCCGAGCCCGGCAGCAGCACATGCAGGATCGAGCAGCGCAGCCGCATCCGCCAGCGCACGGCGAGATAGACGGCGACCGATTCGACGGCCAGTGCGGTCGCGGTCGCCATCGCCGCGCCTTCGAGCCCGAAATGCGGGATGAGCGAATAATTGAGCACGAGATTGACGAGAAAAGTGCCGGCATAGACGACGGCGCAGATGCGCTGTTCCCCCGCCATCGTCAGGATGCTCTCGGCCGGGCCGATCGAGGCCCGGAAGAGCAGCCCGAGCGAAAAGATGAAGAGAAGGCCGTAGCCGGCCGTGAAGGTCGGCCCGAAGAAGGAGAGGAGCAGCCGGCCACCTGCGAGCAGCAGCACAACGGCGGCGACCGACGGCCAGAACGTCCAGTGCAGCGAGTCGCGCACGACAGCTTCGAACCGGGCGCGGTCGCCGGCGGCGTAATATTGCGAGAAGCGCGGCATCAGCGCGGCGCGCACCGCGAAATAGACGAAATGCACCAGCGCCAGCGTCTTGACTGCGGCGAAATAGACAGCGACCTCCTCGGGCGGGCGCAACTGGCCGACGATGAGAATGTCGACATTGGTCAGTAGGTTGAAGAACCCTTCGACCAGGAAGATCGGCAGCGCGATCGCGATCCAGGAGAGCGAGCGGAAGCGGCGCGGGCCGAGGGGAACGGCGCGGGCCGTGCGGCGGCCGATCGCCAGCATCTGCCAGAGCGCTGTCGCATAGGTCGCGACAATCGCGGTCGCCATTGCCGTGTTGGCATCGGGCGCCGCGCCGAGCCGGATCGCCGCATAGGTCAGGGCAATGATCAGGATCGGGCGGATGATGAAGGTCGGCCAGAGCGCGAGATCGGGCCAGTTGAAGCCGCGCGCGAGCCCGTCCTGGATCTCTCCGATCGCCAGCATCGGGACGCAGATCGCCGCGAGATAGAGCGGGATGACGTAGTAGCCGGCGATGCGGTCGCCAAGAAGCCAGAGACCGAGGATGCCCAGCAGGGCAATCGCCGTCGAACTGGCAATGCCCTGCAGGCGGCTGCCGAGCAGGATGCCGCGCAGCAGGTCGAGCTCCCGCCGTTCGCCATATTCGGGGATGAAACGGACGATCGCAGTCTGAATGCCGAAGCAGGCGAGGCCGCCGATGATCACCGCGCCGACCCAGACGACGACATAGACGCCATATTCGAAATCGCCCATCCAGCGGGCGAGCAGAACCTGCGACAGATAGGCGATGACCGCGCTGACGACACGGACGAGGAACGTCGTCAGTGCGATGCGCTGCGAGACCGCGCGCTCTTCATGGCCGAACGCGATCGCATCGAGCAAGTCAGCAAGACCGGCCAACGGCACCCTGAGCCGGGTCGGCGCCCAGCGTTCGACCAGGCCAGCAAAGGAAAGGCGCAACGGGTTCGGCTCCCTCATCGCGGCGGGCCGCCTCGTCGGTCAGGCCACTCCTGAACTCTCTACGATTTTCTGCTTTAAGAAAGCGTGGCGAGGCAATGAAGGGCATGGCGGGCGCAGATCAGGCCTTCCGGCAGGAAAGAGACAAGACGGCATGCGCGAACTCGACGCCATCGGCCTCGCCTGCCCGCTGCCGGTTCTCAGGGCGCGCAAGCTCCTCGCGACCATGCAGCCGGGCGAACGACTGCTCGTCCGCGCCAGCGACCCGATGGCTGCGATCGACATTCCCCATCTTTGCCACCAGGACGGCCACCGCCTCGTCTCGCGCAGCGAGGCTGTCAGTGGCGATATCCCAGTCATCAGCTTCATCGTGGAGCGCGGCGCCGATCCGGCCCGGTGATCTCGACCGCCACGTCGTTTCCGCCTAGGCTCGCCGCGAGCCGGCCTTGCCGGCAGGACATTTGGGAGCCGGCCGGCAAGGACGGTACGGAGGGGACATGACCAGACGGAAGATCGCGATCATCGGGCTCGGCAAGATCGCGCAGGACCAGCACCTGCCGGTCGTCGACAAGAACCCGGACTTCGAACTCGTCGCGGTGACAAGCCAGCGCGGCATCACGCATCGCGGCCTGCCGACCTTCAAGACGCCGGCCGAGATGTACAAGGCGATCCCCGATATCGAGGCCGTGGCGATCTGCACGCCGCCGGATGTCCGCCATGCCATCGCGATCGAGGCACTCGACGCGGGCAAGGATGTGCTGCTGGAAAAGCCGACCGCCGCGACGCTCGCCGAAGCAGCGGACATCGAAGCACATGCCAGAAAGCGCGGCCGCGTGATCTTCGCGACCTGGCATTCGCAATATAATCCGGCAGTCGATGAGGCGCGGGCGATCCTTGCCGGCGCCGGCGTGAAGGCGCTCAAGATCTCCTGGCGCGAGGATGTGCGCAAATGGCATCCGGGCCAGGATTGGGTCTGGGAGCCGGGCGGCTTCGGAGTCTTCGATCCCGGCATCAATGCCCTGTCGATCTTCGTGCGTATCCTGCCGGTGACGCCTTTCATCAAGAGCGCCGAGCTGACCTATCCAGCCAATCGCCAAACGCCGATCGGCGTGCAGATCGCCTTTTCCAGCACAGATCCAGAGGCTCCCGCCCTCGCCGCGGATTTCGACTGGCGCGAGCAGGGCGACGAGAAGTGGCATATCGAGATCGAGACTAAGGGCGGCCACGCGCTGCGGCTCTTCCGCGGCGGCGCCTCGCTGAGCGTCGACGGGCATGTCACGGTCGAGCAGCCGAGCGAGGAATATGAGCGCATCTACGAGCGCTTCGCTGAGCTGTTGAAGACGCGTAAGAGCGATTTCGACGTGACGCCGCTCCGTCTCGTCGGCGATGCCATGATGATCGGTCGCAGACTGACCACAGACGCGTTCGACTGGTAAGGCGCAACCTCCGTCCTCCCCGCGCGTTCTACGGAAACAGCGGCACGGGAGGGCGGCCCTTGGCTTCGAGGATTCCTTCGCGCTGGGACAAGCGCCGCGGCTGGATGGCCGCAGTGCTTGCGGCCTCGGTGATGCTGTTTCCGGCCTTCTCCGCGACGCCGGCCGCAGCGCTGACGCCGGATCAGCTGCTCGGGAAGATCTTCCCTCACGCCGATAGCCAGCATCAAAAGCGATCGCGCATTAAGCCGCCGGCCGCCAAGGTCAAGCCGCCTTTGCCAGCGGCGAAGCCCGACGCTGCACCGGTGGATGGTCCTGCCCGGAAAGGCACGACGAAACAGGGCGAGCCAATCTCATCACCGCCGTTGCCGGCGCCATCGCCTGCTGAAAGGCCAGTTGAACCTTCATCGCAGCCGGACGCCGCGACCAAGCCGCCATTGCCGGAACCGGACCCACGCCCGGAGCCTGCTCCCAGTACTGAGGCGACGGCGCCTGCCGTTCCAGCGCAGCAGGAGCCGATCCTGCCGGCAACGGTCGAGCCGACAGCACCGCTCGGCGAGCCGCCGCCACCGGCAGGAACAGTGATCGCACCAGCCGATGCGCTTGGACCGGTCATCCCGCCGGTGCAGATCGCCCCGGTCGCGCCCGCCGCGAGCCCGGCCGCTCGGCCAGCGCCAGGTGAGACCGTTCCGAGCGAGACGGTCCCGAAACCCGAATCGAAACCCGACGAGCCACCGGCCGCGGCCAATGCACCGCCGCGCCAGCTGCCGACCGCGGAGGAATTGGCGACGTGCCGCGCCGGCATGGCGGCGCTTGCCATCACCGCCACCGCCGAGCCGCCGCTCGTCGAGGGCGATTGCGGCGCGCCCGATCCGTTCACGGTAACGGCACTCGAAGACGGGGCGGTGAAGCTCGCGCCGGCGGCGACGATCGACTGCGCCATGGCGAGCGCGCTGGCGGGATGGATTGCGGACGACGTTCAGCCGGCTGCCAAAGCGGCGTTTGGTGCGGAAGCCACGACAATCGACGTCGCGGGCTCCTATGCATGTCGCGGCCGCAACAATGTCGAGGGCGCCAAGCTGTCCGAGCATGCCTTCGCCAATGCAATCGACATCGCCGGCTTCGAGATCGGCCATCGAACCGTGACGGTGGCGCGCAGCGACAGCCAGAGCGCCACCGATGCTGCCTTCATCGAGACGATCCGCCTCGCCGCCTGTCGCCGTTTCACGACGGTGCTTGGTCCAGGCTCCGATATCGAGCATGCGAGCCACCTGCATCTCGACGCGATCAAGCGCGGTCGCACCGGCGACTACAGAATCTGCGAATAGCCCGACTTGGCGCCGGGCTGGCCATTCCTGTAGCCTCGCGCGATGGCACAACGCTCGATCCTCATCACCGGCGCATCATCCGGTATCGGCGAACACGCAGCGCTGACGCTGGCTGCCCGCGGCTGGCACGTTTTCGCGACGGCGCGGCGGTCGGAGGATATCGAACGGCTGCGGGCAGCCGGGCTGACGGCGCTTTTCCTTGACTATGCCGACGAGGCCTCGATCGAGCATGCAGCCGAAGCGGTGTTCGCGGCGACGGGCGGCCGGCTCGACGCCCTCTTCAACAATGGCGCCTATGGCCAGGTCGGAGCCGTGGAGGACCTTACCACCGCCGTGCTGCGGCGGCAGTTCGAGGTCAACCTGTTCGGCTGGCACACGCTGACGCGGCTCGTTCTGCCGGCCATGCGCCGGGCCGGCTCCGGCCGCATCGTGCAATGTTCCTCGGTGCTCGGCATCGTCGCCGGAAAGTATCGAGGCGCCTATGTCGGCTCGAAATTCGCGCTGGAAGGCATGACGGACGCGCTGCGGATCGAACTGGAAGGCAGCGGCGTCAAAGTCGTCCTGATCGAGCCGGGGCCGATCGCGACGCGGTTTACGGCGAATGCGCTCGCCAATTTTCATGAAACGATCGACATCGCCGCCTCGACGCATCGTGCGGGCTATGAGGGCCAGCTGGCGCGGCTGACCGGGGGGCGTAAGCCCTCGCGCTTCAAGCTCGGCCCGGAAGCGGTTACGTCGGCGCTGATCCAAGCCCTCGAGGCGCCACGGCCGCGTCTGCGCTACCGCGTCACGCATCTGACCAAGCTGGCCGCGCTGATGAAGCGCCTCCTGCCCGGCCGCTGGCTTGATGTGCTGATCGGTCGCAACTCCTGAGCGGAACCTCAGCGCGTACCGGGCATTTCCTTTGCCCTATGGTCGCAATGGTGTCTTCATGTCGCTTCTCACTCCTGGCTCTGATCGGATCAACGTGCGCGCAGCCCGCTTTCCCGTCGTCAGCCTGATCCTCTGCCTCGCCATCTGTTTCGCGGCCGCCGCGATCGGATCGGCGGCGACGCTGCCCGCGATCCCGACCTGGTATCAGGGCCTCGCCAAGCCCGTCTTCAACCCGCCGAACTGGCTGTTCGGGCCGGTTTGGACGCTGCTCTATGCGATGATGGCGGTGGCGCTGTGGCGCATCATCAACCGCTCGGAGGGCAGTACCCGCCGCGTTGCCGTCGCGACTTTCGCCGTGCAGCTGGTGCTGAACGCAGCCTGGTCTGTCGTGTTCTTCGGCCTCAACTCGATCCTCGGCGGCCTTTTCGTCATTGTTCTGCTCGATTTCGCGATCTTTCGCACGATTGCTCGCTTCGGTCGCATCGATCGGCTGGCCGGCTGGCTGCTGGTGCCCTATGTCGTGTGGGTCAGCTTTGCCGCCGTGCTTAACCTCGCGATCTTCATCCTCAACTGAGTGGTGGCGAGCGGGGCATGCGGCTAGTCTGGGGCGCGCACCGCGCCGCCTGAGATTGGTTGGATACCCATGAGCACGTTCTTCCACTTCCTGATTCCGATCGCGCTCGCCGCGGTCGTGATCGTTCTCCTGCTCGGCCTCGTCAACATGCTGCGCGGCGGATCGCCGAACCGCTCGCAGCAATTGATGCGGCTGCGCGTCCTGCTGCAATTCGTGGCGCTCGTCATCATGATGGCGGCCCTGTTCTTCTCCTCCCGCTGAGGCTGCCATGGTCGCGCTCAACCGCATCTATACCCGCACCGGCGACGACGGCTCGAGCGGGCTCGTCACCGGAGAACGGCGATCCAAGGCGGATCTCCTGTTCGAATGTATCGGCACGGTCGACGAAGTGAACGCAGCGATCGGCGTCGCGCGCCTCGATCTCGATGCGGAACCGATCGTCGATTCGATGCTCGGCCGGATCCAGAACGATCTGTTCGACCTCGGGGCCGACCTCGCGACGCCGGAGGAGAGCCTCAAGCCCGGCCGCCCGGCGCTCCGCGTCAGCGACAGGGAGGTCGAGCGGATCGAAGGCGAGATCGACGAGCTGAACGAGGCGCTTGAGCCGCTGCGCTCCTTCGTTTTGCCCGGCGGATCGCGGGCGGCCGCGACGCTGCATGTGGCGCGTACCGTCACGCGCCGGGCCGAACGACTGATGGTCGCCCTTGCCGCGCGCGAGGCGGTCAACCCGCCCGCGATGCGCTATATTAATCGCCTGTCGGATTTTCTTTTCGTCGCGGCCCGATTCGTGAATGATCGGGGCGCAGGCGACGTACTCTGGGTGCCTGGCCAGAATCGCTGAAGGCACTCGATGTTCGTTCCGTTGCACGATCAGAATCCGCTTCGCTACATCAAGTTTCCCTGGGCGACGCGCGGCATCGTCGCAATCAACGTTCTCGTCTTCATGTTCTATCAGCGCGGCGGCAATGCCGATGCCGAGGCGCAGTCGGTGATGGCCTTCGGCCTCATCCCCTCGACGCTGATGGGCATTCATGTCCGCACGCCCGGCATCTTTCATGCGCCGGAATGGCTGACCTTCATCACGTCCAGCTTCCTGCATGGCGATATCTGGCATCTTGCCGGCAACATGCTGTTCCTCTGGGTCTTCGGCGACAATGTCGAGGACGCCATGGGCCATTGGCGCTTCATCCTGTTCTATTTTCTGTGTGCCATAGGCGGGGGGCTCGCCCATGTCGCGGTGGCGCCCGGCTCAGACATGGCGCTGATCGGGGCATCGGGCTCGGTCGCCGGTGTCATTGCCGCCTATTTCCTGCTGCATCCGCGCGTCAAGATCTGGATCTTGCTGCTGTTCCGCATTCCGCTTCGCCTGCGCACCGTCTGGGTGCTCGGCTTCTGGATCCTGCTGCAGCTCTACAATTTCCTTTTCGGACCGCCCGGCGAGATCTCATGGGCGGCGCATCTCGGCGGCCTGACCACCGGCGCCGTGCTGATCCTCATGATGCGCCGGCGCGGCGTGCCCCTGCTCGCCCGCGAGGAGCCCGAACTGATCACTGCGGAGCCGGCTGTCTGAGCGCCGCAGCTGCGTTGACTCGCCCTTTTTGCGCCGATACCGTCCGCGGCCGTTGATGAGGGCGGACGCGTCCCGAACGAGAGCGACATCCGAGAATGAAGATCCTGGTGCCCGTCAAGCGGGTCGTTGATGCCAATGTGAAGGTGCGCGTCAAGGCGGATGGCAGCGGCATCGACCTTGCCAACGTCAAGATGGCGATGAACCCCTTTTGCGAGATCGCCGTCGAAGCGGCGCTCCGCCTGAAGGAGGCGGGGCAGGCGAGCGAGGTGATCGTCATCTCGATTGGCACTGAGAAATCAGCCGAAACGCTGCGCACCGGCCTCGCCATGGGCGCCGACCGCGGCATCCTGGTCAAGACCGATGCGCCGCGCATCGAGCCGCTCGCCGTCGCCAAGTTGTTGAAGGCGGTCATCGCCACCGAGGCCCCAGGCCTCGTGATCCTCGGCAAGCAGGCGATCGACGACGACAGCAACCAGACGGGCCAGATGCTGGCCGCGCTGCTTGGCTGGCCGCAGGCGACCTTTGCCTCGAAGATCGAGCTCGGCCCGGACAGCGTCGAGGTCAGCCGCGAAGTCGATGGCGGGTCGGAGACGCTTCGCCTCGCGCTGCCGGCCGTGATCACGACCGATCTCCGCCTCAACGAGCCGCGCTACGCCTCGCTGCCGAACATCATGAAGGCGAAGAAGAAGCCGCTCGACGAAACGAGCCCGGAAGCGCTCGGGATCGATGTCACGCCGCGGCTTGCCGTGTTGAAGACCACCGAGCCGCCCCGCCGTGCCGGCGGCATCAAGGTCACCTCGGCCGCCGAGCTCGTCGCTCGGCTCAAGGAAACGGGAGTCCTCTGACATGCCGACGCTGCTCATCGCCGAACATGACGGCCGCAGCCTCAATGAGGCGACCGCCAAGGCCCTGACTGCCGCCATCGCACTCGGCGCCGCGGTCGACATCCTCGTCGCCGGCAGCAATTGCCGCCCCATCGCGGAGGCTGCCGCGGCGCTTGAGGGCGTCGCACGCGTGCGCCTTGCCGATGATCCGGCACTCGCCCATCAACTGGCCGAGCCGATGTCGGAACTCGTCCAGTCGATCGCCGCCGATTACGACGCCTTCCTCGCCCCGGCCACGGCCAGCGGCAAGAACCTGATGCCGCGCGTCGCCGCGCTGCTCGATGTGATGCAGGTTTCCGAAGTGACCGCAGTGGTCTCGCCCGACACGTTCGAGCGGCCGATCTATGCCGGCAATGCAATCGAGACCGTGCAGTCGCGCGATGCCGTCCGCGTATTGACCGTGCGCACCGCGGCCTTTCCGCCGACGGCAAACGGCACCAGCTCGGCGCCGATCGAGATCATCGCCGCTGCGCCGACACCCGAGCTGTCCGTGTTCGTCGGCGAGGCGCTGTCGTCCTCGGAGCGGCCGGAACTCGCCGGCGCCCGCATCGTCGTGTCAGGCGGCCGGGCGCTCGGTTCCGCCGCGACCTTCGACACCGTGATCGCGCCGCTCGCCGACAAGCTCAAGGCTGCCATCGGCGCCTCACGCGCGGCTGTTGACGCCGGCTATGCCGGCAACGACCTGCAGGTCGGCCAGACCGGCAAGGTGGTGGCGCCCGATCTCTATGTCGCGGTCGGCATTTCCGGCGCGATCCAGCATCTCGCCGGGATGAAGGATTCGAAGGTCATCGTCGCCATCAACAAGGACGCCGATGCGCCGATCTTCCAGGTGGCCGACTACGGCCTTGTCGAGGATCTCTTCACGGCCGTGCCGGCCCTGATGGAAGCGCTCGACGGCTGAGCCGTCCGGGCCCTCGCCTGGGCTGCACGTTCTTGGCTGGACGCTTTGGCTTGGACGGGACTGGCGCGTTCGACTAAGCTTCCATTGCTGTATCAGACGTGTCGAATGACCGGATCTGCCGGGGAAAGCCTGTCCGCACCATGAGCAATGCGATTTCCACCATCGGCGTCATCGGCGCCGGCCAGATGGGCAACGGCATCGCCCATGTGAGCGCGCTGGCCGGCTTCGATGTCTATGTGCACGACATCGCGGAAGAGCGGGTGCGGAAGGGTCTTGCGACCATCGACGGCAATCTCTCGCGCCAGGTTCATTCCGGCCGCATCACCGAGGAAGACCGCAGGAATGCGCTTCTTCGTGTGAAGCCGGCGGTGACGGTCGATGCCCTTGCGGATTGCGATCTTGTCATCGAGGCCGCGACGGAGGACGAGGCGGTCAAGCGCAAGATCTTCACGGCGATCTGCCCGGCTCTGCGTCCCGATGCGATGCTGGCAACCAACACCTCGTCGATTTCGATCACCCGCCTCGCTTCGGCCACCGACCGGCCGGAGCGCTTCATCGGCATTCATTTCATGAACCCGGTGCCGGTGATGCAGCTCGTCGAGCTGATCCGCGGCATCGCCACCGGGGAGGAAACCTTCCTCGCGGCGAAAGCCTATGTCGCCAAGCTTGGCAAGACGGTGACCGTTTCCGAGGACTTTCCCGGCTTCATCGTCAACCGCATCCTGCTGCCGATGATCAATGAGGCGATCTACGTCCTCTATGAGGGCGTCGGCTCGGTCGAAGCCATTGACGCGGCAATGCGGCTCGGCGCCAACCACCCGATGGGGCCGCTGCAGCTCGCCGACTTCATCGGCCTCGATACCTGCCTCTCGATCATGCAGGTGCTCTATGAGGGCCTGGCCGATTCGAAATATCGGCCCTGCCCGCTGCTGGTAAAATATGTCGAGGCCGGCTGGCTCGGCCGCAAGACCCATCGCGGCTTCTACGACTATCGCGGCGAGCACCCGGTTCCGACGCGCTAGGCAACTTACGGCCCCGTGAGGGTGTCCGCTTCCCGAAAGGGAACGACCGACCGGGGGAGCCTAGCGGCTCCCTTCGGCTTTTTTTGGCGCGCGCGGCGCGTGACCGCTCATACGCCTTTGCGGGCCGCAGCGATCAGTGCCTTGGCGTCGTCCGAATCCCATTCGGCCGGGCCCGAGACGACGCCGAGGGCGCAGCCCTTGCCGTCGAGGAGCACCGTCGTCGGCAGGCCGACCGCCATCGCTTCCGACTTGAGGCCGGAGAAGATCTTCGTCGTCGGGTCGGCATAGAGCGGCAGCGCCTTGACGCCGATCTGCTCCAGGAAGGCCTTGGGCTTGCCGGGGTCCTGGGTATCGATCGAGACCGGAACGACGGCAAAGTCATCGCCGGTTTCCGCCACCGCGAGGCGGTCGAGTGCCGGCATCTCCTTGCGGCAGGGAACGCACCACGTCGCCCAGAGGTTCAGAAGCACCGTCTTGCCGCCGAAATCGGCCAGCGTCGCCTTGGATCCATCGCCACGCTGGAAGGCAAGATGCCCGAGCGAGACCGGCCGATCGATCGGCTGGAACGACGCAACCTCGCCCTTGGCGAGCGGCGCCAGCAGCCCGGCCGCCTTCACCGCCGGCGAACAGTCGACACTTGCGAGCGCAGTTGCATTGCCATCGGCGCCCTGCCTCACGTATACGACCGCAATCCCTGCGGCGATCCCCGCGATTGCCGCAAGCAGTATCACCAGGGGAAGGCGCTTGCCGCCGCCTCGTCCAGCCATCCGGATCATTCCTTCGAGAGAGCGTTCATGAGCAATTCGATGTGGGGCGGCCGCTTCTCGCAAGGACCTGCCGCGATCATGGAAGAGATCAACGCGTCGATCGATTTCGACAAGAAGCTCTACCGCCAGGACATCGCCGGCTCGAAGGCCCATGCGATGATGCTCGCACGCCAGGGTATTATCGGCGCGGACGATGCCGAAAAGATCATCGCCGGTCTAGACACGATCCTGCGAGAGATCGAGGAGGGCCGCTTCACCTTCCAGCGCGCGCTCGAGGATATCCACCTCAACATCGAGTCGCGGCTGAAGGATCTGATCGGCGAACCGGCCGGGCGGCTCCACACGGCGCGCTCGCGCAACGACCAGGTCGCGACCGATTTCAAGCTCTATGTCCGCGACTGGCTCGACGGCGTCGATGACGCTCTCGCGGCACTGCAATCTGCACTCGCCGACAAGGCCTTCGCCCATGCCGGCCTTGCGATGCCGGGCTTCACGCATCTGCAGAGCGCCCAGCCTGTCACCTTCGGCCATCATCTGCTCGCCTATGTCGAGATGCTCGCCCGCGACCGCGGCCGCTTCCGCGATGCCCGCGCGCGGCTGAACGAAAGCCCGCTCGGTGCCGCAGCGCTCGCCGGCACATCGTTCCCGATCGACCGCTTCGACACCGCAGCGGCGCTCGGCTTCGACCGCCCGACGGCCAACTCGCTCGACAGCGTCTCCGACCGCGACTTCGCCATCGAGGCTCTGTCGGCAGCGAGCCTCTGCTCGCTGCATCTCTCGCGTTTCGCCGAGGAGATCGTCATCTGGTCGTCGGCGCAGTTCCGCTTCATCCGCCTGTCGGACCGCTTTACCACCGGCTCCTCGATCATGCCGCAGAAGCGCAATCCGGACGCGGCCGAGCTGGTACGGGCCAAGACCGGCCGCATCATCGGGGCGCAGACCGCGCTGATGATCGTCATGAAGGGCCTGCCGCTCGCCTATCAGAAGGACATGCAGGAAGACAAGGAACAGGCCTTCGACGCCTTCGAAAGCCTCGAACTTGCCATCGCCGCCACCGACGGCATGGTGCGCGACATGGAGCCGGAGGCGGCGACGCTCAAGAAGGCGGCGGGCTCCGGCTTCTCGACAGCGACCGATCTTGCCGACTGGCTGGTCAGGGCGCTCGGCCTGCCCTTCCGCGAGGCGCATCACGTCACCGGACGCATCGTCGCGCTCGCGGCAGAGGCGGGCGTCGAGCTGGCGCGGCTGCCGCTGGACGTGATGCAGGGCGTCCATGCGGCGATCGACGAGCGCGTCTTCTCCGTGCTCTCGGTCGACAAGTCGGTCAGAAGCCGCACCAGCTATGGCGGCACCTCGCCGAAAAATGTCCGCGCGCAGGCGAAGCGCTGGCAGCGCCAGCTCGAGCGCGAGCAGCGCACGAAAAGTTAGGGGTGACGGCGGGACGCGATCGGCTAAGATCGCGACACCCGCGAACCCATCGCGAACCCGTCCCTTGCGCTGGACTTTTGACCTGGAGCCGCCCTTGGCCGCGTTGACCCGCCTCTTCCTCATCGCCTCCGCGCTGGCGCTTGCCGGCTGCGGCGTCAAAGGCGCGATGGAACCGCCGCCGGGCGGCGTCCAGGCCAAACAGGCCGAGGAAGCCCAGAAAGCCGGCCAGAAGCTCGACACCTCGCAGCCTTTGGTGCCGGACCGCAAGCTCTGGATCGACCACCTGCTCTGACCCCGCGCGGGCACGGCCACCGGACGAAATCATGAATCACTTCGAGTATCGCGACGGCACCCTCTTCGCCGAGGATGTGTCGATCGAGACCATTGCCGCTGCCGTCGGCACGCCGTTCTATTGCTATTCGACCGCGACGCTGGTCCGACATTTCCGCGTCTTCCGCGATGCCCTTGCCGGGCTCGATACGCTCGTCTGCTATGCGATGAAGGCGAACTCGAACCAGGCCGTGCTGAAGACCCTCATCCGCGAGGGCGCCGGCATGGACGTCGTTTCCGAAGGCGAGCTGCGCCGTGCGCTCGCCGCCGGCTGCGACCCGGCGAAGATCGTCTTTTCCGGCGTCGCCAAGACCGAGCGCGAGATCGCGCTGGCGCTCGATGCCGGTATTCACGGCTTCAATGTCGAGAGTGAACCCGAGCTCGCCCGCATCTCGGAGATCGCCGCAGCGAAGGGCGCGACCGCGCGGATCTCCATCCGCATCAATCCGGATGTCGACGCCAAGACGCATGCGAAGATCACCACCGGCAAGGCCGAGAACAAGTTCGGCATTCCCTGGCAGCGCGCCCGTGCGGTCTATGCTGAGGCGGCGCGGCTGCCTGGCCTGATGATCTCCGGCGTCGACATGCATATCGGCAGCCAGATCACCGATATGGAGCCGTTCGACGCTGCCTATGGCCTGCTCGCCGACCTCGTCCGCCAGTTGCGCGAGGATGGCCACGCGATCGATACCGTCGATGGCGGCGGCGGCCTCGGCATTCCCTACAAGCTCGGCGACCCGCCGCCGCCCGATCCGGCCGCCTTCGCAGCAATCGTCAAGAAGCGTCTCGGCAATCTCGGCGCCAAGATCCTGTTCGAGCCCGGCCGGATGATCGTCGGCAATGCCGGCATTCTCGTCGCCAGCGTCGTCTATGTGAAGGAAGGCTCGTCGAAGACTTTCGTCATCGTCGATGCCGGCATGAACGACCTGATCCGCCCGACGCTCTATGAGGCGCATCACGACATCCAGCCGGTGCGCATCGCCGCTTCCGGCCGGCCGACCATTGTCGCCGACGTGGTCGGCGGCGTCTGCGAGACGGGTGACTATCTGGCGCTCGATCGCACCATGGCAGCGCTCGAGCCCGGCGAGCGCATCGCCGTCATGACCGCCGGCGCCTATGGCGCCGTCCAAGGCTCGACCTACAACACCCGCCCGCTCGCCGCCGAAGTCCTCGTCGACGGCGACCGTTTCGCGGTGGTCCGGCCACGCCAGGATTATGACGCGCTGATCGGCATGGATGTGCTGCCGGACTGGCTCGCTTAGCGTACCTGCGAGCAAGGTAAGTTCGAGGAGGGGGGCAGCCACGAATTGTGTTCGCTCATTCGCGAATCCAGCCATAGATTTGGGAGCTCGTAGGTGCCTGCGACACTGGCTCACGAACTCGGCTTACTGCGAACACTTGTCGAGCATATAGAGCAGGGGCCGCTGCCGGTTGACGAACGCATGAGAGAGCACTTGCACCGGCAGGGCCTTGGGCATCTCCATGAAAAGACCGGCGGCATTGTCCGGATTGGCGAACTCGGACGTCAAGCGTTCACGGACCTCATCGACTGCTTGCTAAGGCGCATGCCAGCGATGCGGCGTGGCGTGAGCCACGTGAATTTACAAAATGAGCTATTCAACTTCATAATCGGATATGTCGATCGCGAACCGTCCAGCGTCAAAGCCGGAGATTTAGGGGCTCTGCTTGCCCACATTGAGCAGTGGTTTGCGACTCAGATCTCGACCCGGCGCGTATTCGTACCCTGCGCAATCAGCCGGACACCGGCACCCCGCTTCGAAATAGGGCCTGTTGTATTCGAGTTTATCGACAAGGTCACAACAAGTGATTTCTACGAACGAGACAGCGGAAACCCGGAATTCGTTCAGCTCGCTTTCAACGAACTTGTTCAATGGATGCAGGAGGCGAGCGGGAATTGGTTGGCACGCGTTACCGTTGAGGGCTGCGACCAAAAACGCGGAGAGGAAATAGCCGAGCTTGCGGTTGATCTTGTGATCGTGGCGCTACAACTCGCCGCACCTAATTTAGATACTCGGACCATGGCAAGGCTCGATTCGCGTCGAGGTGGGACACAAAAGCATACTCTCTCTGAGTCAAACGGGGCCTACATTTCCAGCTGGACCATAAAAGATCCGGGAATGACGATCGGTTCTGGCACTCTTTTCGACACTCTGAACAGGCACACGCCCATATTCAATTCAGTCGGCAATGTAGTACGTTCGTTTGCTTCTGGTTCATTTCGTCTACCGGCGCTGGAGCAAGCTTGGTGCGATGCCGCATATTGGCTGCATCAGGCTCTGGCAGAATCTATCGATACGATCGCCGTGGCGAAGTTGGAGACTGCGCTAGAGGTGCTCGTCACATCTGTCAGCAGCAAGGGTAGCGAAAAACGTATACTTGAGATTCTGAAGACATTTTTCGACCTAGAGCATTGCGATCCAATCGCACCAGGCTCCCAATTGAACGCGCAGCAGTACGCGAAAATATTCGTCGGAAATAGGTCCCGCGTCTTGCACGGCACATGGTCAACACTAAATCATCGCGTTCCCGATCGGGCGGGCATGGAAAGCTTCGTGACCAACGTACTGCGGCATGCAGTGATTGAACTCGATTCGTATGCCCAGTCCTCATATCCCTCTGATGATATTGATTGTTTTTTAGGTTGGGTTCGACAGGCAAAGTAGCTATCGGCGATTGAGAGCGGATGGCACTGTCGATCGGATCGATATCGACCGTCGGTTAAGACCCTTCCCTTCGCCCTCGCATCGCCCCATCTCGCCTGTTAGAGTTTCCGCGGGCGGGCTTTGAGGACGAGTGGAGCGGCCATGACCGAGCCTGCCGGCGACAGGCCCATCAGCGACAGCGAGGCGCAGCCTGGCCGCGGCGTGGCCGCCGGCTCTGACGGAGCTGTGGCCGGAGCGCTGGCGCCCGAGGCGGAGGCCGAGGCGCGGCGGCGGATCGATGTCGCCGTAGACCGGGCGCGCTGGACGCTCGGCTTCGAGCGGCTATGGCCGGTTCTGGTGCCATTGCTCTCGCTTGGCGGCGTCTTTCTGATCGTCTCATGGCTTGGCCTTTGGCCGCACCTGCCCGATGTCGCCCGCTTCGGGCTGGTCGGCCTGTTCGGGACGGTGACGCTGTTCCTCTCGGTGCCGCTGCTGCGTCTGCGCTGGCCGAGCCGCGAGGAAGCCCTCAACCGTCTCGTGCGCGAAAGCGGCACGCCGCATCGGCCGGCCGCCGCCTTCGGCGATGCCCTTGCCGCCCCGACCGATGATCCGCTGACGCTCGCGCTCTGGCGCGCCCATCGCGCGCGGCTGCTGGAAGGTCTCAGCCATCTCAAGACCGGCTGGCCTGCGCCCGGCATGAATGCGCGCGATCCCTATGCGCTGCGCTATCTGGTTCCGCTGCTGCTCGTCGTCGCCTTCATGGCGGCCGGCGGCGAGCGGGAAGTCCGCATCGCCGATGCCCTGCGCCCCGGCATCGTTCCGGCCGAGGCAGCGCCCCGCATCGACGCCTGGGTGACGCCGCCGGCCTATACTGGACGGCCGCCGATCTTCCTCACCGGCGATGCGGCCCGGCTCGCCGGCATCGATGGCCCGATCACGGTGCCGCAAGGCTCGATCGTCACCATTCGCCTGCCCGAGGACGGCGCGACAACGGTCGATGCGGCGACAGAGGATGGCCATCAGGTGCCGTTCGAACTGACGCGGCCGGCTGCTGCAGGAGTCGTTTCGACGCCGGCCCCTGGCGTGCCGCCGCAGGGCGAGCGCCGGTACGCGCTGTCAGCGCCGGGAAAGGTCGAGATTACGCGGAACGGCGCCAGCATGGCGCTCTGGCACTTCGCGGTGACGCCCGACACGCCGCCGACGATCAAGCTCGTGCGCGAGCCGGGCGCAACCGCAAGCGGCGCGCTCTCGCTGGCCTATGCGGTTTCCGACGATTACGGCGTCGCTTCGGCCAAGGCCGAGATCACCAGCGCCGAGCCCCCGCCGCCGGGCGATGCGGCGCGGCCGCTGATCGCCGCGCCCGAGGTTGCGCTGACGCTGCCGAAGCTGCGCATGCGCGAGGGGACGGGCGAGACGATCCGCGATCTCTCCTCCCATCCCTGGGCCGGCGCCAAGGTGAGGCTGACGCTGGTTGCAACCGATGAGGTCGGCCAGACCGGGCGCAGCGAACCGGTCACCTTCGTGCTGCCGGCGCGCAATTTCTCCAATCCGCTGGCGCGCGCCGTGGTCGAGCAGCGCCGCATCCTGGCGCTTGATGCTGGCGAGGCCGGCACTGTCGCGAGCGCTCTCGACGCGATCACCCTCGACCCGTCGAAATTCAAGGATGACGGCGTCTATCTTTCGCTTCGCGCCGCCTATCACCGTCTGATCGGGGCGCGCGACGACGAGGACCTCGTCTCGGTGGTAGACTTCCTGTGGCAGATCGCCCTCGGCATCGAGGATGGCGATCTTTCGCTCGCGGCCGAGGACCTGCGGGCCGCGCAGGAACGGCTGAAGAACGCGATCGAGAATCAGGCCAGCGACGCCGAGCTCGACAAGGCGATGGCCGATCTTCGCGAGGCGATGAACCGCTATCTTGAGGCGCTGGCCCGCAACCAGCAGCAAAATCCGCAGGCGAAGAATCAGCAGGCCAACCAGAATGCGCGCACGCTGACGCCGCAGGACCTGCAGAAGCTGATGGACCAGATCGAGAATCTGGCCAAGACCGGTTCGCGCGAGGCCGCGCAGCAGATGTTGTCGCAGTTGCAGCAGATGATGGAGAATCTCGAGTCCGGCCGCTCCCAGCAGGCGCAACAGGGCGAGAACGGCGCCATGAACCAGGCGCTCAACAAGCTGGGCGACATGATTCGCCGTCAGCAGGAGCTGATGGACAAGACCTTCAAGCTCGATCCGGACACCGATGGCAGCGGCGCCGGCCAGCCCGAGATGACGCCCGAGGAACGCCAGAAGGCGCTGGATGGGCTGAGGCAGGGCCAGCAGGACCTCGCCAAGGCGCTGGAGCAGCTTCAAAAGCAAATGGGGCAGACCGGCGAGGGCCAGTCCGCCGACAATAAGAACGGCGAGGGTCAGGACGGTCAGGGCGAGCCGATGCAGGGCGCTGGCCAGCTCGGCCAGGCAGGCCGCGCTATGAATGGGGCCGCGGAGCAGCTTGGCCAGGGCCAGCCGGGCGCGGCGGTCGGCCAGCAGGGCGAGGCATTGCAGGCGCTGCGCGAAGGCGCGCGCGGCCTTGCCGAACAGATGGCACGCCAGAACGGCACCGGCACGCGCCAGGGTGCCAACGGTACCATGCCGGGGCAAGACCCGCTCGGCCGCGAACGCGAGCGGCAGGGGCGCAACTCCGATCTCGGTTCATCGGTGAAGGTGCCGGACGCGATCGACACCCAGCGCGCCCGCGAAATTCTCGATACGATCCGCAAGCGCCTCGGCGAGGCAGCGCGGCCGCTGCTCGAGCGCGACTATCTGGAACGCCTGCTCGACCGCTACTGATCAGCGGCCGCGCCTCATCAGGCGACGGCTGCCATCCGGCTCTTGCCGGCCGCGAGCGCACCGACGACGGCGGTGCGGATCTCGGCCAGCGAGAACGGCTTCGGCACAACGTCGTGCACGATGCGATCGAGCCCGTCGGCGCGCTCACGCTGGTCGGCAAAGCCGGTCATCAACAGGATGGTGAGGGCCGGAAACTGCGGCGCGACCTCGATGGCGAGCGCGATGCCATCCATCATCGGCATGCGGATATCGGAAAGCAGCAGGTCGAACCCGCCGGCCTCGGCCTTGAGCCGATCGAGCGCATCGGCGCCGTCTTCGGCGGTGGCGATCTGGTGGCCGTCCAGCGACAGCGCCCGCGCGACAAAGGCGCGGACCGAATCGTCATCTTCGGTAACGAGGATGCGTGCCATGGCGATTTAATCCTCTACGACGCCGACAAAAGGCAATTCGCGGAAGGCATGGGCTGCGTCCATGCCATAGCCGACGACGAACAGGTCCGGGCAGAGAAAGCCGATGTGATCGGCCTCGAAGGTCACGGCGCGCTTGCCGGGCTTTTCGAGCAGGACGGCAACGCCGACACGGGCGGCGCCGCGCTCTTCCATCAGCTGCTTGGCGAAGGACAGCGTGCGGCCGGATTCGAGGATGTCGTCGATAAGGAGCACGTCGCGGCCGGCGACCTCGCTCTCGATATCCTTGACGACGCGCACGAGGCCGCTCGATGCCGTGCCGGCACCATAGCTCGACAGCGAGATGAACTCGACTTCGGGCGCGAGGCCGGACTCGTGCAACGCGCGGATGAGGTCGGCCGCAAAGACGAAGCTGCCCTTGAGGATCGAGATCACCAGCAGATTGTCATAGCCGCTCGCGGCGATCTCGGTCGCGAGTTCGCGGTTGCGGCGGTCGATGGTTTCGACATCGTAGAGAATGCGGATGGAGCGGCCGCGCACGACGGGCATGAGTCTATCCCTTCATCCGGGCGAGAGCGAAGCTCACCTGGACCTTCCTGGCTGGATCGGGCGGCGTCGCAAGCCGCGTACGGAACTTCTGGCTTTCGCCAGCGGAAAGGCGTGTCTGCGCCGGCTCGGCCTGCCAGCCGCCGGCGCGCTCGCCCGAACCGGCGACAGGCACGGGGCGGAGCCGCGGCACGTCGACAGACTGGTCGGCGACGGTCTTGATACTGCCGTCGACGACGGACCCGGCCGCGCCATCGGCAACGTCGCGCAGCGCACGCACATCGTCGAGGGCGAGACCGCGGCGGTTCACGTCGCGGCCGAGTTCTGCATAGAGGATGGTAAGGCCCGGCGCCGCTTCAACGAACGACCACCGCGCGAGCGTGACGAGAGCGCGGCCCTCCCCCGACCGCCGCCTGCCTGCTGCTCCGCCCCCGCTTCGACTGGACACGTCTTCAGCCCGCTCCATGGCGCGGCCCGTGGGCGCGCCGCAATCCGTTTGAACCCGATTCGACACCGTCAGCATAGCCCGGCAGGGACTTCAACGCCGCCGCGCCTTTGCCTTGATCGAATGCCATTTCCTCGTCATGAACCATCGGCCGTTCGCAAATCGTTAACGCTGATGCCCGCAAGGTCGTCGCGGGTCCGTCCGGCGGCAGCGATGCTACCGGACGATTGGTCATTGGCCTTCAGGCGGAAACGGGGAAACTGCGGTGATCCGCTTCGAAAATGTTGGCCTGCGCTATGGAATGGGAGCCGAGGTCCTGCGCGATCTCTCGTTCCAGATCGCGCCGCGCTCGTTCCAGTTCCTGACCGGGCCGTCCGGGGCGGGCAAGTCGACGCTGCTCCGACTCCTGTTCCTGTCGCTGAAGCCAACGCGCGGCTTGATCTCGATCTTCGACCGCGATGTCGCGACACTGCCGAAATCCGATCTGCCGGCGCTGCGCCGCCGCATCGGCGTGGTGTTCCAGGATTTCCGCCTGCTCGACCACCTGACGACCTTCGAGAATGTCGCGCTGCCGCTGCGCGTGCTCGGGCGGGAGGAGTCGAGCTACCGCGCCGACGTGATCGAATTGCTGAAATGGGTCGGGCTCGGCGACCGCGTGCAGGCGCTGCCGCCGATCCTTTCGGGCGGTGAGAAGCAGCGCGCGGCGATCGCGCGGGCGCTGATCGGACAGCCGGAAATCCTGCTGGCCGACGAGCCGACCGGCAATGTCGATCCGCCGCTCGCCAAACGTCTGCTTCGCCTCTTCGTCGAATTGAACCGCCTCGGCACCTCCGTGGTCATCGCGACCCATGACATCGGGCTGATGAACCAGTTCGATGCCCGCCGCCTCGTGCTTCATGAAGGGCGCCTCTCGATCTATGAGTGAGACCCGCGCCTTGCAGCAGCCTGAAGCACCGGCACGCCGCGCCCCGCGGCCCGCGCCGCCGGCGGGCCCGATCGTTCCGGCCGGCTCGATCGCCGGCCGCTCGCTGACCATCGTCGTCGCCATCATGAGTTTCCTCGCCTGCCTGACGCTCGGCGCGGTGACCCTCGTTCGGGACGCCTCGCTCGACTGGCAATCCGACATTGTGCGCGAGATCACGATCCAGGTGCGCCCGATCGACGGCGTCGACCTCGATGCCGAGACGCAGAAGGCGACAGCCCTCGCGACCGCGACGGCGGGTGTCGCCAGCGCGCGGCCGCTGTCGTCCTGGGAAAATGCCCAGCTGCTCGAGCCATGGCTTGGCAGCGGTCTCGACATGACCGACCTGCCGATCCCGCATCTCATCGTCGTTGAACTGGCCAATCCCGACGCGGTCGATCTCGCGGCGCTGTCGGCCAAGCTCGGCCAAGAGGTCAAGGGCGCAAGCCTTGATGATCACCGCAGTTGGACCGACCGACTGAAGGCGATGGCCAACGCTACCGTCATCATCGGCTTCTCGATCCTCGCCCTGGTCTTCGTGGCGACCGTGCTCTCGGTTGTGTTCGCGACGCGCGGCGCCATGTCGTCGAACCGCGACATCGTCTCGGTGCTGCATTATGTCGGCGCCGAAGCCGGCTTCATCGCGCGCGAGTTCCAGCGCCATTTCCTCATGCTCGGCCTCAAGGGCGGCCTCTGGGGCGCGGCCGGCGCGACGCTGATGTTTCTCATCCTGTCGCTCTTGTTCGGCCGCTCCGTCGCGACGCCCGAGGGCGACCAGGTCTCGGCGCTGTTCGGCCGCTTCGCGATAGGGCCGGCGGGCTATTTCGGCGCCCTTGGCATCGCGATCCTGATCGCGCTGATGACGGCGATCACCTCGCGGCTCACCGTGTTCAGACATCTCGCCTCGATCGAATGAGAACCGAATCCGCCCCGCGCGCGTTGTCCTCGGCCTTGTTGCCAAGCCCCGGCAAAGTTCTGCTACGATGGCGCCAGGAATGACGGACGCGGCACGATCCGATATCACGATGACAGGGCGCCCCGCCCGGCGGGGGGGCGAGGCTGAGAGTGCGCGCGGGCCGCAGCGCTCACATCGGCTGCTGTCGCCGCACTTCTTCGCCTTCGCCGTGCTCTTCCTCGCCGGGCTCACCGCCTTTGACTTCATTCGGTTTTCCGATGGCGTCGCGAGGCTCGCGCCGCCGACTGACATCAAGGCCGACGGCATCGTCGCGCTGACCGGCGGGGCAGCGCGCATCGACGGGGCACTGGCGCTCCTCGCGGAAGGCCGCGGCGGACGGCTGCTGATCTCCGGCGTCAATCCCTCGGTCGGCCGGCGCCAGATCGCCCGCGCCATCGAAAGCGATTCGCTGCAGACGCTCGATCGCAGCGTCGATCTCGGCCATGTCGCGCGCGACACGATCGGCAATGCCGACGAAGCGAAGGACTGGGCGGCCAAGCGCGGCTTCCACTCGCTCATCGTCGTGACGAGCGACTATCACATGCCGCGCAGCATGATCGAACTCGCCAGCGCCATGCCGGATGTCGCGCTGATTCCCTATCCCGTCTCCAATCCGCATCTCGACATGGAGCGCTGGTGGCGCCACACGGCCGCCTTGAAACTTCTCATGGCCGAATACGTGAAGTATACGCTGGCCCGGGCGCGGCTCGCGATCGAGTCGCCATGGGGAACGACGGCCGCCGCCGCGGCGCCGGATCGGTCCGTGGCGGAGGATCGATCACGCTGACGCCGCCGAACGCCGCCTGACTGGGACAGTCCGAATGCTGATCATCCGTTCGCTCCTGTTCCACGTCGCGTTCTACCTCGTCATGGCGGCCGTGATCCTGGTGACGCTGCCATTCTATTTTCTGCTGCCGCATCGCGCCGCCATCACGGTCGTCAAGTTCTGGACGAGCGCAACGATGTGGGTGCTTCGCGTCGTCGCCGGCACGCGGATCGAGTTCCGCGGCCTCGACCGGCTGCCGCGCGCCGCCGCCCTGATCGCGCCGAAGCACCAATCCGCCTTCGAGACCATGGCGCTGTTCCCGCTGCTGGCCGATCCGACCTTCGTGATGAAGCGGCAGCTGATGCTGATCCCGCTGTTCGGCTGGTACACCTGGAAAGCCGGCATGATCGCCGTCGATCGCGCCGGCGGGTCGAAGGCGCTGCGTAAGCTCGCCGTCGATGCCAAGGCGGCGGCGGCCGAGGGCCGGCAGGTCATCCTCTTTCCCGAGGGCACCCGCCGCCCGGTCGGGGCCGCGCCCGATTACAAGTTCGGCATCATCCATCTCTACCGGGAACTCAAGGTTCCCGTGATCCCGATCGCGCTCAATGCCGGGCTCTATTGGCCGCGCCGCAGCTTCTTCCGCTATCCGGGCACGATCATCGTCGAGGTGCTCGAGCCGATCCCGCCGGGGCTCGATTCGAAGACCTTCCTTGCCCGGTTGATCGCGACGATCGAGCCTGCGACCGATCGCCTCGTCGCGGAGGCTGCTGCGAGCGCCAATCCGCCGCCGATCCCCGCACGGGCCGAAATCAACGCCGCCCCAGAGCCGGCCGTGTCCGGCCGCGCCCGATCGGACGCGTGAGCGCGGATCTCAAGCCTGGCGGGCCGCCTCGCCTGAAAGTTCACCGGCGAGCCAGATCATGAGCCGGTCGCGAATGCCGACAGAGGCGAGATGCTCGGCCGAGGCCAGCACATAGTCGCGATTGTGTCCCGAAACCCCGGCACTGTCGCGCACCAGGGCCAGCACCTGCTCGGGCGCGAGCTTGCCGGCATATTGGCGATGGCTGCGGTCGACGACATAAGTCACCGCCTGGACAAGAGGCTCGCTCGAACTCTCGCGTCCGATGAGGCGGATCGGCCTGATGACCTCGTGATAGACATTGGTGACGAGTTCGCGCGCCCGGAGATAGGCAAGGACCTCGTCGCGCATATCGCCCGCGATGCGAAAGGCGACGCCCCTGCAGGAGCCGCCTTTATCGAGCCCCAATACCAGACCAGGCTTTTCCTCCGTGCCGCGATGGACGAAGGATAGGACGCACAGCGCCCGGTGCTCGCCGATCAGCCGCGCCGGAACGGATTCGACAAAACTGAAACCTGGCCGCCACATGAGTGAGCCATAACCGAAGACCCAAAGATCAGCCATTTGCCATCGTTCCTTGACGGGATCCCTCCCGCCTAACAGCGGACGGTGGGAACTTCAACGGAGAGACATCCTGTGAGCAGCGTGACCGACACCGGAGGAGCGCCGGCAAGGCCCGGCAAGGGCCGGCGCCGCTTCCAGATCCTGATCGCGGTCGCCATCGCGCTCTGCCTGCTCTGGACGGGCGGATGGTTCGCGCTGCGCCATTATGTCGGCGGCAAAATCGACGGTCTCGAGGCGCGGGCCGCCGCCGAAGGCGCGACACTCGCCTGCGGCGACCGCTCGATTGGCGGCTTCCCGTTCCGCTTCGACGTGACCTGCATGCCACTCGCTGCCGCCTGCCCGGCCGAAGCGGTCTCTCTCGACCTCGCCGGCATCGAAGCTGTGGGCCTCGCCTATAACCCGAACCGGGCGATCTTTGCCGCCAAGGGGCCGCTCTCCGTCAAGGGCCCCGGCGGCGCCACGGCCGACGCCAACTGGACGTCGCTGCAATCGAGCATCCGGCTCGGCCTCTCCGGCCTCAGCCGCTTTTCGCTCGTAGCCGACGGCTTCGACGCCACGATCAACGTTCCAGCCCGGCTCGGCGCTCCGGTCCCGCTCAGGGCGCAGCATGCGGAATTCCACGTCGTACCCGATCCGGCCGGGGCTCAGATCCTCGATCTCTTCCTGTCGCTCGACCAGTTTACCGCGATGGTGCCGGGCCGACCGACCCTGCCATCTGTTGATACCGACATCGCCCTCGCCGTTCCGGCCAGCGTGGTCATGGCGCATGGCGACCGCGCGGCGGCATGGATCGCCTCGGGCCAGCCTGTTCGCATCGACCAACTCGACACGACGGTGGCCGGTGTGTCCACCTCGATCAGCGGCGCGGTCACGCCGACGGCCGACGGGCTGCTGAATGGCAGCCTCACCGTGCGGCTCGACCAGCTCGACCGGCTGCCCGACCTTCTGGAAGTCTTGAAGCCGGGCAGCGGCGCCAAGGCAAAGCAGATGATCGGCCTCGTCTCGGCGCTGCTGCGGCCGGTGACAATCGACGGAAAGACCTGGCGCGAGGCGACGGTGACGATCTCATCCGGTCGCGCGATGCTCGGCTTCATTCCGCTCGGCGCATTGCCGCGGATCGGCGCGGCTCCGATCGTTCTGCCACCCGCTGCGCCGGAAGCGACCGGACCGGTCGCCTCGTCCGAGCCCACGCCGTCCGCCGGCCCGCTGGCGGCGATCGCGCCCAGCGGCGAAAGCGCCGGCAAGCCGCTCAATGCGGCGCCGCCGCCTGCCGCTTCGCCGGGAATTGCCGCGACCCTCGCACCACAAGCCGTCGTGAAACGCTGCGCCATCGCATCGTGAAGCGCGGCCGCTGTTTCTAAGGAAGAGGCCGATGATTGAGCTACGCGACGGGCAGGTGTCGGTCGGCCTCGTTCCGGAGATCGGCGGCAGCATCGCGTTTCTGCGGATCGGCGGGCGCGACGTGATGCGCCCGCTCTCCGGCGCCGACGCTGCGGCCGGCGCCGTGCTCGGCGTCGCCAGCTTTCCGATGATCCCCTTTGCGAACCGCATCGACGGCAACCGCTTCACGTTCGAAGGCAAGACTTTCGAGGTCGCACCGAACAACGGCGCCGAGCCGTTCAATGTCCATGGCAGCGGCTGGCAGTCGGCCTGGACGGTGGCAAAGGTCGATGGCGCCTCCGCCGTGCTGACGCTCGATCACGCCGCCGGCCCGCGCGACCCCTTCGCCTATCACGCCACCCAGGCCTATTCGTTCGACCGCGGCGCGCTGGTGCTGACGACGACGATCATCAACCGCTCTGCGGAAAGGCTGCCGTTCGGCTTCGGTCATCACCCGTGGTTCCCGCGTGATGCCGATACCATCCTCCGCTTCCGGGCGCGCGACTTCTGGCTCGAGGGCCCGCTCGGCATCGTCGGCGACCGCATCAGCATTCCGCCGGAACTCGATTTTTCGGCCGGCCGCGGCCTGCCGGGCGGATGGCGCAACAACGACTATGGCGGCTGGGACGGCCACGCCCTGCTGACCTTCCCCTCGCGCGGCGTTGGCCTCGCCATCGCGGCGGACCCGGTCTTCGGCCACCTGATGTTCTATGCCGACCCGAAGCGGGACGTCTTTTGCCTCGAGCCGCAGACCAACCTTTCCTGTGGCTTCAACAGGCTCGGCACGGATGGCGGCGATCTCGGCATCATCGCGCTTTCGCCGGGCGAAGCAGCCGTCGGCACGATCCGCTTCACGCCCGCCCTGGTCTGAGTCGGCGAACCGGGGAGCACGCACCCATTTCCTCGCCGGCGCAGCTGTGAAATGCTCGCTGCCGTAGTGCTCTGCAGCTTGCCGATGGGCCAGCCGGGGCGCGGGGGAGACGAGCAATGCGCTTTTCAACGGTTCGTGGCGGCCGATATGTTCTGCTTGCCCCGGTAGCGGCACTGATGCTCGGACCAATCCCTGTCATGCCGGCCAATGCGGCCGCGCCGGCAAAGGATGCGTGCGTCAGCAACATCGCCGATGTCATCGCCGCCCCGTCCGCGCCCGCCATGGCCACGGCACCCCTGCCCGCCACGCTGTCGGCCAAGCTTCAGGCCGCACTGGAAGCATCCTTCAAACAGGCTGCGGCACCCGGCGCAATCGTTGGCGTCAGGACGCCCGAGGGCACCTGGCAGGCTGCCATCGGCAAGGCGGACCCTGCGAAGGGAACGCCGATGGCCATTGGCATGCACACCCGTATCGGCTCGCTGACCAAGACCTTCGTCGGCACGATGATCCTGCAACTGGTCGAGGACGGAAAGCTGTCGCTGGACGACCCGATCGCGAAATATGTCGCCGGGGTTCCGAACGGAGACCGCATCAGCATTCTTCAGCTGGCCGACATGACCAGTGGCGTGGCCAGCTATACGCGCAGTGCGAAGTTCACCGACAAATACTTCGCCGATCCCGAAACGGTGTTCAAGCCATCGGATCTGCTCGCCGCCGCCATCAGCGAATCGCCGCTGTTTGAGCCCGGCGCGGCTTTCGACTATTCCAACACCAACTTCATTCTGCTCGGCATGGTCATCGAGAAGGTCACCGGCAAGTCAATCGGCACGATGTTCAAGGAGCGGATCCTCGATCCGTTGAAGCTGGCAAATACCAGTTGGCCGGGCGAATCGCCGGATCTGCCCGCGCCCTATGCCGACGGATTGACCCTTCAAGGCGACACCGCCAAACCCGACGCGCCGGCCAATGCCACGCACTGGAACCCGGCCTGGGGCTGGACCGCCGGCGAAATGATCTCCGACCTCGATGATCTCCTCACCTATGGCCATGCGCTGGTGACCGGACAGGGCCTGCTCGACGCGTCTCTGCAGACGCGGCGGCTCACCTTCCCCGGTCCGGCAGGCTATGGCATCGCCATCGGCTGCATTGATGGCTGGGTCGGCCATACCGGCACGCTGCCGGGTTATGAGACGACGCTCTATTTCGATACCCGGAGCGGCACGACCGTCGTGGTTCAGGCCAACAGCGACATCATGACAGGCGATTGCTCGGACTCGCCCGTTCCCACCGGCAATGATCGCAGCATCGCCTGCCTCGCCCCCGCGACGCGGATCTTCGCCGCCATATCGGCCGCGCTCGGCCACCCGTTCAAGCCCAACCCGCAGCATTGAGCCGGCGCTTCGCCGGACGGAGCACGCACCCTTTGCAGCGCCGGCGCTGATCATCACGCCATGATCATCAAGGGCATGATGCATTGCGCCGCAACTGGCCGCTTCCATGCCTGAGGGCAATTGCCGCCGGCCCGCTTCGGCGCCATGGCATCCGATAGACAATCCATAGTTGCACCCTGCCATCCAGTTGTCATGCGGTGGCGCGACGGCCTCGCTCGGGCGAGCTGGATCATGCCTGCAAGAATGCGGAGCAGGCATCAGCACTTTTTGCGTGCTTTTTACAACCCTTAGTGGTATATCTAAGTACAGATGACGCCGGCGCCCTGCCTCAGAAGAGGTCCCCGCCCGGCGCCATCGTCCACGCGCGATCCGAATTGCCAACCGCCATGCCGCAGCCTGCGGCGGCAGCGGACGGCTCGCCTTTCCC
Source organism: Kaistia sp. (assembly GCA_965229085.1). Classification (GTDB taxonomy): domain Bacteria; phylum Pseudomonadota; class Alphaproteobacteria; order Rhizobiales; family Kaistiaceae; genus Kaistia. Next base: position 3,224,998 of record OZ245859.1, on the reverse strand, counting down.
CAACCTCCAAAGGAGAGAAGGACCGCAATGCCTCTTCACGTCGATATGTCGATTTGGCGGGGGAACAATGCCCCGGCGCTTACCTGGACATTGCCCGACACAGTGCCGCTCACCGACTCGGACTTCTTCCTCACAATCGGTGTCGCGGGGACGCTGCTGCTCACCAAGGATACCGGCAGCGGCACGCTGGTTCTCAACCCCGCCACCCGCGCCCTCACCTTCAGCTACACGACCGCCGAGTCGCGACAGATTCCGGAGGGCCAGATCGCCGAATACGAGATCGAACGCCACACCGACGGCGTCGAGATCACCGAGATCTACGGCTTCATGACCGGCCTCGGCGGCCTGAATACCGACGAAGCGCCGGGCACCGGCAGCGCGCTCGACTTCTCCGCACCTGAAAATTCCAATCTTCAACTGATGGGATGGATCTGATCATGACCGCTACGCTCACGACCAAGCAGATCAAGGACGGCGCCGGCAACACCTTCCAGCAGCGCGTGCTCGACGCGTCGGGGACTGGCGCGGGTCCGTTCCTGCCGCTCTACGGGATCTCGGATCCGGATGGCACCGGCCCCATCGACATCGCCGCGCTCGTCACATCGATCACCGCGGCCGTCGCCACCGGTGCGACCGGTGCGGCCACGGCGACGGGCCAGAACGCTCTCGGCGCCCAGATCGGCGAAGTCCAGACCGACCCGACCGCCAACACGGTGCTGAGCCGCCTGAAGGCAATCGCAACTGGCCTCGGCTCAGTCGTTCTCGCGACGGGGACGTCCGTCATCGGCAGGGTCGGCCTTCAGATCGGTGGCAGCGACGTCACCGGAACCAACCCGCTGCCGGTGACGGGCGGCCAGGTCTCGGTCGTCTCGGCCAGCATCGCCGCGGCCGGATCGCTGACGCCCGCCATCGACCTTGGCCTCTACCGCCTCGCCCGCATCGTCATGCCTTCGGCCTGGACGGCCGCGGTGATCACCTTCCAGACCAGCCCCGACGGGACCAACTGGAACGACCTCTATGATGCGAGCGGCGCCGAATACACGATCCAGGCGGCTGCCAGCCGCAGCATCCTGGTCCCGCTCTCCGATTTCCTCGGCACCCGCTATCTGAGAATCCGGTCGGGCACGTCGGCCGCAGCCGTCGCACAGTCGGCCGGCGCGGCGTTCACGCTGGTCGGGGTGCCGTAGGATGTCGACCCTCACAGCACGGCGCGCGGCGCTGTCGGCGAGCGTCCGTACGGTCGTCGCCGACCATTACGCGGATCATCTGGCCGGCGCCCAATGGGCAGCCGACCGGCTCACCAGCTCCAACGACGCCTTCATGCAATCGTCGGTTGCCGCGTCGTTCGCGCGAACCTCGGCGCGCTTCCATGTGCAGCCCGGCGGCGCCATCGGGCCGGACCTCAGCGGCATCTTCTCGCTGGACTATGATCTGGCGGGGCTGCCGCTCGGCGCCCTGCTTGAAGGTACCAGCACGAACACCGTCCTGCAGTCGAGCCGCTTCGACCAGGGGACGTGGACCAAGAACCGGACCGCCGTGACCCTCAATGCGGCGACAAGCCCGGATGGTGCGAGCAACGGTTCGAAGCTGGTCGCCTCGAGCGGCACGGCGGCCTCGCACATCATGCAGTCGAACGGCAGCAGCCTCGCCAGCGGCTCCCCGGTGACGGTATCGATCTACGCCAAGGCCGCTGAACTTTCGTGGATCGGCATCGGGCCGACGAACCAGACAAACGCCGTGGCCTTCTTCAATCTCGCGACAGGCGCGGTCGGGACGGTGCAATCGGCGGTCACGTCGGCGCGGATGGTCCCCGCCGGCAATGGCTGGTACCGCTGCATCGTCACGATGGTCGCCAACACCACCGTCTCGACCGGGCTTCTCCTTTTCCTGTGCTCGGCCGACAACACCACGTCCTTCGCCGGCGACGGCACGTCGGGCGTCTATCTCTATGGCGGTCAGTGCGAGTTCCTGCCCGTCGTGACGTCACCGATCGCGACCTCCGGGACGTCGACGCCGCGCGCGTCGGATCTCTACCTCTTCGGCCCGACCTTCGCGACGCCGCTCGGGCCGGCGTCGGGACTTCCGTGCCGGGGCTTCGCACAGGGTGCCGGCTCCATGGTCGAGCAGTTCGACACCGACAGCGATGGTGCCGGCACCTTCACCATCTGGTCGCTCTATAGCGACGCGAGCAACTATATCGAACTGCGCATCGCGGCCGGCGCCTATCAGTTCATCGGCGTCTCCGGCGGAACGACACAATGGAATATCACGGGTGGCAGCTACGCCGCTCGTTCGGTTGTCACCGCCCACGCCGCATGGGTTGCGGGTCGCGCCGAACTGTGGGTGAACGGCGTCCGCATCGGCGCTGCTACCCCCGTCACTATCCCGACTGTCGCTACGCTCGCCTTCTTTCGCGACCGCAGCGGCGCCAATCCGGCCTATGGCCATAGCCGTCGCCATGCCTATGTGGCGGCGCCGGGATGGGCGAGCGCTGGCAAGCTGTCGACGGCGGCCGGCTGGGGGCTGCTGCGGCGTGGCGGAGCCGCCGCCACGGTCGCTGCCGTGAAGGCGGCGCTGGCGGTCTACAACACGACCTATCCAGCCTATTCCAGCGAAACGCCGACCATCACCGTTCCAAGCCCCTACGACAATTCCGGCGTGTCGAGTTGGGTGCTCTATCCGTTCTCGTCTTATGCCTACACGCTGCACAACCGCGGGTCCTGGAGCTTCGCCTTCGAATATCCGGGGAGCACCAACGCCAACAACGACTTCTATTATCCGCCCGAAAACCGCGGCGTCGTGGCCTTCCGGCATACGGGGACCAGCTTCGCCTTCCGCGGCCGCTCCGGTGACCGCCTCGCGGTGGTCGTCGACGGCAAGCCGCTCAGCGGCGGCTTCGTGACGGTGCCCAGCGCATCCGGCTACTCGACGGTGACGACGAAGTTCGTGTTCGGCAGTTCGGCGACGCGCAATATCGTCATCTTCGCCAATGGCTTTGGCTTCGGCGGACTTTTTGCGCCGTCATCCGACAAGATCGCGCCCTATCCGCTGTCGGATTTTCCTTCGGCGCGCTTCATGACCGACAGCTACGGCACGCTGCCTTCCGTCGATTGGACGTCTGGCCCCTATTGGGAGATGGGCATTCCGCTCGGGCTGTTCAGGTTCGGGATCGATCCTGTCGGCGGATCGGGCTACATCGCCGCCGGGTCCGGCACGCCCTTCTTTTCCAGGCAGGCGGCCCTGCTCTCGGGGACGCCGCAGATCACCGGCGTCTTCGGCGGGATCAACGATCCGACGGCGGACGGCAGCGGTCGCTCGATCCAGAGCTATGCGGCCGATCTCTTCACCTATGTGCGGAGCCAGAACCCGAACACCATCTTGCTGGTCGGCGCCTCCTGGTACCAACCTGCGCTCGCCCTCACCGGGGCGCGCCAGAAGCGTGATTTCATCAAGGCAGCGCTGACCTCGGGCGCAGCGGCGGTGGGAAGTACGCCAGCCTTCGCTGCCGATCCGGGGCCGTGGGTGTTCCTCGATACGATCGACTGCACCTGGTCCAACTCGGCGGGTGCGACGGGGACCTTCGGCACATCGCCTTTCGTCGCCACCGGCGATGTCAGCGACGGCACTCATCTGACGGTGGCAGCAGCCGTCGTGAAGGGCGCCGCCATGGCAGTCGGAGCTAGAGCGGGGTTGCTGGCGCTCTGACCCTTCGGGAGGGCGTCCGTTCAATCGCGGGCGCCCTCTCCCCGGTTGCCGAGGAACCGACGCGCGCCTTTCGGAGCGCGTCGGCAGGCTATTCCTTCACATGCTCGTTGCGGCCGAAATCCGCCGCGGCGGTATCCTGACCGAGGGCGACGATCGAGCGACGGATGGCGCGGGTCCGCGTGAAGAGGTCGAACAGGGTGTCTCCGTCGCCGTTGCGGATAGCCCGGGTCAGCGTCGCCAGATCCTCGTTGAAGCGCCCCAGCATCTCCAGCACGGCATCCTTGTTGTTAAGGAAGATATCGCGCCACATCGTCGGATCCGACGCGGCGATGCGGGTGAAATCTCGGAAGCCCGAGGCCGAGAACTTCAAGACTTCCGAGCGGATGCCCCCCTCGAGATCGGCCGCGGTGCCGACGATGTTGTAGGCGATGAGATGCGGCAGATGGCTGGTGATCGCGAGCACGAGATCATGGTGCTCGGCCGACATGGTCTCGACATTGGCGCCGAGCGCCCGCCAGAACGCAAACATCCGCGCGACCGCCTCAGGATCGACGGAGGATGCTGGCGTCAGGACGCACCAGCGATTGTCGAACAGCGACGCGAACCCCGCATCGGGACCCGAATATTCCGTACCGGCGAGCGGATGGCCGGGCACGAAGGCCACGCTCTCCGGCAGATGCGGCTGCATCGCGCGGATCACGGAGGCCTTGACCGAGCCGACATCGGACACGATCGCGCCCGGCTTGAGCGACGGACCGATCTCGGCCGCCACCGCGCCACAGGCGCCGACGGGCACGCAGACGATCACGCAATCAGCGCCCTGAACCGCCTCGGCGGCGCTCGCGACATAGCGATCACCGAGCCTCAGTTCCTCGGCCCGCTTCAGCGTCTCGGCGCGGCGCGTCGTCACGACAATCTCGCCGACAGCACCGGCGCGCTTCGCCGCAAGCGCGATCGACGCGCCGATATGGCCGATGCCGACCAGCGTCAGGCGGGGGAAGATGACCGTGCTCATGAGGCAGTTCCCGTCATAAAGGCACGGAGGCCCGCGATCGCCGCCTCGTTGGCCTCGGCCGAACCGATCGTCATCCGCAGCGCATGAGGAAGGCAATAGCCGGCAACGCCGCGCAGCACGACGCCGCGCTGGAGCAGGAATGTCTCGGCCTCGGCGGCGGTCTTGCCATGGGTGCGCGGGAAGTGGATCAGGACGAAATTGCCGACGCTCGGCGTCACCTCGAGACCGAGACCCTCCAGCGCCTTGGTGACGCGCGGCAGCCATTCCTCGTTATGTGCAACGGACGCCGCGACATGCGCCCGGTCGCCCAGCGCCGCGATACCGGCCCGCATCGCCGGCGTCGAAACGTTGAAGGGCCCGCGGATGCGATTGACCGCATCGACGACATGATCGGGACCATAGAGCCAGCCGAGGCGCAGCGCGGCGAGGCCATGGATCTTCGAGAATGTCCTGGTCATCACGACATTCTCGGACTGGCCGACCAGTTCGATCCCGCTCTCATAGTCGTTGCGGTGGACATATTCGGCATAGGCCGCGTCGAGCACCAGCAGCACATGCGGCGGCAGCGCCGCATGCAGCCGGCGGATCTCGCTGAACGGAACATAGGTCCCGGTCGGATTGTTGGGATTGGCAAGAAAGACCATGCGGGTCTTCGGACCGACGCGGTCGATGATCGCATCGACATAGGTCGTGAAGTTCTTCTCCGGCGCCACGATCGGGGTCGCGCCGGCGGCGCGGATCGCGATCGGATAGATAAGGAAGGCGTATTGGGTATGGATCGCCTCGTCGCCGGGGCCGAGATAGGTCCGCGCCAGCAGGCTGAGCAACTCGTCCGAACCGGCGCCGCAAAGGATTCGGTCGGCCAAAATGCCGTGCGTCGCGGCGATCATGGCGCGAAGCTCGGTCGCGCCGGCATCGGGATAGATCTCCAGCGCGGCGGCGTCCGCGGCAAAGGCCGCTGCGGCGGCGGCGCTTGCGCCAAGCGGCGTCTCGTTCGCCGCCAGCTTGTAGAGGCGGCTGCCGCCCGTGCCTTCCGTGCGGCCCGGATCATAGGCGGCGATGTCGAGGATACCCGGCCGCGGCTGCGGGCGGCCCATCGGCATGTCGGTCTTGGTCATGGGCGTCAGGCTTCCTCGATGCGGCGATAGAGGACGGGGTCGGCATCAACAGCGCCAATGGCGATGCCGCAGGAAAGGGCTCCGACCTTCGCGATGTCGTCGAACCCCGCTCGCGCGGAGAGCACGGCCGGCGACGTTGCAGCCGGCAGGGCCACCAGCATCTCGCGCCCGGCTTCGGCCATCACCGTGCCGCCGGCGGCACGAATGACGCGGGCGGCGTCGGCGCCGATCGCGCTGACGGCGAAGAGGGTCAGCTCGGGCGGAGCGGGATCGGCGAGTTCCGGCGCGATCACCAGCACCGGGAGGTCTGCGGGGCGGCCGACAACAGCGATGAACGGCGCCAGCGCCATGATGCGCGGCCCGGAGGGACGGCCGAGCGCCCGCCACCAGGCGCCGGCCTCGGACGGTTGCGCGAGGGCGACGAGGCCGAGATCGGTGCCGCTTTCACGGACATGATTGATCGTATCGAGCGGCCCCTGCTGGCGATGCAGCGCGACGGTGAAGCCGAACAGGAAGCGGGCGACGTCACGCATCGCGTCGGAATGGCCAAGAGCACCCAGCAGGCCGGCGCCCAGCAGCCCGGCATCATAGGCGACGTCGAACGAGGCCTGCATCCGCGTGAAGGTGGTGATGATCTCGCGCCAGATATGCTCGACCGTCCAGAGTGGCAGGGCGCCGGCGTGGCGGTCGACGAGGCGGCGCATCATGTCGGCCTCGCGTCCCGGCCGGAACGCGGCGCCCGGCCGGCTCGTGCCCTTGACGCGGACGAGGGCCGAGATGGCCGTCCCGCGCTCGATCAGGCACTGATGCATCTCGCTGTCGAGCCGGTCGATCGTCGCCCGGATCGCGGCAAGCTGCGCGGCGTCGGTCTCGCCCGGCGGGGTCGTCGTCTCTGTCACGGCCATGCTGCGTGGGTATCTGGAGGCTTGGAAAGGGCAACGCGCGCGCCGCCCGGCGGGGGCCGATTCATAGGCAAGCCACAGGCCGAAAGCAAAGAAAACATTGACAGGTGAAAGCCCCCGACCCTAGCTAGGCGCCCATTCCTAGCGGTCACGAACCGAACATGGCCTCCTTCAGCCAGTCTTCCCCCGTCGATGGCGGGCCCCTTGCTTTCGATGGCGCAAGTCAGGCGCGCAGCGAAGCCGACACCCCCTCAAGCCACGTCATGCGCTTCGGCGCCGACCAGCCGCTGCGGCTCGATTCAGGTCAGTCCATCGCGCCGCTGCAGATCGCCTACCAGACTTACGGCACGCTGAACGCCGATCGGTCCAACGCGATCCTCGTCTGCCATGCGCTGACCGGTGACCAGCATGTTGCGAGCGACAATCCGGTCACCGGCAAGCCAGGCTGGTGGGAAACGGTGGTCGGCCCCGGCAAGCCGATCGACACCAACCGCTTCTTCGTCATCTGCTCGAATGTCGTCGGCGGCTGCATGGGCTCGACCGGCCCGGCCTCGACCAATCCCGAGACAGGCCAGCCCTATGGCCTCGATCTACCACTGATCACCATCCCCGACATGGTGCGCGCCCAGGCGATGCTCATCGACGCGCTCGGCATCGACCAGCTCTTCTGCGTCGCAGGCGGCTCGATGGGCGGCATGCAGGTGCTGCAATGGGCAGCCGCCTATCCGGAGCGCGTGTTCACGGCCCTGCCGATCGCCACCGGCCCGCGTCATTCCTCCCAGAACATCGCCTTCCACGAGGTCGGCCGCCAGGCGATCATGGCCGATCCGGACTGGCGCGGCGGGCGCTATCTCAGCGAGGGCGTCATCCCGCGCAAGGGCCTCGCCGTCGCGCGCATGGCCGCCCACATCACCTACATGTCCGACGAGGGGCTGCAGCGCAAATTCGGGCGCAACCTTCAGAACCGCGACCGGATCGGCTTCGGCTTCGACGCCGATTTCCAGGTCGAATCCTATCTGCGCCACCAGGGGCTCTCCTTCGTCGAGCGCTTCGACGCCAATTCCTATCTCTATGTCACGCGCGCGATGGATTATTTCGACATCGCCGCCGACTATGGCGGGCGCCTCGCCAATGCCTTTCTCGGCACGAAGACGCGATTCTGCGTCGCTTCCTTCACATCGGACTGGTTGTTCCCAACCGCCGAAAGCCGAACCGTGGTGCGGGCGCTGAATGCCAGCGGTGCCAGCGTCTCCTTCGTCGAGATCGAGACGGATCGCGGCCACGACGCCTTCTTGCTGGATGAGCCGGTGCTGTTCGCCTCGATCCGCGGCTTCCTCTCCTCGGCCGCCGCCCAGCGCTGGAGATAGCGATGCAGCCCATGGCACCGCCGGCGAACGGCGAACTCTCCAAACGGCTCGACCTTCTCGCCATTGCCGAACTGGTCGAGCCGGGCAGCCGCGTGCTCGATGTCGGTTGCGGCGACGGTGAATTGCTGGCGCTGCTGGCCGATCGACGCGGCGTCGAGGGCCGCGGCATCGAGTTGTCGCAAGCCGGCGTCAATCTCTGCCTCGCGCGCGGCCTCTCCGTGATCCAAGGCGATGCCGACACCGATCTCGTCGACTATCCCGACGACAGCTTCGACTATGTGATCCTGTCGCAGACGATCCAGGCGACGGTGCACCCAAAGCGCGTTCTCGCCGAGATGCTGCGCATCGGGCGCCGCGTCATCGTCTCATTCCCGAATTTCGGCCATTGGACCGTGCGCACCTCGCTCGGCTTTCGCGGCCGCATGCCGGTGACCGAGAACCTGCCCTATAGCTGGTACGACACGCCGAACATCCATTTCTGCACCATCCGCGACTTCGCCCAGCTCTGCCAGGAGGTCGACGCGGCGATCGAAAAGCCGGTGGTGCTGGATGCGGGCGGGACGCGGATGACACTGAAAGCGCCCTGGTGGTTCTGGAACCTGTTCGGCCAGCAGGCGGTGTTCCTGCTGTCACGCGGAGCCGCCCGAGGAGGCCGATAGATCGTTGGCGGCGGCGCCGCCTCAGCGCGGACCCGCCGGGTTTCCGGGCGAATCGAGCGCGTCTCGGCGACTGCCGGCCGGAATCAGCGCCGGCGCCAGCACCGGCATGCGGCGGCTGGTTCGCCGCGCCGGAACGCCCTGATAGACCAGCTTCGTCACCTCGACGATGAGCACGCCCGGAAAGGCCGGCCACAGCAGCCGGCCCACCTGATCCCAGCCCTTGCCGCTCCGGAGGAAAAGCCGGTTCGACGAGGGCGGCGCGAACAAGGCGCCCGACCAGCCGATCTCGCTGAACTGCGTCTCGCGGAGCAGCGTCGCAATCTGGCTGCGCGAAAAGGGCCGGCCATAGCCGAAGGGCGTCCGCTCGACGCGGGCCCAGATGCCGCGCCGGTTGGGCACCGCGATCATGAGCCGGCCGCCGGGCACCAGCACCCGCCAGAGCTCGCGCAGGAGATCGCGGACATTGGCCGTCGTCTCCAGGCAATGGATGGCCAGAATGCGATCGATCGAGGCATCGGTGAGCGGGAGCATGTCCTCATGCACCAAAGTCGCCAGATTGCCGCCATCGGCCGACCAGTTCATCACGCCCTGCGCCGCCGGCATGAAGGCGAGAACGCGCTCGGCGCCGGTGGAAAGGGCGTCGAGATAGGGCGTCGCATAGCCGATGCCGAGCACGCGGTCGCCATTGGCATGCGGCCAATGCGCCTTGAGCTTCGCCGCGATCAGGCCACGCGCCACCAGGCCGAGCCGCTCCGCATAGAAGCTGCGGAGGTCGACGATATCGGGCGAGATGGTCTGGCCTTCTTCCAAGGCGTCTGGCTCCAGCAATACAAGGACTGACAACGGGACGGATCGATTTTAGGAAGGCTTTCCGCTTGGCGCCAGCCCGCTGCAGTTGATAGGGTCCGCGCTCCCCGATGGAGATCGCCATGCCCCTCGAAATCGTTCAGTTTCCCTGCCTCAGCGACAATTACGGCGTGCTCGTGCATGACGCCGCCTCGGGCCGGACCGCCTCGATCGACGTGCCGGAAGCAGCCCCGGTCCTCGCCGTCCTTGCCGAAAAAGGCTGGACGCTGACCGACATCTTCACGACGCATCATCACGTCGACCATGTCCAGGGCAATCTGGACGTGAAGGCCGCGACCGGCTGCACCATCACCGGCCCGGCCGCCGAGGCCGACCGGATCCCCGGCATCGACATCACCGTCGCGGACGGCGACAGCTTCGACTTCGCGGGCCATCCCGTCCATGTCATTGCGACACCCGGCCATACGCTCGGCCATATCATCTATCACCTGCCCGACGACAAGGTGGCCTTCGTCGCCGACACGCTGTTCGCGCTCGGCTGCGGCCGCGTGCTCGAGGGCACGCTGGCGCAGATGTTCGATTCGGTCGAGAAGGTCGGCGCCCTGCCGGGCGACACCGTGCTCTATTGCGGCCATGAATATACCGAGGCCAATCTCCGCTTCGCGCTGACGATCGAGCCGGAGAATGCAGCGCTCATCGCAAGGGGCGAGGAGATCCGCAGCCTGCGCGCCGCCGGCAAGCCGACCTTGCCGACCACGGTCGCCATCGAGCGCTCGACCAATCCGTTCCTGCGCTCCGATGCCAGCGGCGTGCGCGCCTCTGCCGGCCTGCCCGACGGCGATCCGGCCGAGGTCTTCGCGGCGACCCGCCGCGCCAAGGACGTCTTCAAGGGATGACCGCTCTGGACAACCTCGCCGCCGAGGACGTGATCGCGCTGCTCGATCTCAAGCCGCATCCCGAAGGCGGCTATTATCGCCAGACCTTCCGCGACGACACCCTTCACGAGGGACGGCCGGCCTCGACGGCCATCTATTTCCTGCTGAAGGGCGGGGCGCCGTCGCATTGGCACCGGGTCGATGCGGTCGAGACCTGGCATCATTATGCCGGCGCGCCGCTTGAGCTCGGCCTCTCCGAGAACGGCGCAGCAAAGGAAACGCTGCGGCTCGGCACCGACCTCATGGCCGGCGAGCGACCGCAGGGCATCGTCCCGAGGGGATGGTGGCAGGCGGCAGCCAGCCTCGGCGCCTGGACGCTGGTCGGCTGCACCGTCGCGCCCGGATTCCGCTTCGAGGGCTTTGAACTGGCGCCGCCCGACTGGGCGCCAGGGCGCTGAATCCCGCCCATAGCTGCGGTTTCGGCTGGACTTCCGGCGCGGTATCGGCTAGATGCGCGCAACCGTCGCGGCACCAAGACCGCCGGTGAACCAACTGAAAACAGCGCACCGAAACGCTCGCGCTTCTCGAAAGCGCATCGGCAGGAGTTGAGACTATGGCTAATATCATCGACGAGCTCGACAAAGAGCAGATCGAAAAGATCACCGCGCTTCGCGCGGTTCCGGCTTTCGCCCCCGGCGATACCGTGAAGGTCAATGTGAAGGTGGTCGAAGGCACGCGTTCGCGCGTGCAGGCTTATGAGGGCGTCGTGATCGCCCGTTCCGGTGGTGGACTCAACGAGAACTTCACCGTCCGCAAGATTTCCTATGGCGAAGGCGTCGAGCGCGTCTTCCCGGTCTATTCGCCGCTGATCGACTCGATCGAAGTCGTCCGTCGCGGCAAGGTCCGTCGCGCCAAGCTCTATTATCTCCGTGATCGCCGCGGCAAGTCGGCGCGCATCGTCGAGAAGACCGAGCCCCGCAAGGAGAAGGCGAAGGTCTAGGACCTCCGCCATCCCGCAGCGCGCGGAATGCAATCTGAAGGGCGGATCCGCGAGGGCCGCCCTTTTTTCATGATCGGGGCAGGACGATGGATCCGTTCAAGCTCAGCAACCGGCAGAACTGGGACGAGAGAGCCGATATCCACGCGCTCGACCGCACCGGCTTCTATGCGATCGACGCATTCCTCGCCGGCGAGGATACGCTCTATCCGATCGAGGCGGCCGAGATCGGCGATGTCGACGGGCTGAAGCTCGCGCATTTCCAGTGCCATATCGGCATCGACACGCTCTGCCTCGCCCGTCGCGGCGCCGATGTCACCGGCATCGATTTCTCCCCGCGCGCCATCGCGCATTCCGAGGCGCTGGCCACGCGGACGGGCATCAAGGCCCGCTTCGTCGAGGGCGAGGTCTATGACGCGCCGGACCTGATCGGCACGGGTTTCGACATGGTCTTCACGACCTGGGGCACCATCACCTGGCTCGACGATATCCGCGCCTGGGCCCGGGCCGTGGCCGGGACGCTGAGAATCGGCGGCCGCTTCTATTTCGCTGACACCCATCCTGGCGCGGCTCTGATGGAGGAAAAGAACGGTCTGCTCTACCCGGCCTATGACTGGCGATCGGCCAAGGATCACCCGCAGCGCTTCGACGCGCTGGTGACCTATACGGGCGACGAGACGCCGCTTGCGGTCCAACACAATTTCGAATGGATGCGCGGCATTTCCGATGTGATCGGCGCCCTGATCGAGGCGGGGCTGGCGCTCGACTGGCTGCATGAGCACGAGACGCTGCCCTTCCGGCTGTTTCCGATGATGGTCGAGGCCGGCGATCGCATGTTCGCCCTGCCGCCCGGGCTGACGCGCATGCCGCTGTCGCTGTCGCTGCAGGCGACGCGCATCCGCTGACCCGGCCCCGCCGCGCGGCATTGTCCTTCGCCGCGGGCGCTGCTATCTAGAACCGTTATGAACGACGCGCGCGCCCCTATGCATTGCCCGACGACTGCGGATTTCGCGTCGATGGACGATCATGCGCGGCTGCCATGGCGGTTCTTCTCGCGTCTCCAGGCGACCGAGGGCCGCGGCCGACTTTGACGGGGCGGAGGCTGAGCCTTTGCAAGCCGGCCTGTTGCCCCGATCCAGCGCTGCTTCCTTTTCCCTTTGCTTGCCAGGAACTCGCGTCATGACCGCGTCCGAAACCAAAGCCCGCACCCTCTACGACAAGATCTGGGATGATCACGTCATCGAGGAAACGCCCGACGGCACCGCCATCCTCTATATCGACCGCCATCTCGTGCATGAGGTGACGAGCCCGCAGGCCTTCGAGGGTCTGCGCATCGCCGGGCGCCGCGTGCACCAGCCAGGCCGGACCCTCGCCGTCGTCGATCACAACGTCCCGACGACCGACCGCTCGCAGGGCATCGCTAATCCTGAATCCGCGCTGCAGGTGGCGACGCTTGCTGAAAACGCGGCCGATTTCGGCGTCGAATATTATTCCGAGCGCGACCACCGCCAGGGCATCGTCCACATCGTCGGTCCTGAGCAGGGCTTCACGCTGCCGGGCATGACGATCGTCTGCGGCGACAGCCACACCTCGACGCATGGCGCGTTCGGCGCCCTCGCGCATGGCATCGGCACCTCCGAGGTCGAGCATGTGCTCGCCACGCAGACGCTGCTGCAGCAGAAGGCGAAGAACATGCGCATCACCGTCGACGGGAAGGCTCCCGAAGGCGTGACCGCGAAGGACATCATCCTCGCCATCATCGGCGAGATCGGCACGGCCGGCGGCACCGGCCATGTCATGGAATATGCCGGCGAGGCCATCCGCGCGCTGTCGATGGAAGGCCGTATGACCGTCTGCAACATGTCGATCGAGGGCGGCGCGCGCGCCGGGCTGATCGCGCCGGACGAAAAGACCTTCGCCTATATCAAGGGCCGGCCGAAGGCGCCCTCGGGCGCTGTCTGGGACCAGGCGCTGCGCTACTGGGAGAAGCTCGTCTCCGACGAGGGCGCGCATTTCGACAAGGAAATCCGCCTCGACGCCGCCAGCCTGCCCCCGATCATCACCTGGGGCTCATCGCCCGAGGACGTCGTCGCGATCACCGGCGTCGTGCCCGATCCCGACGCGATCGCCGACGAGAACAAGCGCAGCTCGAAATGGCGCGCGCTCGACTATATGGGCCTGAAGCCCGGCACCCGCATGATCGACATCCCGATCGAGCGCGTCTTCATCGGCTCCTGCACCAATGGCCGCATCGAGGATCTCCGCGCCGCAGCCGCCATGGTCGGCGGCAAGCGGGTCCGCGAAGGCGTCAACGCGATGGTCGTTCCGGGCTCCGGTCTCGTCAAGGAACAGGCCGAGGCCGAGGGTCTCGACGCGATCTTCAAGGCGGCCGGCTTTGAATGGCGCGAGCCCGGCTGCTCGATGTGCCTCGCGATGAACGAGGATCGGCTGAAGCCCGGCGAGCGTTGCGCTTCGACCTCGAACCGCAATTTCGAGGGCCGGCAGGGCTTCAAGGGCCGCACCCATCTCGTTTCGCCGCAGATGGCAGCAGCTGCGGCGATCGCCGGCCACTTCGTCGATATCCGCGACTGGCATTAAGCCAGATGCCGGGACCGGCACGCCGGTCCCGGCATCTGGTCACCAGCCGCGACGGACGAAATGGCAACGCTCGCCGACGACGATCCGCTTGAAATGCCAGCCGTTATAGCCGCGGACCCTTACCGTGCGCAGGATCGGCTTGCAGACCCGGACCGGGCCGCGCACATGGCGTTCGCCATGCCAGCGGTTGCCGTTCCAGCCAGGATTGCCGCCGCGGTTCCATTGGCCGTCGCGATAGTCGACCTGGACCGGCGCCGGACCGCGCACGGTGTCGGCGCTGGCGCTTGAGGCGCCAAGGGCGCCGGCGGAGATCGCGAGGGCGGTCGCGGCGGTGATGAGGGCGGATTTCAACATGATGCTCTCCTCGATGCAGTCCGTCCCGAATGGGGCGGTTGAGAGAGAGAAGAGCGCATCCGGCCTGAACCTTGCCTGAGGCGGGTGTTCAGACGGTGTTCATGGGTCCAGACCGCAAGAAGGGACCAGTCGCGATGATGACGACCAACGCACTCGACACGCTGAAAGCGCCATCGCTCGACGACTTCGAGGCGCTGGGGCGCGCGGCTCTTGCCGGATTGCCGGAAGAATTCCGCCAGCTGACCGGCGATGTCGAAATCCGCGTCGATGACTTTCCGGAGCGACCGGTGCTCGACGATCTCGACATCGAGAGCGAATTCGACCTTCTCGGCCTCTTTGTCGGCGTCGGCCTCGCCCATGCTGGCGCCACAGCGGTCACGGGCATGCCGCCCAATCGCGTCTGGCTCTACCGCCGGCCGATCCTCGACTACTGGGCCGAACATGACGAGACGCTCGGGGCCATCGTCACCCATGTGCTCGTGCACGAGATCGGCCACCATTTCGGCCTCTCGGACGAGGACATGGAAGCGATCGAGGAGGCCGCAGACTGATGGCCGGCCGTTCGCGGCCCGCTTGACCACCTTGCGCGACAAGCGCATCACGACGATCAGGATTTCACAGAAACCCCGTCTTTCAGGACGATCCGAGGACGACCATCATGGACAAATTCACCACGCTGACCGGTGTCGCGGCGCCGCTGCCCTTCATCAATATCGACACCGACATGATCATCCCGAAGGATTACCTGAAGACGATCAAGCGCACCGGGCTCGGCAAGGGCCTCTTCGCCGAGATGCGCTTCCGCGACGACGGCAGCGAGAATCCGGACTTCGTGCTGAACAAGCCCGCCTATCGCCACGCCTCGATCCTGGTCGCCGGCGATAATTTCGGCTGCGGCTCCTCGCGCGAACACGCGCCCTGGGCGCTGCTCGACTACGGCATCCGCTGCGTGATCTCGACGTCTTTCGCCGACATCTTCTACAATAACTGCTTCAACAACGGCATCCTGCCGATCCGCGTCTCGAAGGAAGACCTCGACAAGCTGTTCGACGATGCCGATCGCGGCGAAAACGCGCGCATCACGATCGATCTGGCGGCGCAGGAGATCCACGGCCCCGATGGCGGCGTGGTCCATTTCGAGATCGATGCCGAGCGCAAGGAAAAGCTGCTGAACGGGCTCGACGATATCGGCCTGACCATGGTCAAGCAGCCGGAGATCGCGACCTTCGAGGCAAGCCTCGCCGAAGAGCGCCCCTGGGCCTGATCTGATCCATCGACGACAAAACAGAAACGGCGTCCGGTCTCGCGACCGGGCGCCGTTTTGCTACGGAGCGTAGAATAGGAAGGCGGGACTAGTTGATGTCCATGCCGTCCTGCGTGGCGGGATGCGGATCGAAGGCGCCGATGCCCTGCGAGCCGTTGGCGGTCACGCCGACTTCCTGGCCCGGCAGAAGGCCGTAAAGCACAGTGCCGTTCATGAACTGGAAGCGCTCACCGGACTT
This sequence comes from Kaistia sp., assembly GCA_965229085.1. Taxonomy (GTDB): domain Bacteria; phylum Pseudomonadota; class Alphaproteobacteria; order Rhizobiales; family Kaistiaceae; genus Kaistia. The sequence goes on along the minus strand of OZ245859.1, from coordinate 3,209,099 downwards.
GAGGGTCAGCGTGCCGGCAGCCGGATTGACGGTCTCGACGGTGCCCGTCGTCTGCTGGGCGGCGAAGGCTGCGGCGCCCGAAGCGAGGAAGGCCAGCGAGGCGGCGGCGATTGCGAACTTGCGCATGGGTGTACTCCTTGAAGTGTAGGGTCCGGTGCCATCAGGCGCCTGGAATATTCGGTGGCGTCAGGTCTTAGTTGACGTCGCCATCACGGTTGGCCGGATGCGGATCGAAGGCACCGATGCCCTGCGTGCCGTTGGCGGTCACGCCGACTTCCTGGCCGGGCAGAAGGCCATAAAGCACGGTGGCATTGGTGAACTTGAACGACTGGCCCGACTGAAGCGTCAGCGTGCCATTGGCCGGGTTGACCGACTGGACGGTGCCGGTGGTCTGCTCGGCGGCGAAGGCCGCGGCGCCCGAAGCGAGGAAAGCCAGCGAGGCGGCGGCGAGGATGAGCTTGCGCATAGTGATAGTCCTTGAGGTTGGGTGCCCGGCGCCCTCAGGCGCTCGGGGCAATGCTGGTGGCGCCGGTCTTAGTTGACGTCGCCATCACGGTTGGCCGGATGCGGATCGAAGGCACCGATGCCCTGCGTGCCGTTGGCGGTCACGCCGACTTCCTGGCCGGGCAGAAGGCCATAAAGCACGGTGGCATTGGTGAACTTGAACGACTGGCCCGACTGAAGCGTCAGCGTGCCATTGGCCGGGTTGACCGACTGGACGGTGCCGGTGGTCTGCTCGGCGGCGAAGGCCGCGGCGCCCGAAGCGAGGAAAGCCAGCGAGGCGGCGGCGAGGATGAGCTTGCGCATAGTGATAGTCCTTGAGGTTGGGTGCCCGGCGCCCTCAGGCGCTCGGGGCAATGCTGGTGGCGCCGGTCTTAGTTGACGTCGCCATCACGGTTGGCCGGATGCGGATCGAAGGCACCGATGCCCTGCGTGCCGTTGGCGGTCACGCCGACTTCCTGGCCGGGCAGAAGGCCATAAAGCACGGTGGCATTGGTGAACTTGAACGACTGGCCCGACTGAAGCGTCAGCGTGCCATTGGCCGGGTTGACCGACTGGACGGTGCCGGTGGTCTGCTCGGCGGCGAAGGCCGCGGCGCCCGAAGCGAGGAAAGCCAGCGAGGCGGCGGCGAGGATGAGCTTGCGCATAGTGATAGTCCTTGAGGTTGGGTGCCCGGCGCCCTCAGGCGCTCGGGGCAATGCTGGTGGCGCCGGTCTTAGTTGACGTCGCCATCACGGTTGGCCGGATGCGGATCGAAGGCACCGATGCCCTGCGTGCCGTTGGCGGTCACGCCGACTTCCTGGCCGGGCAGAAGGCCATAAAGCACGGTGGCATTGGTGAACTTGAACGACTGGCCCGACTGAAGCGTCAGCGTGCCATTGGCCGGGTTGACCGACTGGACGGTGCCGGTGGTCTGCTCGGCGGCGAAGGCCGCGGCGCCCGAAGCGAGGAAAGCCAGCGAGGCGGCGGCGAGGATGAGCTTGCGCATAGTGATAGTCCTTGAGGTTGGGTGCCCGGCGCCCTCAGGCGCTCGGGGCAATGCTGGTGGCGCCGGTCTTAGTTGACGTCGCCATCACGGTTGGCCGGATGCGGATCGAAGGCACCGATGCCCTGCGTGCCGTTGGCGGTCACGCCGACTTCCTGGCCGGGCAGAAGGCCATAAAGCACGGTGGCATTGGTGAACTTGAACGACTGGCCCGACTGAAGCGTCAGCGTGCCATTGGCCGGGTTGACCGACTGGACGGTGCCGGTGGTCTGCTCGGCGGCGAAGGCCGCGGCGCCCGAAGCGAGGAAAGCCAGCGAGGCGGCGGCGAGGATGAGCTTGCGCATTATATAGATCCCGTAGTTGTCTGTATCCGGTGACGACGATCAGAGGCGCTATTCGCTGCCAGCAGATCGTTGCCGGTGATCCTCATATGGTTCACCAAGGGATTGCCGCAACTCACGGGATTGTCATCAACGAGCCACTTGAAGGCGCAGTCCGGGTGGAATTTCTATAAAGTCCGATTACGCAGCAGGATAATTCCACATATACGAAATTTCAGGAATGGCCGTCTGGTTCGATTGCCTATTGTTCACCAATTCGATTGCCACTGTTGAACAAATAGCATTGCTTATGATAAGCATTCATTACTTTCAGGCCCTCCCGTTCACATTGCGGTAGGCCGCCGATCGAACCGCCCTCAAGCAGCTGTCAGAATCAGCGCCGATCGATCACGGCGGCGCGAGCAATCAGCCGTCTGGCCGCTTCCACATGCAGCCGCTCGACCATTTTGCCTTCCAAAGCCACCACGCCGAGGCCGGCATTGGTCGGCTGATCGAAGAGATCGACGATACGCCGGGCAAAGGCGAGTTCGTCCGGCTCGGGCGCGAAGCAGTGATTGGCGATTTCGATCTGGCCGGGATGAATGAGGCTCTTTCCGTCAAAGCCGCAATCGCGCGCCTGGCGGCATTCCGTTTCGAAGCCGGCGGCATCGCGAAGATCGTTGAAGACGCCATCGACAATATCGAGCCCGCCGGCCCGACCTGCCACCAGCACAGCCATCAGCCACGGTAGCATCGGCGCGCGCCCGGGACGCTGCCGCGCGCCCGTCTCGACAGCCAGATCGTTCAGCCCAAGCACGAACGCCGTGAGCGGCATGGCTTCGTCGCGGTCGAGCGCGATGGCGAGCGGATCGGCGACCGCGCGCGCCGTCTCGACCATCGCCCAGAGCGGAAGGCGGAGAGCGGGAAGTATCCCCGAGGCAACGCGGCGGATGGCGGCAAGATCGGCAGCCGTGGCGACCTTCGGCACCAGCACGCCATCAGGCGATGCGGGCAGGACCTCCGCAAGATCAGCGCGGCCAAAGCCACTCGCCAGCGCATTGATCCGCACGATGACCTCCGGTCCGTGCGGCGGGCGCGGCTTCGCCAGGAGGTCCGCCACCCGCGCGCGGGCGGCCGCCTTCTCGCTTGGCGCGACGGCATCCTCCAGATCAAGGATCACCACGTCGGCGGCGAGCGAAAGAGCCTTGTCCATGGCCCGGGGACTGGCGCCGGGGACATAAAGGACTGAACGGCGCGGGCGGCTGGAGGGCATCGGCGGTACCTCGCAAGTGCAGCGGCGCGGGATCGAATCGGCTAGGGTCCCGCATCCTCCGCAAGGTAGCAACCATGCCGATCAGCTCGAAGCCCGCCCTTCTCGTCGTTACCTCCGAGGTGGTGCGCGGCGCCGTTGGCGGCCGTGCCGCCGGCTTTGCGATTGAGCGGCTCGGGTTTCCGCTCTGGACGGTGCATACGGTAACGCTGCCCTGGCATCCCGGCCATGGCCGCGCCAGCCGCATTGTTCCCGACGAGGCCGCATTCTCCGCGCTGATCGACGATCTGATCCGCGCGCCTTGGCTCGGCGAGATCGGCGGCATTCTCACCGGCTATGTCGGCGCCGCCAGTCAGCCGGCCGCCATCGCCAGGCTCATTGACGCAGTCAAGGCCGTGCGGCCGGGCGCACTCTATTGTTGCGACCCGGTGATGGGCGACAATGGCGCACTCTACGTTCCCGAGGCCAGCGCGGCGGCGATCCGCGATCATCTCGTGCCGCGGGCCGATATCCTGACGCCCAATCTAACCGAGCTCGGCTTCCTTGCCGGCCATCCGATCGGGTCCCGCACTGAGGCGGTCACAGCGGCCCACGCGCTTGCCGCCGCGCGCGTCGCCGTCACCTCGGCGCTGTCAGGCGGCGGCGAGACCGAAACGCTGCTTGTCACCGCCAGTGGTGTGCTCTCGGCGCGGCATGCGCTGTTCGACGGCCGCGTCCCGAACGGGACCGGCGATCTCTTTGCAGCCCTCCTGCTCGCCCGCCTCGTTGACGGCGCCGCCGACGCTGTCGCGCTGGAGCAGGCGACGGCAACGCTCGTCGACCTGCTCGAAGCGGCCCGCAGCCTCGGCGCCGACGAGTTGCCGCTGTCGGCACTGCAGGACAGCCTGATCGCGCCAAAGGCACGGATCGCGATCGGCTTCGACGCGCTGCCCCACCCATGAGGCTGGTCCGGCCTCCACCCCGCGGGGCGCCGGCATCGACGATCTCCTCGATGCCGCAGCGTCTGCGCTGATCGCCCGGCGGATCGCACGGGGCGAGGCGGTACCCTTCCCCGCCCGGCCGGCGCGCGATGGCCGCGGCCTTCGCATGGCCATCTGGGCGTAAGCGCACCGAACGTGTCTTGACCTTCGCCGCGCCGCCGCGACAATGATCGACACCATGCGAGCCTTGGGGTTCGCGCCCGTCTTTTCGCAACCTTATTGCCTTTGAACCAGGACGCAGCTGCACCATGAGCAAAGTGAAGATCACCGCCGGCCCGTACACCTTCTTCGCAGAGTTCGAGGAAGAGGCGGCGCCGAAGACGGTTGCGGTGTTCAAGTCGCTGCTGCCCTATCGCGAGAAGATCATCCATGTGCGCTGGAGCGGCGAAGGCTGCTGGATCCCGCTTGGCGATCTCGATCTCGGCCTCGGCTATGAGAACCACACTTCCTATCCGGCACCTGGCCAGTTCATCCTCTATCCCGGCGGTATCAGCGAGACCGAGATCCTGCTGGCCTATGGCGGTGTGCATTTCGCCTCCAAGCTCGGCCAACTCGCAGGCAATCACTTCCTGACCATCACCGAGGGCAAGGAAAACCTCGCCGCGCTCGGCAAGGCGACGCTCTGGCAGGGCGCGCAGGAGATTCTGTTCGAAGCCGTCGAATAGCGCGCCGAACGGGGGGATGTGGCATGACCCATGATCTGACGCTGCTGGATGAGTTGCTTGAGCAGGAGAAGCGGCTCGTTTTCGACCGCTTCGACAACGACACCGCGATACGGCTGGGCACGCGCATCCTCGATCGAGCCCGGGCCGAGAAGAAGGCCATCGTCGTCGACATCTCGCGCGGCGACCAGCGGCTGTTCTATGCCGCGCTGGAAGGTACCAGCGCCGACAACGAGTTCTGGGTCGCCGGCAAGATCGCTGTCGTGAAGCGCTTCGGTCACTCGTCGTTCTATGTCGGCCAGAAAGCGCGCATAAAAGGCGTCGAATTCGCGTCGAATTCGCTCGTCGACGGACAGCGCTTCCGCGCCCATGGCGGCGCGTTCCCGATCATGGTCGCCAATGTCGGAATGGTCGGCACCGCCACGGTCTCGGGCCTGCCACAGGCCGAGGATCACGCTCTCGTTGTGGCCGCGATCGAGGAGTTCCTCATCGAGATCGGAACGAGCGGCGAGCGGACCGACGTCTGGACCGCCTGAGACCGGCGGCGCGACGCGGTCGCAAACAACCGCGCCGCGCCCAACCCGTTAGGCCGACGCCATCGGATGCGGGTGGTCCTTCAGCAGCGCCGCCTTCACCTTCTCCATGGCGCGGCCTTCGATCTGACGGACGCGCTCCTTGGAGATCCCAAGCGCGCCGCCGAGTTCCTCCAGCGTGACCGTCTCCTCGCTGAGCCGGCGCGCCTTCAGAATGCGGGCCTCGCGCGGCGAAAGCACCGTCATGGCCTCCTGCAGCCAGGACGACCAGCGCTCGCTGTCGATGGCAGCGCCGACCCGCTCGTCCGGCAGCGGCGTATCATCGACAAGGAAGTCCTGCCGGTCCGAGGCGGTCGACTCGCCGTCGCCCATAGGGGCATTGAGCGAGGTGTCGGAGCCCGAAAGCCGCGCATCCATCACCGCGACATCGTCAGTCGAAACGCCGACAGCCAGCGCAATCTGCTGATAGATCTGGCGGCTGTTGGCGCCCTCATTGCCGCGCGCGAGCTTGGCGCGCAGGCGGCGGAGATTGAAGAACAGCGCCTTCTGCGTCGACGACGTGCCGCCGCGCACGATCGACCAGTTGCGCAGCACATAGTCCTGGATTGCGGCGCGGATCCACCAGGTCGCATAGGTCGAGAAGCGGATATCGCGTTCCGGCTCAAAGCGCGCCGCCGCCTCCAGAAGGCCGACATTGCCCTCCTGGATCAGGTCGTTCATAGGCAGCCCGAAATGGCGGAAGCGTGCGGCGATCGCGATGACGAGACGCATATGCGCCTGGGTCAATTGGTGCAGCGCCGCCTGGTCGTGCTGCTCGCGCCAAAGGACGGCAAGATCATGTTCCTGGCCGCGCTCGAGATAGGGCGCCTGCATGGCTGCCTTCACGAACTGGCGGCTGGTAGAGATCGTTGACATGGCCATGCGTTTGCCCCCGTGACATCCGATTGCTGTTTCACAAGGTGATACGGATGGCAGAGCGGATCAGTTGCTCCCGACGCAACAAATCGGCGTGATCGCGGACGGGTTGGCCGAAATGGCGGACCCGTAACGACAAAACGCCCGGCCGAGGGCCGGGCGTTTGTCAATTCATCGATCGGCCCCAGAGGCCCGCGTCAATTCGGCGCAGCAGCTCAGGCGGCCTCGTCATGCGTCTCGTCACCATCATCCTCGGCATCCGCCTCGGCTTCCGGCTCAGCCGTCGCATCATCACCCTTGGCACCGCGGCGGGGGCTCTTGGCGAGGTTCTGCTCGATCTGGCGCACAGCTTCGGTCTCCGAGATCTCGCTGACAGCGGCGATCTCGCGCGACATCCGGTCGAGTGCAGCTTCATAAAGCTGACGCTCGGAATAGGACTGCTCCGGCTGGTTCTCCGAGCGGAACAGGTCGCGCACCACTTCGGAGATCGCGATCAGATCGCCCGAATTGATCTTCGCTTCATATTCCTGGGCGCGGCGGCTCCACATCGTGCGCTTGACGCGCGCGCGGCCCCGGATTGTCTCCAGCGCCTTCTTGACGGTCGCAGCATCGGAGAGCTTGCGCATGCCCACGGCCGTCGCTTTGGCGACCGGAACGCGCAGCTTCATCTTGTCCTTCTCGAACGAAATGACGAACAGTTCGAGCTTCATGCCGGCCACTTCCTGTTCCTCGAGACCGACGATCTCGCCGACGCCATGCGCCGGATAGACGATGCGCTCGCTCGTCTTGAAATCGGAACGAAGAGTGGTCTTCTTGATTGCGGCCATACTCGTATCAACTCCTTGCGGTTACGGTCCCGGCTCGCCAGACCGGAGGCCGGATGTGACGCGCACAGCGTCAGATCCATCGCTCCTGCGTCCTGGGCGGCGCCAGGGCGCACAAACGCCCCGGCGGCGAACCGCCCGGATTCGCCCTGCCAATCGTCAGCCGATGGAAAAAATCGTGAGACCCGCCATGAAGAAAGCCAACGAACGCTTCCGGTCGCGCATGGATCCGCTGGCGCCGCTACCGGCTGCGCCAGACGATCATTCGCTATCGAAAGAGGAGGTTGACCACCAACCCAACACCAACCAGGTGCGGCGACGCCGTAGGTTTTTACCGACTGTGTTGGGTATATATCACAAAAAGCCGGAAAAACAAAGCGTTACCGCAGCGCCCGCGCTATCGCTCGCGCAGGGGCTCGCCTCCGCCTCCAGGGCGGCGGTCACGTCAGGGGGATTTCAGTCGCCGGAGCCGGGCTTCGGCGAGAAGTGGGTCTCGAACTTGCCGGCGACGCCGTCGAATTCCGCAGCATCCGCCGGCGGCTCCTTGCGCAGCGTGATGTTCGGCCACTTCTCGGCATAGTCGGCGTTGATCTTCAGCCATTTGTCGAGGCCCGGCTCGGTATCCGGCTTGATGGCATCGGCCGGACATTCGGGCTCGCAGACGCCGCAGTCGATGCACTCATCCGGATGGATGACGAGCATGTTGTCGCCTTCGTAGAAGCAGTCCACCGGGCAGACTTCGACGCAGTCGGTGAATTTGCAGCGGATGCAGTTATCGGTCACGACATAGGGCACGGCATTCTCCTCGCCCGGACGCGTCAGGCCGCAGGCAGTGGCATGGGGTAAACGGTTTAAACAGACGGCGCAAGGATCGGAACGCCGCACAATCGCGGCGGTTTTGAAATGATCATTCAGTCCTTGCCGTCGTCGCGAAAAGCCATTCCATCAAAGCCATGGGTGAAGGAATGGAACGCATCGATCGCCCGCCGAGCCCGCTTTGTCGGCCTCTCGCCGCCCGAAATGGGCCGCACCGGAGCCGGCGGCGTCAGATCCTCATAGAGCAGTTGTGCCTCGGTCGCCGGGCCGCGCCGAACCCCTGCCGCCAGCACTTTCAGCACCCGCACCTGACGCTCCAGCGACACGGTCAGCACGTCGCCCGGACGCACCTGCCGGCTGGCGGCATCGACCTTGTCGCGGTTGACGCGGACAGCCCCGGAAAGGACGAGCTTCTGGGCAGTCGTCCGCGTCTTGGCGAGGCGGGCGAACCACAGCCACTTGTCGATGCGCTGCGCTCCGCCTGCTTCGCTCATAGCACCTAAGCTCTAGCCGCCGCGCTTCTTTGCCTCGAGGTCGGCCTTGAGGGCCGCCAACGCGGCGAAGGGCGACAGCGGATCGGCAGCGCGCTCGCGGCGCGGCTCGCGCTGCTGCGGCGCCGCGCCGCCATGCTTGCGCTGGTCTGGCCGATCCTGGTGACGGCGATCCTGACGATCGCCCTCGGCATGAGCGGGCCGGTCGCTGGACCGATCGGGCCGCGGACCGCGCTCGTCGCGGCGTGCAGGCTTTCCATCGCGGCCCTGCTGCGGCCGGTCGGCACGATCCTGCGCCGGACGCGCATCGCCCGTCGCTCCCTGCGCAGGCCTGTCGGCAGCCGGACGATCCTGGCCGGGGCGGCCCTGATGCGGACGACCCTGACGGCGGCCCTCCTCGCGCCGGCCCTCGCGGGCCTCGCTAGGCGCAGCTTCGCCGCGATTGCGGCCACCGCCACGGCGCTCACCCTGCTCGCGCGGCGGCCGGCGATCGAAGCGGCCAGGCCGCCAGATCTCGATCATCTCCGGCTCGGCCGCTTCAGCCGCGAGAGCCTCGGCCGGCTCAGCAGAATCATCCGCCGCGTCAGCCTGAACGATGTCGACAGCCGGCGCCGCATCAGAGGCGGACACCAGATCTTCGGCGACATCAGAAGCCTCGTCGGCGACGGGCGCCGTTTCGACGATCTCGGGTTCGGCCGCATCGATATCGGACACAGCTTCGGTCTCGGCATCGGAAGCCTGATCGGCCTCGACAGCCACACTGCCCTCGGCGGCAGCAACTGGCTCGGCCGCATCGGCAGGCGTCGCGGTCTCGTCCTCAGCCACAGTCGGAACGGCCTCGGCGACCACGTCCTCAGCAATAGCATCACCGGCGACGACAGCCTCCGTGACGACAGCATCGGTGACTGCCGGCTGCGCAGCTGGCTTCGCCGGCGCAGGCCGGCGATCAAGGCGGTAGCCGAGCGATTTCAGCACGCCGGCGAAATCCTCGCCCGAGCAGCCAAGCAGCGACATCATCGACACCGTCACGGTGAAGCCGTTGCCATCAACCGCGCCATCCGGCGGGACGAGATTGTCGGATGTCGGCTTCCAGGCGATCAGCGGGCGAATAATATCGGCGAGGCGCTCGAGAATATCGAGGCGCACGGCACGATTGCCGGCAATGCGATAGCCGACCACACGGTAGAGCGGCCGGGCAAATGTCGGATCGACCAGGATGGTGGTGCGGCCGGACGCGGAGAGCTGCGGCAGTTCGGCAAGTCCTGGCGTATCGAGGCCGTGATTCTTCAGCGCCCAGAGCAGGGCATTGAGCGCGCTCGGCGCCGGCTTCAGCATCGCCGGCACATAGACATGATAGGCGCCGAAGCGCACGCCGAGCTTCCTGAGGCCGGCGCGTGACTCCTGGTCGAGCGCCTTCAATTCGTCGGCAAGCTCGGAACGATCGAGCACGCCCTGGCCTTCGACGATGCGGAAGGCGATGCCACGCGCCGCCGGCGTCAGCTCCGCGCCGGCAAGCAAATCGAACAGCGGCTTCAGCAGCGTCTCGACATGGCTCTTCAGCCAGAGATCGACACGGTCCTGCACACGCTCACGCGCCGGGCCTGACAGGCCTTCATCGGCGAGCAGCACGAGCCGCGGCCGCAGCATGTCGTCGGTCGAGACGATCTTGCCGACCGGTGCGCCGAGCCAGCGCAACGTGCCGTCGACGGAGAGCAGCAATTCGGGATTGGGCGCCCGGGCGATCTTCTCGGCCCGTCGTTCCAGTTCGCCGGAAAGCGCGCGATGCGCCACCGCAGCGATCGCCTTGGCGTCCGGCCCATCGGCCTTTGGATCGGGCGTGAAGCGGAAACCCTGCAGGCTACCGACATGCTGCCCCTCGACCAGCACGTCGCCGGAGGTCGTGATTTCTGCTTCGAGCATGGCGTTTTCTCTTAGCCGCTTCATGAGAACGCTGGTGCGCCGATCAACGAAACGCTGGGTCAGCCTTTCGTGGAGCGCGTCGGAAAGACGATCCTCTATCGCGCGCGTGCGCTCCTGCCAATGGCGAGGATCAAGAACCCAGTTTTGACGATTGGCCGCAAAGGTCCAGGTTCTGATATGCGCGATGCGATTGGAGAGCGTATCGATGTCGCCATCGGTGCGGTCGGCAAAGGCAACCTGGCGCGCAAACCACTCGTCCGGCACCGCTCCGTCGCGGGCGACGAAGCGGAAAATCTCGCTCACCAGCTCGGCGTGATTGGCCGGCGCGATGCGGCGATAATCCGGAATTTGGCAGATATCCCAAAGGAGTTGCACCCGCTCGCGGTTCGTAGCGAGGTCCGCGACGTCGCGGTCGCGGCCGACCCGCTCCAGCACCGTGACGTCGATCGACGGCGGCGCCTTGGAGAGCCCCTCGATTCCCGGCGTCCGGTCGAGGCTAGCCTTGAGTGCGTCGAGCGAGCGAAAATCGAGCGAACGATTACGCCACTGCAATGTGCGCACCGATTGAAAATGATGATTCTCAAGCGCCTCGACGAGATCGTCGTCGAGCGGATCGACCTGGCCTGTGACGCCGAATGTCCCGTCGCGGGTGTGGCGACCGGCACGTCCGGCGATCTGGCCGAACTCCGAGGCGGTCAGCCGGCGATACTGGTAGCCGTCGAATTTGCGCTCCTGGGCGAAGGCGACATGGTCGACATCGAGATTGAGGCCCATGCCGATCGCATCAGTCGCGACGAGGAATTCGACATCACCCGATTGGAACAGTTCAACCTGCGCATTGCGTGTGCGTGGGCTGAGTGAGCCGAGCACGACGGCGGCGCCGCCGCGCTGGCGCCGGATCAGTTCCGCGACGGCATAGACCTCGTCTGCCGAAAAGGCGACGATGGCAGAGCGGCGCGGCAGCCGCGTGATTTTCTTCGAGCCGGCATAGGTCAGCATCGACATGCGCGGGCGCGTGATCACCGTGACGCCCGGCAGCAGCTTCTCGATGATGCCGCGCATCGTGCCGGCGCCGAGCAGCAGCGTTTCGTCGCGGCCGCGCAGGTTCAGGATGCGATCGGTGAAGACATGGCCGCGCTCAAGGTCGCCGGCGAGCTGGATTTCGTCGATCGCGAGGAATGAAGCGTCGGTCTGGGAGGGCAGCGCCTCGACGGTGCAGACGCGGTAGCGCGGATGCGCCGGGATGATCTTTTCCTCGCCCGTGATCAGCGCAACCGCCTCTGTGCCGACCCGGGCGGCGACGCGGCCATAGACCTCGCGCGCGAGTAGACGCAGCGGCAGCCCGATCACGCCGCTCGAATGCGCCAGCATCCGTTCGATCGCAAAATGGGTCTTGCCGGTATTGGTCGGCCCGAGCACAGCAGTCACGCCGCGGCCGCTGGCTCCCTGGCCGGGCGCTCTGAACACTTCCGTCATCGCGTGGGCGGTCTCACCTCGGCGGATCGAAACGGCAGGCTTTCCCGGAGGCGGAAACACCCTGCATCGAAAAGGAACGTCCTGCGAACAAAGCCGGCCCGAATCGCTGACAGGCCGAGCTTCCCGTTCTGTTCCTCTGGACTATATGGGGTCTCCTGCCGCGCGATCTACCGCCTGATTGGGATAGGGCCAAAAAACGACCTCCGAGCCTCGTCGCACGGAGATTAATGAAACATGACGGCGACCCGTTCAATTTGAGCAATCAGCGTTAACGCTCGGGCCGAACCGGGAACGGAGCAGGGCCGAATCGGATGGAACCGTCTGTTCTTGCTTTGTTTCAGCAAGATGTGGTGCCAATCTATCAGCTGAGCCACAAGGCAAAACGGAAGCGGGGCGGCTACCGCCCAGCGGCACCGCCCCTTGATTCAGACTTTGTCGCTCTGTTGCGTCAGGACCTGTCCCCAAGCGGGACAGGTTGCATCAGTTGGCCGCCGCCGCCCGCTGATCTTCGGCCAGACTCTCGAAACGCGAGGCATGGATCGTCAGCACGCCGGCCTCGGTACCGATCTGCATCCGATAGGGCAGCATCAGCCCCAGCTCTTCTGCGGGCGCGAGCCAGACTTCGAGATTGGTATTGGCTTCCATGAACTTGACGGCATCGCGGCTTGGTCGGTGGCCTGCGACAGGCACATAGCGCGCGCCGCAGACATAGACAGTGCCCGAATAGGAGCCGCCCTCGCCCTTCACCTCGGCCGTCGACTTGTAGAACAGGCGGATATCGAAGCGCTGCCAGCCATCGAAGACCGGAATCGTACGATTGCAGGCGCGCCCCATATTGGCCGGATAGAGCGGCGCGATCATCGCCGAGAGCGGGTCGACAATGGAATGCTTGTGCTGCGGCAGGAGCGGCACGCGGTCAGCCTTGATCGGCAGCGGCGGCAGCGCGGCCACCGACACGATTGTGCCGGAGCGCATCCGCATGTTGACCACGCTGGAAGTCTGGCCGTTCTCGGTCGTGTCGAGATAGTAGTCGTCCGGCTTGACAGATGCGCCGACGATCTGGCCGCTGCTTTTGAGCAAGCCGGTGCCGTCTGAGACGAGACGGCTGAGGCCGCTGGTCGTGCCAGTGATGGCCATGGTGTAGTTGGCGCGCTCGACATGGGCATTGAGCTTGAAACGGCCGATGGTGATGCCGTTGAGGCCCATCGTATAGCTCGCCTCCACGCTACCGCTGTGCAGCGGCTGTGTCGGCGCGCGGGCTTCGGCTCCGAGGCTGGCCGTGAGCGCCAGTGTCAGGACGGCAGGGCGCAGCATCCGCCGGCCTGTCCGCGTCATCAGGCTCGGGATCATGGGCTTACTCCTCGTCGGGACCATGCGGTATGAACCGCCGGTCGCGCCTGGGCTGGGTTCAAAGACCCTTGGATCGGTTTCGTTAACCATGATGCGGCGCGTTTCTGACTAAAGTGTTAGCTTCTGCTCCAGCGCGACGCATTTTGCCGTCCAGACGCTGTCCGGGCCACGCCACAGACGAGGCTGCGCTTGACGCGCCGGCCTGTGGTGACTAAGAGAAGCGCCACTTATCCAGAATATGGCCGTGATGACTGCCGAGGCCGGCGCGCGCGGTGGAAGAGAAGGATCTTTGTTATGTCCCGCGTCTGCGAATTGACCGGCAAGGCCGTGATGACCGGCAATACGGTCAGCCATGCCAACAACAAGAGCCGCCGCCGCTATCTGCCGAACCTCGTCAATGTGACGTTGATCAGCGATGCGCTCGGCCAGAGCTTCAAGCTGCGCGTCAGCGCCTACGGCCTGCGTTCGGTCGAACATCGCGGCGGTCTCGACGCTTACCTCGTCAAGGCGAGCGAGAGCGAACTGTCGGATCGTGCCCGCGTTCTGAAGCGCCAGATCGCCAAGAAGCACGCTGCCGCTGCGGAAATCGCCGCCTGATCAGGCCTCGGTTTTGCTGATGGGAATGGCCGCCTCAGGGCGGCCTTTTTCGTTGCGCGTCCTTATTCGTTGGCAGCGACGGCGGCGCCGAGCCAGACGAATTCGAGCAGCATCGTGCGCTGGACGCCGCTGACATTGTCGTCCGAGACGATCGTCACCCGCATGTGGCCATCGGGATCGGTCGAGACCGCCAATCCTTCCATATTGTCGATCTGCTGGGCCAGCGAAGCCTCAAGCGCCACCGGCCCGTCCACGACCGCTCCCGGACGAATTGCATCGCCTGCGATACGGCGCAGCCGCATGCCGACCGTGAGCGGCAGCGCGGTCACGCGCCGCTCGAGCAACAGCAGATCCCCATTCGGCATGAACGCGCCGTCGGTCACGTCGTAGTCGTCTCTGCGCACGACGCTAAAGGCGCCCGCCCGCGGGCCGCTGACGACGAAGGCGCGGTGGTTGCCGGCGGCATCCAGCGAGCGCTCGGCAACCAGGATCGGCGCCCCCGCCAGCGGCCCATCGGCCGGCGCCAGCGCCACCGTTTCGAGCCCCCTGTTGCGGACGAGACCGCGCGCGGCGCGCGGCAGCGCTACCGGTCGTGGCCGCGCCAGCCCAGGATCCTTAGTGAAGCGGTAGAATTTGAGATCGTTGCTCCGCTCGAAGCTGACATAGGCCCCGACGGGCGTGAGGCTGAGCGATTCCGCATCGGCATCACGCCGACGTACGAAAGGCTGGCCGGCGGCGTTGAGCATCGGCCCGGACCGCGTCTCGGCAATGCCTTCCAGATGCCCCGCACTGCGGAGAAGCCGCCCGGTCAACCACATTCCGAGATCGGAGACGGCAACGAAGCGCACGCCATCGGCCCGGAGGTCGAAACCGGACAGGCCGCCGAAGCGAGGCGCCGGCGACGAGAGGACGAGACCGCCGCGAAACTCGAACTCGCCAAAACGTGTCGCCTCACCGAAGCGCCCGAACCGCTCGATCCGTTCGGCATCCACAGTGATCGGCACGAGGCCGGGCCTTGCCCCGTCCGCAGCACGGACAGTGGGCGGCAGCGCCGCCAGCAGGCTCGCGGCGAATGCCAGGCGCGGCAGCAGTGCCAGCCTCAACCGGCACGCCTCCGCCGCGGCTGGCTCGGGGCGGCGACAACCTTCTCGTCGAACAGTTCAGCGAGCTTTTCGGTCATCGCGCCGGCGAGTTCCTCGGCATCGACGATGGTGACGGCGCGCTTGTAATAGCGCGTGACATCATGACCGATGCCGATGGCGATAAGCTCGACGGGCGAGCGGTTCTCGATCTCGTCGATCACGAAGCGCAGATGCCGTTCAAGATAGTTGCCGGTATTGACGGAAAGCGTCGAGTCGTCGACCGGCGCGCCATCCGAGATCATCATCAGGATCTTGCGCTGTTCGCTGCGCACCAGCAGGCGCTTATGCGCCCAATCGAGCGCCTCGCCGTCGATGTTTTCCTTGAGAAGGCCCTCGCGCATCATCAGGCCGAGATTGCGCCGTGCGCGCCGCCAGGGCGCATCGGCGGCCTTGTAGATGATGTGGCGAAGATCGTTGAGCCGCCCCGGCGCCGCCGGCTTGCCGGCCTGCAGCCAAGCCTCGCGCGACTGCCCGCCCTTCCAGGCGCGCGTCGTGAAGCCGAGAATTTCGACCTTGACGCCGCAGCGTTCCAGCGTCCGCGCCAGGATATCGGCGCAGGTGGCTGCGACCGTGATCGGCCGGCCGCGCATCGAACCGGAATTGTCGATCAGGAGCGTCACCACCGTATCGCGGAAGTCGGTGTCCTTCTCGATCTTGAACGACAGCGGCTGCATCGGATCGGTGACGACGCGGGTCAGCCGGGCCGGATCGAGGATGCCTTCCTCGCGGTCGAAGTCCCATGAGCGGTTCTGCTGCGCCATCAGCCGGCGCTGCAGCCGGTTGGCGAGCCGCCCGACCGCGCCCTGCAGATTGGCGAGCTGCTTGTCGAGGAAGCCGCGCAGCCGGTCGAGCTCGGCAGAATCGCAGAGATCCTCGGCCTTCGACATCTCGTCGAAGCGCGTCGTGAAGGCTTTGTAGTCCGTGGTCGGCGCGGATCGAAGCTGCGGCGGCTCGGGCCGGCGTTCCTCGCCGGCATCGCGCGCGTCCTCGTTCTCCTCGCCCTCGCTCTCGTCCTCGGCGCCGGTCTCCGTCGCCTCGGTCTCGCCGGCGTCAGTTTCCTCGCCGCTCACGTCCGAATCCTCGGAGGCCTCGCTCTCGGCCTGCTCGGACTGGTCCGAACCGCTCTCCTGCTCGGCGCCGGAATCCTCCGAAGCCTCGCCATTCTCCTCATTGTCGTTGTCGTCGCCCTCGCCGAGCTCATCGCCCATTTCGAGCGAGGCCAGCAGCGAACGGACAGCTGAGGCAAAGCGGCGCTGGTCGCCGACCGTGGTTTCGAGCTTCGCAAAGCCGTCGCCGGCCTTGTCCTCGATCCAGTCGCGCCAGAGACCGACGATCTTGCGGCTCGAAGCCGGCGGCGGTAGGCCGGTCAGCTTCTCGCGCACGAGAAGCGACACAGCATCCTCCAGCGGCGCCTCGGCGCGCTCGGTGATGTCCTGGAAATTGCCGCGGTGATAGCGGTCCTCCAGCATCGCCGCGAGATTGCTGGCAACGCCGTCCATCCGCCGCGCGCCGATCGCCTCGACCCGGGCCTGCTCGACGGCATCGAACACCGCACGCGCGTTCTTGCCCTCGGGCGCGACCGAGCGATGCAGCGACTGGTCATGGCAGGCAAGGCGCAGCGCCATCGAGTCGCCAAGGCCGCGCGTGACCGCGATCTCCGCAGCCGACGGCTTGCGGCCCGGCTCGGGAAGGCGGGCGCGCAGGCCCGTCAGCGCCGGCCTGTCGTTCGAGAACGTGACCTCGAGGTCGGCCTTGCCGGAAATCGCGCGCACGCAGCCGGCGACCGCCCGCTTCAACGGCTCGACGGCCGCTTCGCCGGGCTTCGGCTTCGGATCGGAGTTGGAGCCGCTCATACCTGCTGCCGCCTCAGGACAGGACGACGTTGGCCGCCGACTCGGTCAGTTCCTCGCCGAAGGCGCGCTGGTAGAATTCGGCCACCAGGCTCCGCTCGAGCTCGTCGCACTTGTTGAGGAAGGTGACGCGGAAGGCGAAGGCGATATCGCCGAAGATCTCGGCATTCTCGGCCCAGGTGATGACGGTACGCGGGCTCATCACGGTCGAAAGATCGCCATTGACGAAGGCCGAGCGGGTCATGTCGGCAAGGCGCACCATGCGGCCGACGAGCGCGCGGCCCTTCGGATTGGCAAAGTGCTTGGCCTTCGACAGGACGATACCGACCTCGTTGTCATGCGGCAGATAGTTCAGCGTCGTCACGATCGACCAGCGGTCCATCTGCGCCTGATTGATCTGCTGCGTGCCGTGATAGAGGCCCGAGGTATCGCCGAGGCCGACCGTATTGGCGGTGGCGAACAGGCGGAACGCCGGATGCGGGCGGATGACGCGGTTCTGGTCGAGCAGCGTCAGGCGGCCGGAGGATTCGAGCACGCGCTGGATGACGAACATCACGTCCGGACGGCCGGCGTCATACTCGTCAAAAACGAGCGCGACGTTGTGCTGATAGGCCCAGGGAAGGATGCCGTCGCGGAATTCCGTGACCTGCTTGCCTTCCTTGATGACGATCGCGTCCTTGCCGATCAGATCGATACGGCTGATATGGCTGTCGAGATTGACGCGGATGCACGGCCAGTTGAGGCGGGCCGCGACCTGCTCGATATGCGTCGATTTGCCCGTGCCGTGATAGCCGGTCACCATCACGCGGCGGTTGCGCGCGAAGCCCGCGAGGATCGCGAGCGTGGTGACACGGTCGAACAGATAATCGGGATCGCTGTCGGGAACATGCTCGTTCGCCGCCGAATAAGCGGGCACGACGAGGTCGCTCTCGAAGCCGAACGTTTCCTTGACCGACACCTGGGTGTCCGGAAGGGCCGTGCGGTCGCTCGTGGTATCAGTCATATTGGCTCCGTCGCGTCAGGGAGACGCTTTCGGTCGGATTCGCGTCGGAAGAGACCGGGATTGCGGGGGGCCCGAAGGGCCGAGTTCTGGTTCTAGCAGAAGCCGGCGGCCTTGAGGAAGTTGTAAGCCTGGATGATTTCTCGAAGCCGATCCTCCGAGCCGCGATCACCACCATTCGCGTCGGGATGATAGAGCTTCACCAGTTGCTTATAGCGCGCCTTGATCGCGTCGCCACCCTCCGCGCCGCCGAGATCAAGCGTATCGAAGGCCTTGCGCTCCAGAGTCTTCAGATGCCGCTTCGGCGCCTCCTCGGGCGGCGCCTGGAAGCCGCGCTCAAACATATCGAACGGATCGCGGGTGCCGCCGGTCCAGTCTCGCGCTGCCGTCCGGCGCACGCCCTCGCGCTTCTCGCCGGCGGTGTTGACGCCCATGGTCCAGGTCGGCCGATGACCGGTCAGCGAATCCTTCTGGTAGGCCGCGATTGCGTCATCGCCCATGCCCGAGAAGTAGTTGTACGACTTGTTGTACTGGCGAACATGGTCGATGCAGAACTGGTGATACTCGCCCTCGCGATTGCGACCCTTTGGCGCCTTGTGCGTGCCCGGCCGGTCGCAGCCCGCCCAGCTGCACTGGATGGTCGACTCCTTGAGCATCGCATCGCCATCCGGCTTGATCCGGATGCCGTCGAAGATTTTTGAATCGAGTTTCATCGGCTGATTATGCTAGCCACCCACCGCCGGGACAAGGCTGGGTTTCGAGACGAGTTGAAGGGAGCGTGTGATGGATACCAGGGACCGGATCGCCAAGGTTCTCGCGGACGCCCTGCAACCGGCTCGTCTAGATGTGATCGACGAGTCGCATTTGCACAAGGGCCATCATGGCGCACGTCCGGGTGGGGAGACGCATTACCGCGTCCAAATCGCCGCGGAGGCGTTCCGCGGCAAGAGCCGGATCGAGATGCACAGGACGATCAATGCGCTGCTGGCCGACGAGCTTGCGGCCGGCGTCCATGCCCTCGCGATCGAGGCCAAGGCCGCCGATTGAAGACGCCTGCGGCTCAGGGCCGCGGCGGATGGCCCGTATGGGCGACGACCAGCTTCTTGGCCAGCGCGACGCCGATCGCGCGATAGACGCCGGCCTGGATGCGCGGATCGGCCTCACCGGCCGCCTTCAGCATCTGGCTGTCGAGGGCGATGACCTGCAGCGGACCGTTGGCGCGCACGCTTGCCCCTGCCGGCACGCCCGCAAGGAACGGAACCTCGCCGACAAAGGCGCCTCTGCCGAGCCGCCCGACCTGCACGCCGCCGATCTCGGCCACTGCCGTGCCGGTGACGACGAGGTAGATCGCCGGCACGGATTCTCCCGCCGCGATCACCACGGCGCCATCGTCGAAATCGAGCAATTCGCCGAAATCGATCAGTTGCGCCAGCTCTTCGTCGTCGAGTTCGGCAAGGCTGTCGCGCAGCAGCGCGCCGCCGCTCGCCGCGTCGACGATGCGCCGCGCCTCGGCCAACGCCTTCAGCCGGTAGAGATTGATGAGGATGAACACGCCCATCCAGGCCATGCCGGTGTAGAGCGGCATGGGCGCCAGAGCGAAATAGGCGAGAAGAAAGGCGAAGGCGACGACCAGCAGTACCCGCAGCCAGACGATGCTGGTCAGGAACAGCGACACCCCGACCAGCAGGAAGCCGATATGGCCGGGGATGTCGCGGGCATTGCCGAAAAAGAGGCTGAGGATGTCGAGCATCGCTGCCCCCGCTGTCAGAGACTGTCGGCGAGGAAATCCCGGACGGCAGCCGGCGGCACGTCCTTCGCGATAAACGCTGTGCCGACGCCGCGTGTCAAAATGAAGGTAAGCGTGCCACGCGAGACCTTCTTGTCCTGCGCGATCAGCGCCATCAGCCCGTCGGCATCGGGAAGCGAACCCGGGATCTGGCGGAGTTCGGTCGGCAGGCCCACTTCAGCCAAATGCCGCGTCACCCGCGCCGCATCGTCGGGCGAGGCGAGATTCATCCGCGCCGAGAAGCGATGCGCCAGCACCATGCCGATCGCGACCCCTTCGCCATGGACAAGCCGCTCGGACGAATAGCCCGTCGCCGCCTCGAGCGCATGCCCGAACGTATGGCCGAGATTGAGCAGAGCGCGCTCGCCCGTCTCATGTTCGTCCGCCGCCACGACCCGCGCCTTGGCCCGGCAACTGGTCGCCACCGCCTGCTCGCGCTCGGGACCGCCGGAAAAGATGCCACGCCAATTGGTTTCGAGCCAGGCGAAGAAGCCGGCATCGTCGATGAGTCCGTATTTCGCGACTTCGGCATAGCCGGCGCGCAGCTCGCGGATCGGCAGCGTATCGAGCACGGCCGTATCAGCAATCACGAGGCTCGGCTGGTGGAATGCGCCGACGAGATTCTTACCTTCGGGCGTATTGATCCCCGTCTTGCCGCCGACAGAGCTGTCGACCTGTGCCAGCAGCGAGGTCGGCAGTTGCACGAAGCGCATGCCGCGCCGCGTGATCGCGGCAGCAAAGCCGGCGAGGTCGCCGACGATGCCGCCGCCGAGCGCGATCACGATGTCGCCGCGCTCGAGCCGCGCCGCGAGGATCGCCCGCACCACCTCTTCGAGATGCGCAAAATTCTTCGTCGCCTCCCCCGCCGGAACGGTGATCGCGACCGACTGGATGCCGGCTTCAGCCAGGGCTACGGCAAGCGGCCCAGCATAAAGTGGACCGACATGCGCATCGCTGACGATGGCCGCCCGCACGCCGGGCAGCCGCCGGGCGATCTCCGACCC
The DNA here is from genome assembly GCA_965229085.1 of Kaistia sp. Taxonomy (GTDB): domain Bacteria; phylum Pseudomonadota; class Alphaproteobacteria; order Rhizobiales; family Kaistiaceae; genus Kaistia. The sequence continues at coordinate 3,188,677 of OZ245859.1, read as the reverse complement.
GGCCGACCCGATCAGGCCGCGGCCGATCAGGATGTCATAGCCGCGGTCGCCGAGTTCGACGCCGACGCGGATCGGTTCGGCGGGCGCGGGAGAGAGGTTGGTCACGTCGGAGGCCTTTCGGAAGGGTCGGCAACGGGCATCGCCGGCGCAGTGCCGCCGAGGAAGGCGGCAAGGGCGGCAAGCGTCTCCTCAGCCACCACCTCATGCGGCACATCGCGCGAGACGACATGGATATCGGCCGTCGCATAGACGGGGTAGCGCTCATCCATCAGTCGCCGCATCGTGGCCTGCGGGTCCTCTGTGTGCAGCAGCGGGCGGTTGGAGCGCTTGCGCACGCGCGCCATCAGGATATCGAGCTCTGCCCGAAGCCAGACGGAGACGGCTCCAGCGGCGATGGCCGCGCGCGTTTCGGCATTCATGAAGGCGCCGCCGCCGGTCGCCAAAACTTTCGGCTGTCGATCGAGCAGGCGGCGAATCACCCGCCGCTCGCCATCACGGAAATAGGCCTCGCCATGCCGCGCGAAAATCTCGGGAATGGTCGCGTTGGCAGCCTTCTCGATCTCGATATCGGCATCGACGAAGGGGAGTTGCAGCCGCGACGCGAGGCGCTTGCCGACGGACGTTTTGCCAGCACCCATCAGGCCGACAAGCACGATCGCTCGCCCGCCGAGGCGCTCGACCAGCCCGGCGCCTGCCTTCGCTGCGCCTTCGCCCCCTGCCGCGTCCTGATGCATCCTTACCCGCCGCGCCCGCCGAATGCGGACGCATGACGTAGAGCCGCAGCGGATGCGGCCTGTCAAGCGAGGCCACGCGCTGCACTGAGCCAAACGCTTGCCAGCCCGCCCAGGCGTGCCCTAAGCAGGGGACGCCCGGACGCCACCCTGGCCTTCATCAGCGGCGTGGCGGAGATGCGGGCGCCGGACGCTCCGACGCCCGAAAACAACGAACCTCGAAGGTTCGCCAGACGGTGGAAGCCTGGTCTAGCTCTGGGAGCCCGGTCTCATGCCGACACTGTCGCGCTTCATCCTGATCCTTGTCCTGATCGGCCTCCTAGGATTCGGCACAGTCTATGCGCTCGCGACATTCATCGAGCCGAAACCCCGAGAGATCATCATCCGCGTTCCGACCGACAAGCTCTTGAAAGAGTGACGATGGAAACGACGCCACCGCCGCGCCCCGCCTTTCTGGCCGACCTCGAATCTTTTCTGGAGATGATGAGCGCCGAGCGCGGCGCCTCGCCGAATACACTCTCGTCCTATCGCCGCGACGTCGAGGACTATGCCGGCTTTCTCGCCCGGCGGCGGTCGAATGTCCGCGCCGCCGGCGCCGCCGATCTCCGCGCCTATATGAGCGAACTCGAATCACGCGGCTATGCGGCCTCATCGGCAGCCCGGCGGCTGTCGGCGATCCGCCAGTTGCACCGATTCCTCTATGCCGAGGGCATTCGCACCGACGATCCCTCGGGGATCATCGCCGGGCCGAAGCGCAAGCCTGCTCTGCCGAAGATCATGTCAGAGGCCGAGGTCGGCCGCCTGCTCGACGAGGCCGAGGCCGCCGTGGGACGGGCTGAACAGCCGGCCGATGCGCTTCGCGCGGCCCGTCTCGTCGCCCTTCTGGAAACGCTCTACGCCTCGGGTCTGCGCGTTTCGGAGTTGGTGGCCCTGCCGGCCTCGGCAGCGCGGCCGGATCTGCGCATGCTCATGATACGCGGCAAGGGCGGCAAGGAACGGGTCGTGCCGCTGACGGCGCGGGCACGCGAGGCGATCAGCCGCTTCATGGCGCTTCGCCGCGCCGCCGAGGGTGACAAGCCGCCGGGTCCCTGGCTGTTCCCGGCGCTGAGCCAGAGCGGCACGCTCACCCGCCAGGCTTTCGCACGCGAAATGAAGGACCTGGCCGTCGCAGCGGGGATCCAGCCCTCGCGACTTTCGCCGCATGTGCTGCGCCACGCCTTCGCCAGCCATCTGCTGCAGAACGGCGCCGACCTCCGCATCGTCCAGCAACTGCTCGGCCATGCCGACATCTCGACGACGCAGATCTACACCCATGTCCTCGAGGAACGGCTGAAGAGCCTCGTCGCCGACCACCACCCGTTGTCACGGATGGCCGAGCTCGACGCCTGAGACCTACCAGGCGAGCAGCCGGCGACCGATAACCGTACCCATGGCCGTCAGCGTGGCGATGCCGATGCTGTACCAGGTCATAACGAACAGCGGCGAATCGTCGGGGCAATGCAGGGCATAGAGCGCGGCGCCAAGTCCGCCGGCGGCGAGCCCTGCGACAGCTCCGGCAAGGCCCGGCCGCGTCGGCGCTCCCCGCCGCATCGCCAGAAGCAACGCGGCGAGGATAGGCGCGCCGAGCAGCGGCACGAACACGACGCAATAGCGCGCATTGTGGCCGATGAGGCCGGGAAGCCAATCCTCCGGCGGGTGGAAGCCGATGGTCGCGGCAATGCCGATCGCCAGCAGCCCGGCCGGAACAAGCAGCGCCAGCGCCATCGGCGCAGCGCGCGCGCCGGGCCGTGCGAGCCTCATGAGCAACCGCAGCGAGGCCGCGGCGAGGCTGATCGTGACTGCGAATTTGAGCATCAACCGAGGATCGAGCAGCGCTGCAGCGAAATCGGGCCGCACGCGGAGGATCAACGAGAAGATCACGACGGCCCCGAGCAACCCGAACGGCAGCAACAGGCTGATCGCTCTGCCGGGGCTCGCCTCCATCCGTGGATCGGCCGCGAGGCCGCGAATAAGATCATCCGTCCTCATCGCTTCGTCCTTACCATCATTCCGTGCTCCGCAGCCGCGCCGAAAGGCTGGCAAAGCCGCGATGCAGCGCCACGCGCACCGCCCCCGGCGTCATGCCGAGCCGCGTCGCAGCCTCACCCACCGTGGCGCCATCCACCGCCACCGCCTTCAGGATCTGCCGCTGTTTTTCCGGCAGCGCCGCCAGATGGCGATCGACCTCTGCCGAATCCGTGCCGGGGCGCTCCTCATCAGCCGCGAGAATCTCGGCGAAATCCTCGATCGGAATTTCGATCCGCCGTCCGCGCCGGCGAACATGGTCGATCAGCTTGTTGCGCGCGACCGTGAACAGCCACGGCCCGAACGGATCGGCCGTCCGCCAGGTGTGACGCTTCAGATGGATCGCCAGCAGCGTCTCCTGCACCACGTCCTCGCTCTCCTCAGTCGAGAGGCCCATCGCGGCGAGCCGCCGCCGGATCGTCGACCGCAATACCGGTGCGAGCGCGCGCAGGAGCTCCTGATAGGCCGCCTGATCACCCGCGAGGGCGCTGCGCATGAGCGCCGCCCATGCCTGTTCGCGATCGATCATTGCGTACTTCCAATAGCCTGTTCGTCAGGCAGCTGAGAAACGTTACAGTGGCGGGCCGATTTTGTCGGTGGCAGGCTCGGCTTTAGCACGAAAGCGACCCCAGCCGACCCCTCAGAACCTCAGACGGATCGAATCTCATCGAAGCGCATTGAGCCTATCGCGCGGCACGGCGACCGTGCATGGCTCGGGGCAAGCAGATGTCGGATCCGATCGTCAAATTCGAAGTGCCGACGACGGAGACGCGCGCACTCGAAGCGCCCGACCTCACGGCCGATGACGGTCCACTGCCGCATGATCCAAAAGTCGTGATGATCGCGCTGCTGCTCGCGATCGCGCTGCTGACGGTGGCCTATTTCGCTTCCGCCATCATCCTGCCGATCGTCCTCGCTTTCGTGCTGAAGATGCTTCTGCAGCCCGGCATGCGCCTTTTCGAGCGCCTGCGCCTGCCGCGCAGCATCGGCGCACTGCTGCTGATCATCGGCATCTTCGCCATCATCGTCGCACTCGGCGCTGCGATATCGGGTCCAGCCGGAGCCTGGGCGGCGAAACTGCCCGAGGGCATGGCCCGGCTTGAGGATCGGCTCAAATTCCTCGCGCGGCCGCTAAATGCACTTCAGACCTTCCTGCACCAGTTTGACGACGGATCATCCGGCGGGGATGGACCGTCTTTGGCGACGACGCTGATGAAGGGCACGCAGCATTTCGCCAGCGGCTTCTTCGAGACCCTGCTGGTCCTCTATTTCCTGCTGATCTCCGGCGACACCTTCCTGCGCCGGATGGTTGAGATCGTCCCGAGCTTCCGTGACAAGCGCCGGGTCGTCGATATCTCGCAGCAAGTCGAAGAGAACGTCTCGGCCTATCTCGTCACCATCACGTTGATGAACCTCGCTGTCGGCGTCGCGACCGGCCTTGCGATGTGGCTGTGCGGCCTCGGCGATCCGATACTCTGGGGCGGCATCGCCTTCGCACTCAACTATGTGCCGATCATGGGGCCGGTCGTTGGCGTTGGCCTTTTCCTGACGGCCGGCCTTCTCACCATCGACCCGCTGTTTCAGGCACTGCTGCCGGCGGGCCTCTATTTGCTCATCCACATCATTGAGGGAGAGTCAGTGACGCCATTGCTGCTGGCACGCCGCTTCACGCTCAATCCCGTGCTGGTGATCATCTCACTGATCTTCTGGTTCTGGATGTGGGGGGTGCCCGGCGCAATCCTGGCCGTTCCGATGCTCGCAATCGCCAAGATCATCTGCGACGGCGTCAAACCGCTGAACCCTCTCGGTCACTTCCTCGAAGGCTAGCGGCTCGACCATCGGCGACGACGCCACGACAACTTGCCGCAGCCGCAGGCTCATCTATCCTTGGTCTACTGACTGCCTCTGCCTGATCCAGAGCGTTCGCCGCAGGAGAAACTTGAACCATGCCGCTCGACGACGGCATGGGGGAACAACATGGTTCATGGACACCTGCGGGACGGCCGGCGCCGATGCGCGAAAGGCGTTGCAAGCATTGCGACCTGAGGAAAATGGTGTCCCGGAAGGGATTCGAACCCCTGACCTACGGTTTAGGAAACCGTTGCTCTATCCTGCTGAGCTACCGGGACGCGGCGATGGTTCCTCTAGCATGGACGCAAGCAGCGTTGCACCCCCCAACAGGCACGATGCCAGCGGGAAAACGCGCGGAGACGCCGCCCTTGCGCCGAGGCGCCTGCACCACGCGATGCCGGCAACGACGCGGAGCGACAGAGCGGGAAGGGCAGCAGAACTTCGTTGGGCGCGGCCCATTTGTGACAATTCCGGCATGCGCGCGCTGATCAAAGCCTCCCGAACGGCTCGCAGGCAGCTCGCAGCGATGACGACCGCGCTCGTCCTCGCCAGTGCCGGCGCTGCCGCTGAAGACACTGCCGGGAACGCCGCCTGCGAAACGGTCCCCGGCGAGACCGGCCGTGTCAGCCGCGTGATCGACGGAGCAACCCTCATTCTCGACGGCGGCCTCGTGGTTCGCCTCGCCGGAATCGCCGCACCCGAGCCGCCAGGGGGAACGACCAGCGCCGCCTGGCCGCAGGCGTCCAAGGCCAGCGAAGCGCTCGAGGCTCTGGCGCTCGGTAAGATGGTCACGCTCGCTTATCCAGATGCCGGCCGTGACCGCTATGGACGGGCCGTCGCCTTCGCGACTGTCGAGGACAGTGCGACGCCGCTGGCGGAGGCGCTTCTGGCCGAGGGCCGGGCCCGCGTAATGCCCGCCGAGGAGCCGGCCCTATGCCTCGCGCCGCTCTTCGCAACTGAACGTGAAGCGCGCGAAAAGCAACTTGGCCTTTGGAGCGATCCGTACTACGCCATCCGCGCGGCGCAAGACCCGGCTCTTGCCGAACGCGCCGACGCTTACGATCTGGTGCAAGGGCGTGTGCTCTCGGTCGGCATCCGCGGGCCGATCGCCTACCTCGATTTCGGGCGTGACTGGCGCACCGACTTCACGGCGGTGATCGCAGGCCCAGCGGCGAAGGCACTGGCCGCTGAAGGACTTTCGCCGGCCGCGCTTAAGGGCCGACATGTTCGTCTGCGCGGCTGGATTGAACGACGTGACGGACCGAGTCTGCGGGTGACGCATCCCACCCAGCTCGAACTGTTGGATGACGGTGACTGATGGCGAATATTCGCGCAGATAATGGCGGCCTTTCCGGCGGAGCCAGGCGGCGAGCGAGCATGGCGGCGGCGATCCTTGTCGCGCTGCTGCTCGCGGGCTGCACCACTGCGTCGATGGAGGGCACCTATGGGCCGCCGCCCACCGTTGCCGGCGCAGCCAACCCGCCCCCTGTTGATGCCGAGCAGGCCCGGATCGGCGCCGAACAGCACCCGCGCATCGTCGCCAGCTATGGCGGCATCTATCACGACGACAAGCTGGAACAGACGCTGGCCCGCATCGTTGGCCGCAGCGTCGCCGCCTCCGATGACCCCTCGCAGTCCTATCGCATCACGATCCTGAACAGCCCCTCGGTCAATGCCTTCGCGCTTCCGGGCGGCTATCTCTATGTGACGCGTGGCCTGCTGGCGCTCGCCAATGACAGCTCCGAAGTCGCGGCGGTGATCGCGCATGAGATGGGCCACGTCACTGCCAACCATGCGATGGCGCGCCAGAACAAGGCGCAGGCGGCGGTGATCGTCAGCCGTGTCGTCACCGACGTGCTGCAGGATGGCGATGCCGGCAAGCTTGCGCTCGCCTCATCGCAGCGCACGCTGGCCGCGTTCTCGCAGCAGCAGGAACTGGAAGCCGACGCTATCGGCGTGCGCACCATTGGAAAGGCCGGCTACGATCCCTTTGCCGCGGCCCGTTTCCTTGACCTGATGGGCCGCTACGCGGCCTACAAGTCGGCCGGCACCGTGCAGGATAAGAGGCCGGACTTCCTCGCCACCCATCCGGCAACACCCCAGCGGGTCGAATTCGCTATTCGCGCCGCCAGGCAGTTCGGTGCACCCGGAATCGGAGAGGTCGATCGCGACCGCTATCTCGCAGGCATCAACGGCATCGTCTTCGGCGACGACCCTTCGCAGGGCTTCGTGCGCGGCCGCACCTTCCTGCATCCCACTCTCGGCGTCAGCTTCACCGTCCCCGACGGTTTCGTGCTCGACAATACCAGCGATGCCGTACTCGCCACAGGACCCGACGGCACGGCGCTGCGCTTCGATGGCGCCAATCTGCCGGCGGGCTCCTCGCTTGCCGCTTATATCGCCTCGGGCTGGGTCAACGGGCTCGACACTACGACGATCAAGACCTTCAGCGTCGACGGGCTCGAAGCCGTCTCGGCGCGGGCAGAGGCCAAGGGCTGGGTCTTCCGCATCGCCGTCATCCGCGTCGGCGAAAGCGCGACCTATCGTTTCATCTTTGCCAATGAGAGCGACACACCCGGGCTCGAAAAGGCTGCGGACGCGACGGTTGCGAGCTTCCGCCGCCTGACGCCGCAGCAAGCGGCCTCGCTGCAGCCGCTCCGCATCCGCATCGTGACCGTGCAGCCGGGCGACACGATCGCCTCACTCAGCGCCCGCATGCACGGCGTCGATCGGCCGGAGGATCTGTTCCTGGTCCTCAACGACATCAAGCCCGGCGCCGGGCTGCCCGCTGTCGGCGAGAAGGTGAAGATCGTCGCGGAGTAATGGTCTGGAAGGGAGAAGCCCCCTCCCTTTCCCTCCCCCGCTTCGCGGGAGAGGGGATGGCAGACGCCTCGGCCAAGGTCCTCATCGTAGAGATGCAGGCCACAGCCCGCCCTCTCTCCCGCGAAGCGGGGGAGAGTTGGCGAGGGGCATTCTCAGCCCCCGCCCCTTACTCGACCTGCGTCACGTCGCGGACCGCGCCGCGGTCGGCGCTGGTCGCCATCGCGGCATAGGCGCGGAGCGCCGGCGTGACATTGCGCTTGCGGGGCGCGGCCGGCTTCCAGCCCGCCTTGCCCTTGGCATTCATCGCCGCACGGCGCGCCTCCAGTTCGGCGTCGGAGATGACGATACGGATCGTCCGGTTCGGGATATCGATCTCGATCGTGTCGCCCGGCTCGACCAGCGCGATGGCGCCGCCCGAGGCTGCTTCTGGCGCAGCATGACCGATCGAAAGGCCCGATGTGCCACCCGAGAAGCGGCCGTCGGTGATCAGCGCACACGCCTTGCCCAGCCCGCGCGACTTCAGATAGCTCGTCGGATAGAGCATTTCCTGCATGCCCGGCCCGCCCTTCGGGCCCTCATAACGAATGACGACGACGTCGCCTTCCTTGACCTTCTTGTTGAGGATGCCGTGCACGGCATCGTCCTGGCTCTCGAAGATCACGGCGGGACCCGTGAATTTGAGGATCGATTCATCGACGCCGGCTGTCTTCACGATGGCGCCGTTCGGGGCCAGATTACCCTTGAGCACGGCCAGGCCGCCATCCTTGGAGAAGGCGTTCTCGACATCGCGGATCGCGCCGTGCTCGCGGTCGAGATCGAGTTCGTCCCAGCGCGAGGATTGGCTGAACGCCACCTGGGTGGGAACGCCTCCGGGCGCGGCGCGGAAGAATTCGCGCACGCTGTCCGAATTGGTCTGGCGGATGTCCCAGCGCTGGATCGCCTCGCCGAGCGTCGTCGCATGCACGGTCGGCAGATCGGTGTTCAGAAGGCCTGCGCGGGCGAGTTCGCCGAGGATCGCCATGATCCCGCCGGCGCGATGCACGTCCTCCATATGGACGTCCTGCTTGGCCGGCGCGACCTTTGAGATGACAGGGACGCGGCGCGACAGACGATCGATGTCGTCGAGCGTGAAGTCGATCTCTGCCTCATGCGCGGCGGCGAGGATATGCAGCACGGTATTGGTCGAGCCGCCCATGGCGATGTCGAGCGCCATCGCGTTCTCGAACGCGCCGAAGGACGCCACCTTGCGCGGCAGCACGCTCTCGTCGTCCTGCTCATAGTAGCGGCGGGTGATGTCGACGATGAGATGCCCCGCCTCGACGAACAGCCGCCTGCGGTCGGAATGCGTTGCGAGCGTCGAGCCGTTTCCGGGCAGCGACAGGCCGAGCGCCTCGGTGAGGCAATTCATCGAATTGGCGGTGAACATGCCCGAGCAGGAGCCGCAGGTCGGGCAGGCAGAGCGCTCGATGACGGCGACGTCCTCGTCCGAAGTCCGCTCGTCGGCGGCGGCGACCATCGCATCGACGAGGTCGAGCGCGACCGTCTTGCCATGCATCACGACCTTGCCGGCCTCCATCGGGCCGCCGGAGACGAACACGGCCGGGATATTGAGGCGGAGCGCCGCCATCAGCATGCCGGGCGTGATCTTGTCGCAATTGGAGATGCAGACCATCGCGTCGGCGCAATGGGCGTTGACCATGTATTCGACGCTGTCGGCGATGATCTCGCGCGAGGGCAGCGAATAGAGCATTCCGTCATGGCCCATCGCGATGCCATCGTCGACGGCGATCGTGTTGAATTCCTTGGCGACACCGCCGGCCTGCTCGATCTCGCGCGCGACGAGCTGGCCGAGATCCTTCAGATGGACATGGCCGGGCACGAACTGCGTGAAGGAGTTCACCACCGCGATGATCGGCTTGCCGAAATCGCCGTCCTTCATGCCGGTCGCGCGCCAGAGGCCGCGGGCACCGGCCATGTTTCGGCCGTGGGTCGTGGTGCGGGAGCGATAGGCGGGCATCGTCGAACCTCGTCTCGGTGGCGATCGTGCCGTCCGCAGACGGCAGCACCGGCTCTTCGAGCAGGTGGTGGCGGGAAGATAGTCAGTTGCACCAGAATCCGAAGGGTGTCGAGTTAATTTGCCCTTGCCCGGGCTTGAAAGCGGTTGCCGAGCCGCCTAGCTCAGGCCTTACGAGCGGGGTCCGGGCCCCTCTGGCGGTGCGTCGCCCATCGCGATGTCGGACCTCTTTAGCCCCTTGGCACGGCGACGATTGCTCGTACCCATGGATTTTTCGTTCCTGTTCGCGGATTTCCTCGGCCAGCCCGTTGCGGCATGGCTCGGCTTCCTCGTCATCATCATCGCGCTGCTCGCCTTCGATCTCGGCTTCGCCAATAAGGGCGATCACGAGATCGGCATCTCCCGCAGCCTGCTGTTCTCTGCGCTCTATATCGCGGTTGCTCTTGTCTTCGGCGCCTGGGTCTGGTGGCAGATCGGCCCCACAGCCGGCATGAACTATCTGACCGGCTTCGTGGTCGAGAAGAGCCTCGCGCTCGACAACATCTTCGTCATTTCATTGATCTTCACCGCCTTCGCGGTGCCGCGCGCCTATCAGCATCGGGTTCTGTTCTGGGGCATCGTCGGCGTCGTCGTGCTGCGCGCGATCATGATCGGCCTCGGCGCAGCGCTGATCAGCCAGTTCGGCTGGATCCTCTATGTCTTCGGCGCTTTCCTGATCCTGACCGGCATCAAGATGCTGATGGCTGGCGACGAAGAGCCGGATATCGAGAAGAATCGCGTCGTCCGCCTCGTCCGCCGGATCATCCCGGTGACGAAAGAGCTGCACGGCAACCGCTTCTTCGTCCGCGTGCCGCATGGCCCCAATGGTGCGATGACACGGATGGCGACGCCGCTCTTCCTGGCGCTGATCACGATCGAGATCATCGACGTGGTCTTCGCGGTCGACAGCGTGCCGGCGGTGTTCGCAATCACCACCGATCCGTTCATCGTCTATACGAGCAACATCTTCGCCATTCTCGGCCTTCGCGCGCTCTATTTCGCGCTCGCCGCCGCGGTGCACCGCTTCCACTATCTGAAATATGCGCTCGCTCTGGTGCTGATCGTCGTCGGCGCCAAGATCTTCTGGTCGCATCTGGTCGGGCCGGTCGATTCCCTCGTCTCGCTCAGCCTGACGCTCGGCCTCCTCGCCGGCGGCATCATCGTCTCGCTCTGGCGCACACGCGCCGACGACCGCGCGGCGGCGCACGACGCCCCTACCTGAGGCGAGAGATAGGCTTGCGCGTCACGGGGTAACGCGCAAGCCTCAGGTCGGCGCGAGCGCCGTCTCGACCAGCTTGGCGAGATAGGAAGCGCCGACGGGAATAGCTTCGTCGTTGAAGTCATAGTCGGAATTGTGCAGCCCGGCGCTGTCGCCATTGCCCATGAAGATGAACGCGCCGGGGCGGGCTTCCAGCATGTAGGAGAAGTCCTCCCCGCCCATCATCGGCGCGACATTGGCATCGACATGGCTAGCGCCGGCAACGGCCCCGGCAACGCCGACGGCAAAGGCGGTCTGCGCGACATGGTTCACGGTTACGGGATAATTCCGATCATAGTCGACGACAATTCGCGCGCCGGTCGCAAGTGCGATGCCATCGGCGATCGCCTTGATCCGCACCTCGGCAAGATCGCGAAGTTCCGGCAGCAGGGTGCGCACCGTGCCGCCGAGCCGCGCGCTTCCGGGGATGATGTTATGCGCCTGCCCGGCGTTGAAGCGCGTCACGGAGACGACGGCCGCCTCGATCGGATCGACCGAGCGCGAGACGATCGTCTGCAGCGCGTTGATCAGCTGCGCGCCGGCGACGATCGGATCGATGGTCACATGCGGCTTGGCCGCGTGGCCGCCGAGGCCGGTGATCTCGATGTTGAACTCGTCGGTCGCCGCCATGATCGGACCCGGCCGGATCGCGAAATGGCCGATCGGAAGCCCGGGCATGTTGTGCAGGCCATAGACCTCGTCGATCGCGAAGCGGTCCATCAGCCCGTCCTCGACCATGGCGCGGCCGCCGCCGCCGCCCTCCTCGGCCGGCTGGAAGATCACGACAGCCGTGCCGTCGAAATTGCGTGTCTCGGCGAGATAGCGCGCGGCGCCCAACAGCATGGCGGTATGGCCATCATGGCCGCAGGCATGCATCTTTCCCGGTTCCGCCGAGGCATAGTCCTTGCCGGTGGTCTCAACGATCGGCAGCGCATCCATGTCGGCCCGCAGCCCGATCGTCCGGCCCGTCCCGGCATTGCGTCCGCGGATGACGCCGACGACCCCGGTCCGCCCAAGGCCCGTCACGACCTCGTCGACCCCGAATTCGCGCAACCGCGCCGCGACCGTCGCAGCCGTGCGGTGAACCTCGTAGAGGATCTCCGGGTGGCGATGAAAATCATGCCGCCAGGCGACGATGTCGTTCTGGAACTCGGCCAGACGGTTGATGATCGGCATCAGGGCACTCCGCGGGCGGCATCAAAGTTGAAGTCTAGCTGCACCGCAGCAGAAAATCACGCCGCCATCGCACGCATCGCTCACGCCGCAGCCCGCAGCCCGCCCGCCTGCTCGATGAAGGCGACGACGTCATCGACATTGTGGCCCGAGCGCACATTGGTGAACACGAACGGCCGCACGCCGCGCATCCTCTTCGAATCGCGATCCATCACCTCGAGCGAGGCGCCGACCATGGGCGCGAGGTCGATCTTGTTGATGACGAGAAGGTCGGAACGCGTGATGCCGGGACCGCCCTTCCTCGGAATCTTGTCCCCGGCGGAGACGTCGATGACATAGATCGTGATGTCGGCGAGCTCGGGCGAGAAGGTCGCCGCGAGATTGTCGCCGCCGGATTCGATCAGGATCACGTCAAGCGCCGGGAAGCGGCGGTTGAGATCGGCAACGGCCGCGAGATTGATCGAGGCATCCTCGCGGATTGCCGTATGCGGGCATCCGCCCGTCTCGACGCCCAGGATGCGATCAGCACTGAGCGCGCCCGACCGGGTCAGGAACTCGGCATCTTCCTTGGTGTAAATGTCGTTGGTGATCGCGGCGATGTCGTAGCGGTCACGCAGCTTCTTGCACAGCGCATCCATGAGGGCGGTCTTGCCGGAGCCGACAGGGCCGCCGACGCCGACGCGGAGCGGGCCGTTGGTGGAGCGGGTCATGAGCGGAACAGCCTCGTATACTGGGTTTCGTGTTTCATGCTGGCGACATCGGCCCGGAACGCCGCGCCGCCGAGCGCATCGAGCGGCAGCCCTTCTGTCTGCTGGACCACGCGCGCGACAACGGGCGAAAGCCGGGCGATGATCTTCTGCCCGTCGGTCTGGCCGAGCGGCACGGCGCGCAGTCCGGCCGAGATGATATTGGCAGCGAAGGCGTGGAGATAGGCATTGAGCGCAGGCCGGCGCGGCACGCCATGCGCAGCGGCTGCAACCGCCACCGCGACCGCATAGGCAGGCCCCTCTGCGCCATCAAGGGCAAGCGCGGCCCGTTCGAGCGCAGGATTGGACCAGGCGGCCCGCACAGCGATCATGAAGGCCCGTCCCTGCGCCAGCGCCTCGAGCCGACGCTCGGCGCCCGGATGCAACGCCGCCGCGAGATCGGCGATGTCGCGGAGCGCAGCCGCATCGTCGATCGAAGCCGTCGCATGGGCGAAGAGGATCGCATCGGAGCGGCCGGCGCCATGCGAGAGGATGTCGCCGACCCAGGCCTCAAGCCCGGCAGCGCTGGTGACCGTGCCGTCCTCGATCGCCCATTCAAGCCCGTGGCTGTAGCTGAAGGCGCCGACCGGAAAGGACGGCGACAGCCAGGACATCAGCCGGTGCAATCCGTGCGGATCGAGGAGGTCTCCGGCGAGCGGATCATGGACGGTCAAGGCCGGCCTCGGCCGCCATGATCATGGTTATCGTGATCGTGATCGTGGTTATCATGGTCGTGATCGTGGCTCTCGCCATGCGCATGGCCGTGATGATCGTGACCATGATGGTCGTGGTCATGATGGTCATGGCCGTGCCCTTCGTGATCGTGGTGATGGCCATGATCATGGGCGCGCGGCGGCGGCGGACGATGATCATGATCGTGGTGATCTTCATCATGGCCGGCGCCCGGCCCGTGGTCGTGGCCATGCACGCGGCCATGGCCATAGGCGCCACCTTCCGGATTGAATGCGGCCTCGACCGGCGCGACCACGGCCCCGAGACCCTCCAGCATCGCCTCGATGACATGATCGCGGCGGATGCGCAGCCGGTCGCCGAGCAGTTCCGTCGGCAGATGGCGATTGCCGAGATGCCAGGCGATGCGGACGAGATGGGAAGGATCACGTGCCGTCACCTCGGCGAGCGACTCCGGCGCCGCCGCGACGGCGATGATGCGACCATCCTCCAGCATCAGCCCGTCGCCATGGCGCAGCGCGACCGCACCCGGCAGGTCGAGCAGGAACGTTGTGCCGCCGATAGCCGACATCGCGACGCGCCGGCGATGCCGCGCATCGAAATCGAGCAGCACGGTATCAGAAGCTTCTTTCGACCAGAGGCCGGCGGGATAGACGGAAATAGCGCGGATCATGCGGGAAGGTCCTGGTAGCGATCCGGCGGAAACGCCGGATCGATGGGCGGCGCCGTCGCGCGGCGCGGCCTTGCTGCTCATAGCTCCGTTCTGGAACTCATGGCTCCAGTCTAGAACAGGAAGTATCGCTGGGCCATCGGCAGCACGTCGGCGGGCTCGCAGGTGAGGAGTTCGCCATCGGCGCGTACCTCATAGGTCTCCGGGTCAACCTCGATATTCGGCATGGCGTTGTTGTGGATCATCTGCGCCTTGCCGATGCCGCCACGCGTGTTCTCCACCGCGACGAGCTCCTTGGCGACGCCAAGCTTGCCGGCGAGGCCGTTTTCGGCGGCCGCCTTTGAGACGAAGGTCACGGAGGAATTGGTCAGCGCCTTGCCATAGGCGCCGAACATCATCCGATAGTGCACCGGCTGCGGCGTCGGGATCGAGGCGTTGGGATCGCCCATCGGCGCGGCCGCGATCATGCCGCCGACGAGGACCATATCCGGCTTCACGCCGAAGAAGGCCGGCGACCAGAGGACCAGATCGGCGCGCTTGCCGACCTCGATCGAGCCGACATGGCGGGCAAGGCCCTGCGCGATGGCCGGGTTGATCGTGTATTTGGCGATGTAACGCTTGACGCGGGCATTGTCGTTGTCGCCCGTTTCCTGCGCGAGACGGCCGCGCTGCACCTTCATCTTGTGCGCGGTCTGCCAGGTGCGCATCGGCACCTCGCCGACCCGGCCCATCGCCTGGCTGTCCGACGACATGATCGAGAAAGCGCCGAGATCGTGCAGGATGTCCTCTGCGGCGATCGTCTCCTTGCGGATGCGGCTCTCGGCGAAGGCCACGTCCTCAGGAATCTCCGGATCGAGGTGGTGGCAGACCATGAGCATGTCGAGATGCTCTTCGAGCGTATTGCGCGTATAGGGCCGCGTCGGATTGGTCGAGGACGGGATGACATTGGGCAGGCCGACGACGCGGATGATGTCGGGGGCGTGGCCGCCGCCGGCGCCCTCGGTATGGAAGGCGTGGATCGTGCGGCCCTTGAAGGCGGCGATCGTGTCCTCGACGAAGCCGGACTCATTCAGCGTATCGGTATGGATCATGACCTGGATGTCGTGATCGTCGGCGACCGACAGGCAGCAGTCGATCGCGGCCGGCGTCGTGCCCCAGTCCTCGTGCAGCTTGAGCGAGGAGGCACCGGCCTCGATCATCTCGACCAGCGCCTCGGGCCGCGACGCGTTGCCCTTGCCGGCGATGGCGATGTTCATCGGGAACGCGTCCATCGCCTGGATCATGCGCGCGATGTGCCAGGGGCCGGGCGTGCAGGTGGTGGCGAGCGTGCCATGCGCCGGGCCGGTGCCGCCGCCGACCATCGTGGTGACGCCGGACATCAGCGCCTCCTCGATCTGCTGCGGGCAGATGAAATGGATATGGCTGTCGATGCCGCCGGCCGTCAGTATCTTGCCCTCGGCCGCGATCACCTCGGTGCCCGGCCCGATGATGATGTCGACGCCGCCCTGCACGTCCGGATTGCCCGACTTGCCGATCGCGACGATGCGGCCGTCCTTCAGCGCCACGTCGGCCTTGATGATCCCCCAATGGTCGAGGATCACGGCGTTGGTGAACACGGTGTCGACAGCGCCGCCGGCCCGCGTCACCTGGCTCTGGCCCATGCCGTCGCGGATGACCTTGCCGCCGCCGAACTTCACTTCCTCGCCATAGGTGGTGAGGTCGCGCTCGATCTCGATGAAGAGCTCGGTATCGGCCAGCCGCACCTTGTCGCCGACCGTCGGGCCGAACATGTGGGCATAGGCGTGACGGGTAATCCTGCTCGACATCGCTCACCTCCGAAGGACCGCAAGGCGGCCCGATTTCCTATCCAGCCGCCTCTGGAGGCGGCGCAATCATCCGTCGCGTTCCAAGCGGTCGACGAGCCGGCGCTCGACGACGCACCTAGTCGAGCGCGCCCATGATCTTCTGCTGGAAGCCGAACACGGTCCGCGTGCCGCCATAGGGCACCAGCGTCACCGTCCGGCCCTGTCCAGGCTCGAAGCGCACCGCCGTGCCGGCAGCGATATCGAGCCGCATGCCCCGCGTCTTGTCACGATCGAAGGCGAGAGCCGCGTTGGTCTCGTAGAAATGATAGTGGCTGCCAACCTGGATCGGGCGGTCGCCGGTATTGGCGACCTCGACGGTGACCCGCGGCTGGCCGACATTCAGTTCGATGTCGCCGTGGCCCGTAATGATTTCGCCTGGAATCATGGTGTCCTCGCCGTTCAGGCGCCGGCGGCGAGCGCGCCGCGGCGGTCAAGACATGGTTGGTCGTCGCGGATGACGCGCCGGGTCGATGGCGGATTGGCGCCGAGCTTTGAAGCAGGGCGGATCGGCCGCGCGGTGAGGACGCCGTCGCAATTGGGGCAGATCCCGCCGAAGACTGACGATGCGCAGTCCGGGCAGAAGGTGCACTCGAAGCTGCAGATCAGCGCCGCCGCTTCAGGCGGCAGATCGCGGTCACAGCATTCGCAATTGGGGCGGAGCTCCAGCATCGCGCTACCGGATCGGCTGGTGAACGGTCACGAGCTTGGTGCCGTCGGGGAAGGTCGCCTCGACCTGCACGTCATGGATCATCTCGGCGATGCCCTCCATGACCTGCGTCCGCGTCACCACATGCGCGCCGGCTTCCATGAGGTCGGCGACGGTGCGTCCGTCGCGCGCGCCTTCGACGACATAGTCGGTGATCAGCGCGATCGCCTCGGGATGGTTGAGCTTCACGCCCCGCTCCAGCCGCTTGCGGGCGACGATGGCCGCCATGGCGACGAGCAGCTTGTCCTTTTCGCGCGGTGTCAGATTCATCGCTTCAAGCCTCGTCCCGTCTCGTTCTTCATCAACTGGCCAGCCCGCTTCGTCAGCAAGCCCAAACGCGCGGCATCGGCCGCCCGCGCAGAGCCAAGATCACGCTTTCCACATCCTGCCGCAAGGCCTGACCGGACGGCGCCAGAAATCGCACCGTAAGGACGTCGCCGACGACGCTCGCCCCCGCTTCGCCCTTGCAAACTTCGAGCCGCTCGCGAACCTGACCAAGCCGGCCAGTGGCATCGCCTCCGACCGCGACGAGGCTCGCAGTCGCCACAGCCCCCTTGGCCGTCGCACCGCGGGCGAAGAGGTTCGTCGCATCGCCGGCAATGGCGATGCCATCGGCATAGACGAGCCGACCGCCGCGGCGTATGCGCCAGCGGTCGGAAAGATCAAGCGTCGTGATGGTCTCGCCCATGGCGGTGCGACCGAACACATAGGCCTCGAGCAGCAGTCCGCTCGCATCCTCGGCGAGATCGACCTCAAGGCTGCGCGCGATCGCCGAGCGGTCGAACAGGATCGTCTCCTGCGGCAGCCAGTCGATATGACCGCCCGCCCCGACCGTGATGCGGTTTTCGACCCGGGCCGGAACGGCGCCGCCCGAACGGCGATAGATCCGCTCCGCCGCCTGCGTCGTCACCGTTGCCGTGACGCCGTCGCCGAGGACAGCCTCATAGACGAGATGGTCGCCGCCGGTGATGCCGCCTGCGGTATTGAGCAGCACGGCATCAGGCGGCAATCCCGGTTCGCCGCGCGGCAGGCGCACTTTGCAGCAGCCCTCCTGGATGAACTCGGTCAGTCGCGTTGCCGCGCCATCACGGCGGAAGCCGACCCGCGCCCGGCCCCGCGAGCGCTGCATGGCTGCCGCTTCGGCAGGCTCGAGGACGCGCTCGGCGGTCGTCACTGGGCTTTGCATCGGGTCACGTCGGGCAGTCCGCCTCCGGCGGTTGGCGAGGCTCTGAAGAGAGCAAAACGAACAGGGAGGATTTCACGCCGTGCCGGCCCATGCAAGCGGGCGAGGTCCACAGACGACGCCGGCTTTTTGCCAAAGCGGGGGCCTTTGGTCTATGAAGGGCGGCGTGCCCGCAGCGGCGCGCCTGCCATCCATGCCGAAAATGACCGGGATATGCCTGTGATGCGTTCGATTGCCCGCCTCATCGCCATGCTCATCGTCACGTTCACCGGAGCGTTGGCGGCTGAGGCGGTTGAGACCCCCTATATCGTCGTCGACATGGAAAGCGGCCGCGTCCTTTCGGATCGCAACGCGCATCAGGACTGGTATCCCGCCTCGGTCACCAAGCTGATGAACGCCTATGTGGTGTTCAAGGCGTTGAAGGCCGGCGAGGTGTCGCTGTCGACCCGGGTCGTCGTTTCGAAGAACGCGCTGGCCGAGCCGCCGAGCAAGATGGGCTTCAAGGTCGGCACGGCCATCGATCTCGACAACGCCATGAAGATGATGCTCGTCCATTCGTCCAACGACATCGCGGTGGCGGTGGCGGAGACGGTGGGGGGCAACGAGGCCGCCTTTGTCGATCGCATGAACGCCGAGGCGGCCCGGCTCGGAATGGCCTCGACCCATTTCGTCAATCCGAACGGCCTCCCCGGCCCCGGCCAATTTACGACCGCGCGCGACCTCGCGGTGCTGGCCCGCGCGATCTGGACCGAATATCCGGGCTGGCGGCCGATCTTCTCGATCACCGCCATCCAATCGGGCAAGCGGGTGCTGAAATCCGCCAACAATCTGCTCGAGCGCTATCCCGGCGCCGTCGGCATGAAGACCGGCTTCATCTGCTCGTCGGGCTTCAACGTCGTGGCGGTCGCCCAGCGCGGCAACAAGACGCTCCTCGCCGTCGTGCTCGGCATGGACAACCCCACCCATCGCGCCGAACTCGCTGCGCGCCTCCTCAATGACGGTTTCGAGGGCCGCTCGCATCCGGGCGTCGCGCTGGCAAGCTTCCGCGGCTCCTCACCCATCGCCGGCGCGCTCGACATGCGGGACGCCATCTGCAAGCGCAAGAATCGTGGGGAGAACGACGCAGCCGACGACGAGGTGATGCAAGTCAGCGCGCTCGTGCCGAAGTTCAAGCTGATGGACCCGGTCGTGGTGACCACGCTCGGCGTCGTCAAGCCGGACGGAACCGTCAACGCCGCCGCCTCGACCGAACCGGACGCCGCAGCGCCGGTCGCCAAGAAGGCCCAGAAGGGCCAGACCAAGCAGGCAGCCAAGAAGACCAAGAAGCCCGCCCCGGCGCCGGCCTCAACGTCAGAAACGGCGTCCGGCGACACCAGCCTTTCGGCTGACACGTCGAATGCCGACAGCGCGACGCCGGCGGCAACGCCTGCCAGCACGTCGAAAAAGAAGAAGTCGGTCAAGGAGCCCGCCAAGGTCGAGATCGGGATTCCCTTCGATTCGACCGATATCGCGCCGCTGCCTGAGCCGGGCGGCCTGCATTGAAGCCCGCCGTTCCGCTCACGGTGCTGACCGGCTTTCTCGGCGCCGGCAAGACCTCACTGCTGAATCGCCTGCTGAAGGACCCGGCCCTCGCGGGAACGGCGGTGATCATCAACGAGTTCGGCGATGTCGGGCTCGATCACCTTCTCGTCGGCGAGTCCGAAGACGGCATCATCGAGCTGTCCTCGGGCTGCCTCTGCTGCACCATCCGCGGCCAGCTCGCGACGACGCTCGAAGGCCTGTTGCGGGCGCTCGACAACAAGCGCATCGCGCGGCTCGACCGTGTCATCGTCGAGACGACCGGTCTCGCCGATCCGGCGCCCGTGCTGCAAAGCGTGCTGCTGCACCCCTATCTCTCGCTGCGCTACCGGCTCGATGGCGTCGTCACGGTGGTCGACGCGGTCAATGGCGTGAAGACGATCGCGGCTCATCCCGAAGCGGCGCGCCAGATCGCGGTCGCCGACCGGATCGTGCTGACCAAGACCGACCTTGCGGCGGCCGATCCGGCGATTGGTGCAGCGATCCGCGCGCTGAACCCGGCGGCGCCGATCCTCGATGCCGTCGCCGGCGCCGCGTCGGCCGCGCTTTTATTCGACAGCCAGCCTTTTGGCACCAAGGGCAAGCTGGCGGAGGTGGAGACATGGCTCGCAGCCGATCCGGACGACCATGGTCACGACCATCATGGTCATGATCACCACCACCATCATCATCACGACGTCAGTCGCCACGACGCGCGCATCCGCAGCTTTACCGCGGTCCGGCAGACGCCGATCGGCCGCATGAGCCTCGAGAGTTTTCTGGAGCGCCTCGCCCGCAATCACGGCGGCCATCTGCTGCGGCTGAAAGGTCTGGTGCAGACCGCCGGCGACCCGGAGCGCCCGCTTGTGGTGCAGGCGGCACAGACGGTGTTTCATCCGCCGGAACGGCTGCCGGCCTGGCCCAGCGACGACCATCGCTCGCGGCTGGTGCTGATCGTGCACGATCTACCCGCCGAAGCGGAGGCTGCGATCCTCGCCGCCTTCTCAGGGCTGCCTTCGCTCGATCACGCCGATGCCGATACGCTCGCCGACAATCCCCTCGCGATCGGCGGATTTTCCGGGCAGTTCAGCCGGTAGTTCGCAGCCGCCGGTCTACCAGTTGCCGCTGCCCTGCTTCTCGACCTGCGCCGCGCCGATGATTGCGCCGGGATTGCCCTCGGCGGTTTCCTGCTGCAGCAGCACGGCGCAGCCATCGGTGCCGCTGGCGCGATATTCAGCCATGGGCAGGTCGACCTTCATGGGCTCGCCGCGCCAGACGGCGATCGGGCGCAGCTTGCGAACGACGTTGTAATATTCGAGCGTGCGATTGCGGTTCTCGCCACGGGCGACCGGCACCTTGACCTGGCGATCATAGAGCGCCAGCCACAGCGTCGCCTTGCGCGGACCCATCGCATCGGCGGCACCGACATCGACGCTGATCGCATCGCCCATCATACCGACATGAATCGGCACCGACGGCGCCGGCCCACTCTCGATTGCCTTTCGGATCGCCTTCACGTCGCCGCCGACGACATGGACGCTCCCATTGACCACCATCTGCGGCGTGTAGACTTGGCGGTCGCCCCGCGCGGCGGCATAGGCCTTCTGCCGGTCTGTGAACGCGTGATCGGCGAGCGTGTCCTTCCAGCCCTGGTAATCCCAGTAATCGACCGAGAAGGAGAGCGCGACAACGTCGGCGCGCTTGGCGAACTGCTCCAGCGCCTCGTCGGCCGGCGGACAGGAAGCGCATCCCTGGCTGGTGAAGAGCTCGAGCACCGCCTGAACCTTCTCGTCGGCGGCGCCGGCGCTGCCGGCGACGCAGCCGGAGCAGATCAGGATCGCGACGATGGTCGGGATGCGGGACATGGGACGGCTGGAGGTCCTCGGAACGGGCTGATGGGGAGCGGCGCGGTCATTCCCAATACGACCGCGCCCGCTCGCGAACCAGTCAATTCACAGTGACCGGCGCCGCGGCGCCGGTCACGATCGCGATGTCCCGGTCAGGCGACCAGGTTGCGCAGCACATATTGCAGGATGCCGCCATTCTTGAAGTAATCGAGCTCGTCCAGCGTATCGATGCGGCAGAGCAGCGGCACGACCTTGATGGTGCCGTCGGCGAAGGTGATCTCGGCGTCCAGCATCTGGCGCGGCTTGAGATCGCCGGCGATGCCGCGGATCGTCACCATCTCGTCGCCCTTGAGGCCGAGCGTCAGCCACGAGACGCCTTCCTCGAACACCAGCGGCACGATGCCCATGCCGACGAGGTTGGAGCGGTGAATGCGCTCGAACGACTGCGCGATGACCGCACGGATACCGAGCAGCTTGGTGCCCTTGGCCGCCCAGTCACGCGAGGAGCCGGTGCCATATTCGCGGCCGGCGAACACGACGAGCGGAACGCCCTCGGTCTTGTACTTCATCGCCGCGTCGAAGATCGGCATCTCGACGCCATCAGGCCAATGGCGCGTGAAGCCGCCTTCCTTGCCGCCGAGCATCTGGTTCTTGATGCGGATATTGGCAAACGTGCCCCGCATCATCACCTCGTGATTGCCGCGGCGCGTCCCATACTGGTTGAAGTCGACCGGACGGACCTGATGGTCGCGCAGATAAACGCCCGCGGGGCTCGCTTCCTTGATCGAGCCGGCCGGCGAGATGTGGTCGGTCGTGATCGAATCGAGGAAGAGACCCATCACCCGCGCATTGATGACATCCGAGACTGCCTCGGGCTCCATCGTCATGCCGACAAAGTAGGGCGGGTTCTGCACATAGGTCGAGCCGTTTTCCCAGGCATAGGTCTCGCCCTTCGGCGCCTCGATCTTCTGCCAGTTCTCGTCGCCCTTGAAGACGTCGGCATATTTCGCCTTGAACATCGCCTGCGTGACGTTGGCGGCGATGAACTCGGCGATCTCCTTCGACGACGGCCAGATATCGCGAAGATAGACCGGCTGGCCGTCGCTGCCCGTGCCAAGCGGCTCGGTCGTCAGATCGACCTGCATCGAACCGGCCAGCGCATAGGCGACGACCAGCGGCGGCGAGGCGAGATAGTTGGCCTTCACGTCCGGATTGACCCGGCCCTCGAAATTGCGATTGCCCGAGAGAACGGCGGCCGCAACGAGATCATGCTCGTTGATGCTGTGCGAGATATCGGCCGGCAGCGGACCGGAATTGCCGATGCAGGTGGTGCAGCCGAAGCCGACAATGTTGAAGCCGAGCGCGTCGAGATCCTTCTGCAGGCCGGACTTGCCGAGATATTCGGCGACGACCTGGCTTCCGGGCGCGAGCGAGGTCTTCACCCACGGCTTGGTCGAAAGGCCCTTGGCGAGCGCATTGCGGGCAAGCAGCCCCGCGCCGATCAGCACCGAGGGATTGGACGTGTTGGTGCAGGAGGTGATGGCGGCGATCGTCACCGCACCATGGCCGATGTCGAAATCATGGCCGGCGACAGCAGCGCGCTTGTCGGCCTCGCCCGGCTTCTTGAATTCGCCTTCGAGCGCGGCGAGGAAGCCGGACTTCGCATCCGTGAGCAGGACGCGATCCTGCGGCCGCTTCGGACCGGCGAGCGAGGGCAGTACCGTGCCGATATCGAGTTCGAGCACGTCGGTGAAGAGAGGATCGGCGGTCGCGCCGTCATGCCAGAGCCCCTGCGCCTTCGAATAGGCCTCGACCAGCGCGATGCGGTCCGCCTGGCGGCCGGTCTCATCAAGATAGTCGATCGTCTCGGCATCAACAGGGAAGAAGCCGCAGGTGGCGCCATATTCCGGCGCCATATTGGCGATGGTCGCGCGATCGGCCAGCGTCAGATGGCTGATGCCCTCGCCATAGAACTCGACGAACTTGCCGACGACGCCCTTCTTGCGCAGCATCTGGGTCACGGTGAGCACGAGATCGGTCGCCGTGATGCCCTCGCGCAGCGCGCCGGTGAGGCGGAAGCCGACGACTTCGGGCACCAGCATGGAGATCGGCTGGCCAAGCATGGCCGCTTCGGCCTCGATGCCGCCGACGCCCCAGCCGAGCACGCCGAGGCCGTTGACCATCGTCGTATGGCTGTCGGTGCCAACAAGCGTATCGGGATAGGCGATCTCGGCGCCGGTCGCCTCGTCCGTCCGCGTCCAGACGGTCTGGGCGAGATATTCGAGATTGACCTGGTGGCAGATGCCGGTGCCCGGCGGCACGACGCGGAAATTCGAGAAGGCCGACTGACCCCATTTCAGGAAGCGGTAGCGCTCCTGATTCTGCTCATATTCGCGATCGACATTCTGCTTCAGCGCAGTCGAATTGCCGAAGAAGTCGACGACCACCGAATGGTCGATGACGAGATCGACCGGCACCAGCGGGTTGATCTTCTCCGGATCGCCGCCGAGCGCCTTCATCGCGTCGCGCATGGCGGCGAGATCGACGACCGCGGGAACACCGGTAAAATCCTGCATCAGCACGCGGGCCGGACGGAAGGCGATCTCGCGGTCGCTCTTGCGCGTCGTCAGCCATTCGGCAATCGCGCGGATATCGTCGGCCGAAACGGTGCGGCCATCCTCGTTGCGCAGCAGATTCTCGAGCAGGACCTTCAGCGAGAAGGGCAGGCTGGAGATTCCGGGAAGCCCGTTCTTCTCTGCATCCGGCAGGCTGAAATAGACATAAGACTGGTCGCCGACCTGAAGGGTCTTGCGGGATTTGAAGCTGTCGGGATGCGGGGTGCTCACGATGGATCTCGTCCTCGGTTCGATCGCGAAGAAAACCTGACCGAAGCCGATGCACGAACCATGCCCGCCTCGATCCGGCGTGATCGGCAGCGCGACCGCAAAAGCCGCCTTGCGGCGGCAGCTGCGGCGCGCGTCTGGCGCCGATCCGGACCGTCGGTCCTCGCCGCGGCGCGGCCCGCGCCGGGTTGCAGGGCTTATAGTGAATTTCGTAAGGAGATGCCACATCGCGGAAAGTCGCTGCGGCTGGAACAGTTCGAATTTGCCGCGCCGGCACCGCGAACAGGGCGCGCGCCGCGGACCAGGGGAGGTTTCGTGATCCGTCTCGACGTCAGGAACCTCGCCGTCGAGCGCGGCGGCAGAGCCGTCCTCGCCGGGATCGGATTCACCCTTTCCGCAGGCGAGGCCATGGCGCTGACCGGCGCGAACGGCGCCGGCAAATCGACGCTCCTCCGCGCTGTCGCAGGCCTCGTGCCGCGTTCGGCGGGTCGGGTCGAATGGCATGGATGCGGCGGCGAACCGATCGCCGAGGCGGCGCATTACTTCGGTCATCTCGACGCGCTGAAATCGCCGCTGACAGTCGAGGACAATCTGGTTCTGTGGTCAAAAGTCGCAGGTGCGCCGGGACTGGCTGTGATCGACGCGCTGGAGCAGGTCGGGCTCGACCATCTTGCCGATATGCCGGCCGCCTATCTCTCCGCCGGCCAGCGCCGCCGCGTCGCCTTTGCGCGGCTCCTGGTCGTGCGCCGGCCGCTCTGGCTGCTCGACGAGCCGACCGCCGCCCTTGATGCCGAGGCCGAGGCAACGTTTGGCGAGCTGCTTGCCGGTCATGTCGACGCCGGCGGCCTCGCGCTGGTCGCGACACACCGGCCGCTGCCGATCCCAGCGACCACGCTCCGGCTCGGTGCGCCGCTGCCACACAATGAGGCGGCGTGATGGGCTTCTTCCTCGCCCTCGCCGCCCGCACCGCCCGCCTGTCGCTCGGCGCCGGCGGCGGTGCCTTCACCGGGCTGGTCTTCTTCCTTTCGGTGGTCGCCGTTGTGCCGTTCGGCGTCGGCCCGGACATGCCGCTGCTGGCACGGATCGGCCCGGCCATGCTGTGGATCGCGGCGCTCCTCGCGACGCTGCTTGGACTCGACCGGCTGTTCCAGGACGACCGCGACGATGGATCGCTCGACCAGCTCCTCCTGTCCGGCCTGCCACTTGAGCTGGTCGTGCTGGCCAAGGCCGCCGGCCACTGGCTCGCGACCGGCCTGCCGCTGGTGATCGGCGCGCCGCTGTTCGGGCTGATGCTCGGCGCCGACGCCCGCTCGATCCTCTTCGTCACGCTGACGCTGCTCATCGGCACGCCGGCGCTGACCTTCATCGGCGCCATCGGCGCGGCCCTCATCACGGCCATGCGGCGCGGCGGACTGATCGTCGCCGTGCTCGTGCTACCCTTCACGATCCCCGTGCTCATCTTCGGCGTCAGCGCCGTGACGGCGGCGGAAGCCGGTCTCGATCCGGCAACGCCGCTTCTGGTGCTGGCCGGCCTCGCGCTCGCCTCCGCCGTCGCCGGCCCGATCGCGGCGGCGGCGGCGCTCCGGGCAGCGCTGGACTGAACTCAGCCGATCGACATCAGGCTGGCATTGCCGCCAGCCGCTGCGGTGTTGACGCTGATTGCGACCTCTTCGACCAGCCCGGCCAATGCAAACGTCTCGCGCCCGCCGGCAAGGCCATCACTGGAGATGGCGTGGACGGAGACGATCGGCCCGTCGCGCCCGGCGATGCGCGCATTGAGCGCGGCGAGCCGATCGGCATCGCCCTCGAACAAGACGGCATCAACAGGCTCTTCCGCATCCAGCGCGCCGACCGCGATGCGGCGGGCGAGCTCGGGCGGCAGCGCAGCGGCGAGGGCGGCGGCCGCCTCGCCCGGCGCCAGCACGACATGATTGCCGGTCGCAAGCGCAGCACCGATCGCCGACATGAGCCCGAGCGCCGTCTGTGCCTCGACCAGGACACGGCCACGCGGCCTGACGAAGTAGCTGTCGCGCTGGCCGACGGGCCCCGCGAGCACGCGCTCGCCACCCGAGCCGGCACGGGCGATGAAGCCGCGCACGACCGCCGCGCCATTCCCCTCGCCACGGCGGGCGAGCCAATCGGCGAAGTCTCCGGCAGCGGGCTCCGGACCGACGCCAACGGCCTCAAGACCGCCGGCGCCGGCATGCGGCTGCACCAGGCGGCCGAGATAAAGCGGGCCGCCGGCTTTTGGACCCGTGCCGGAAAGCCCGTTGCCGCCGAAGGGCTGTACGCCGACGACGGCGCCGACGATGTTGCGATTGACATAGATGTTGCCGGCCCGCGCCTTGGCGGTGACGGCCGCGATCGTCTCGTCGATGCGGGTATGCAGGCCGAAGGTGAGGCCATAGCCGGTGGCATTGATCGCGCCGACCAGCGCCTCGAGCCCTTCGCGCGGATAGCGCAGCACATGCAGCACCGGCCCGAACACCTCGCCAGGGATATCGGAGAGTGCACCGATCTCGATCAGCGCCGGGGCGACAAAGCTGCCCGGCGATACAGGGGCGCCGGCAGCAAGCCGGTGCACGGCGAAGCCCTTCGCGGCCATGGCCGCAATATGCCCTTCGAGCTGTTCCGCCGCCTCATCGGTGATGACGGGGCCGACATCGGTCGCGAGCAGAGCAGGATCGCCGAGCGCCAGTTCCGCCATCGCACCCTTCAGCATTGTGATCATCCGGTCGGCCACATCCTCCTGGATGCAGAGGACACGCAGGGCCGAGCAGCGCTGGCCGGCGCTGTCGAAGGCGGAGAGGATCGCATCGCCCGCGACCTGCTCGGCAAGAGCCGAGGAATCGACGACCATCGCGTTCTGGCCACCGGTTTCGGCGACAAGCGGGACAACGCGGCCCTCCGGCGTCAGGCGGCTGGCGAGGCTGCGATTGATGGCGCGGGCGACCGCTGTCGAGCCGGTGAAGAGAACGCCGCGCGTCCGGGGATCGGCGACGAGCGCCGCGCCGACATCGCCGGCGCCCGGCAGGAGTTGCACCGCGGCCGCCGGCACGCCCGCAGCGCGCAAGATGCGAATAGCCTCGGCGGCGATCAGCGGCGTTTCCTCGGCCGGTTTCGCCAGTACCGGATTGCCGGCGGCGAGCGCCGCCGCGACCTGGCCGATAAAGATGGCGAGCGGGAAGTTCCACGGACTGATCGCGACAACAGGGCCGAGCAGCCGATGCGTATCAGCCTCGAAGCGGGCCCGGGCTTCGCCGGCATAATAGCGCAGGAAGTCGACGGCCTCGCGCACTTCGGCAACCGCATTGGGGATCGTCCGGCCGGCCTCGCGCACGATGAGCCCGACCAGCACGGGAAGCCGCGTCTCCAGCGTCTCGGCCGCCCGCTCCAGCGCGCCGGCGCGCTCGAAAGCCGGCGTCGCACCCCAGATCGGCGCGATCGCCTCGGCTTCCCGGAAGGCGGCATCGATTGCCTCAGCGCTGGCGACGACCATGCCGCCGACCCGGTCACGCCGGTCTGCGGGATTGAGAATGTCGACCGCCTCTCCTGGCCATTCGGCGTCCCCGACCAACGGCGCCGCCATCCAGGGCGCCGCGGCGCTGCCGATAAGCGCCACGGCCAGCGCCGCAAGGCGCTGTTCGCTCGCAAGATCGAGCCCGGCCGCGTTCAGCCGGGCCGCGCCGTAGAGCGCGCGCGGCAGTGCGATCTTCGGGTGCGGCGCACCGACCGGCTCGATCGCCAGAGCCTCCTCGACCGGATCGGCGATCAGCGTCTCGATCGCGACTTCGGGATCGGCGATGCGGTTGACGAAGGAGGTGTTGGCGCCATTCTCGAGCAGCCGCCGCACGAGATAGGCAAGCAGCGTGTCATGCGTTCCAACCGGCGCGTAGATCCGGCAGGGGCGGCCGAGCGAACCCTCGCCGACAACCTCGTCATAAAGCGGCTCGCCCATGCCATGCAGGCACTGAAATTCGTATTGGCCGGGATAGTAGTTGGCGCCGCCCATCTCCATCACGGCCGCCACCGTCTGGGCATTGTGGGTGGCGAATTGTGGGAAGATCGCATCCGGCGCCGCGAGCAGGCGCCGCGCGCAAGCGAGATAGGAGACGTCCGTGTGAACCTTGCGGGTGAAGACGGGAAAATCCTCGAGGCCCGCCTCCTGCGCCCGCTTGATCTCGCTGTCCCAATACGCGCCCTTGACCAGACGCACCATCAGCCGACGGCGGCTGCGCCGGGCGAGATCGATCAGCCAGTCGATGACAAAGGGGCAGCGCTTGCCATAGGCCTGGATGACGAAGCCGATGCCGTTCCAGCCGGCAAGGTCCGGATCGAAAGCGAGCGCCTCGAGGAGATCCAGCGACAGTTCGAGCCGGTCGGCCTCCTCGGCATCGATATTGAGGCCGATGTCATAGCGCTTCGCCAGCACGGCAAGGCCCTTGAGCAGCGGCAGCAATTCGGCCATGACGCGGCCGCGCTGGGCGCGGGCATAGCGCGGATGCAGCGCCGAGAGCTTCACCGAGATGCCCGGCCCCTCATAAATGCCGCGCCCGCCCGCCGCCTTGCCGATGGCATGGATCGCCTGCTCATAATCGGCGAGATAGCGCGCGGCATCGGCAGCCGTCATCGCCGCCTCGCCGAGCATGTCGTAGGAATAGCGGAAGCCCTTGGCCTCCATGCGGCGGCTGTTGGCGAGCGCCTCGCCGATGGTCTGGCCGGTGACGAATTGCTCGCCCATCAGCCGCATCGCGATTTCGACGCCCTTGCGGATCAGCGGCTCGCCGCCCTTGCCGATCAGCCGCGTCAGCGCCGCTGAAAGACCGCGCTCGCTGTTGGTGGCATTGAGCTTGCCGGTCACGACCAGGCCCCAGGTCGCGGCATTGACGAACAGCGACGGGCTCTGCCCGACATGGGCCCGCCAGTCACCGGCCGAGATCTTGTCGCGGATCAGGGCCTCGCGGGTCGGCCGGTCGGGAATGCGCAGCAGCGCCTCGGCAAGGCACATCAGCGCCACGCCCTCCTGCGTCGAGAGCGCATATTCCCGCACGAGACCGTCGACGCGCCCAGCCGGCTCCTTGGCGCGCAACCGCTCGACGAGGCCACGCGCCGTCCGCTCCGCTCGCAGCCGCGCCTCGGGGGCAAGGGCAGCCTGCGGGATCAGGAGCGGCAGGCACTCCGTCTCGGGCATGCGGGTCGCCTGGGTGATGCGGACGCGAAGCGCGCTCTGCGGAACGAGATCGCGGGCGAAGCCGACAAACGGCCCCTCCGCGACAGCCAGCGGCCCGGCCGGCTCGGCCTCGCCCTCGAAGCGTTCGCCGCGCTCGGCCTTCTCGATCGCCGCAATGATGCCCTGGCGCGCCAGCCAGTGCGGCGTCCGCCCGATCTCCGACGCCGCCGCCTTCAGCCGCGCCTTGAGCGCATCATCGACCTTGATTGCAATCGTTCCCGCCACAGCGCCGCCCTCGTTTTCGCTCGCTCGGTATTACCATCACCCCAATCAGGTGTCACCTTTTCCTCTAGGCCGGCAGGGTCCGGTAGCACCTTCGGCCGACAGCACGACAGCGGCGATTCCTGCTTCCGGAGAGCCGATCAACGGCCGCTCGCGAGTTGCGATGGGCGGGAGGCTGTGCTAACGAACCCCCGGCTTACGGGCGGGCCATTCTCGACGGCTTCTAGTCGTCTCGACAAAATCCAATCCGTTCAGTGCGTTGCATCGATGCGACCGGAGCGGGGCCGAGGCCCGGTCGTGACGGCTTATAGCGAGGATCAGGTGGCGGAAGAGAAAAGCATCGTCTCAGGGGTATCCGGGCGCTACGCCACGGCCCTTTTCGAGCTCGCGCTCGACAACGGCGCCATTGACGCCGTCGAAGCCGACCTTTCCCGCTTCAATGCCTTGCTCGCCGAGAGCGACGACTTGGCCCGCCTGGTGCGGAGCCCGGTCTTCGCCGCGGAAGATCAGCTGCGCGCCGTCTCGGCCGTGCTCGCAAAGGCGGGCATCGGCGGGCTGGTCGCGAATTTCATCAAGGTCGCAGCCGGCAACCGCCGTCTGTTCGTGCTGCCAGCCATGATCGCCGATTTCGGCCGTCTCGCCGCCGCCCATCGCGGTGAGGTGACGGCCGAGGTGACCAGCGCCGAGCCGCTCAGCGAGGCCGCGACGGCCGCGCTGAAGGATGCGCTGAAGGCCAAGATCGGCAAAGACGTCACGCTCGTCGCCAGTGTCGATCCGGCACTCATCGGCGGCCTCGTCGTCAAGGTCGGCAGCCGGATGGTTGATACATCGCTGCGTTCCAAGCTCAATTCACTCAAGATCGCCATGAAAGAGGTCGGCTGATGGACATCCGCGCCGCAGAAATCTCCGCAATCCTCAAGGAGCAGATCAAGAACTTCGGCTCCGAGGCTCAGGTTTCCGAAGTCGGACAGGTCCTGTCGGTCGGTGACGGCATTGCCCGCATCTACGGCCTCGACAATGTCCAGGCCGGCGAAATGGTCGAGTTCCCGGGTGGCACGCGCGGTATGGCGCTGAACCTCGAGACCGACAATGTCGGCGTCGTGATCTTCGGTTCCGACCGTGACATCTCCGAGGGCGACACCGTCAAGCGCACCGGCGCGATCGTGGACGTTCCCGTCGGCAAGGCGCTGCTCGGACGCGTCGTTGACGCGCTCGGCAACCCGATCGACGGCAAGGGCCCGATCGAGACCTCCGAGCGCCGCCGCGTCGACGTCAAGGCGCCGGGCATCATCCCGCGCAAGTCCGTTCATGAGCCGATGCAGACCGGCATCAAGGCGATCGACGCCATGATCCCGGTCGGCCGTGGCCAGCGCGAGCTGATCATCGGCGATCGCCAGACCGGCAAGACCGCCGTGGCGCTCGACACGATCCTGAACCAGAAGTCGATCAACGACGCCGGCGACGAATCGAAGAAGCTCTATTGCGTCTATGTCGCCATCGGCCAGAAGCGCTCCACCGTCGCCCAGTTCGTGAAGGTGCTCGAGGAGCGCGGTGCGCTCGAATATTCGATCGTCATCGCCGCGACCGCCTCCGACCCGGCCCCGATGCAGTATCTGGCACCCTTCGCCGGCTGCGCCATGGGCGAGTATTTCCGCGACAACGCCATGCATGCCCTGATCGTCTATGACGATCTCTCCAAGCAGGCCGTCGCCTACCGCCAGATGTCGCTGCTGCTGCGCCGTCCGCCGGGCCGCGAAGCCTATCCGGGCGACGTGTTCTATCTGCATTCCCGCCTGCTCGAGCGTGCGGCCAAGCTGAACGACGATAATGGCAACGGTTCGCTGACCGCCCTGCCGATCATCGAGACGCAGGCCAACGACGTGTCGGCCTATATCCCGACCAACGTGATTTCGATCACCGACGGCCAGATCTTCCTCGAGACGGACCTGTTCTATCAGGGCATCCGTCCGGCGGTGAATGTCGGTCTCTCGGTGTCGCGCGTCGGCTCGGCCGCCCAGATCAAGGCGATGAAGCAGGTCGCCGGCCCGATCAAGGGCGAGCTGTCGCAGTATCGCGAAATGGCGGCCTTCGCCCAGTTCGGCTCCGATCTCGATGCAACGACGCAGCGGCTCTTGAGCCGCGGCGCCCGCCTCACCGAACTCCTGAAGCAGCCGCAGTTCTCGCCGCTGAAGGTCGAGGAGCAGGTTGCGGTGATCTTTGCCGGCGTGAACGGCTATCTCGACAAGATCCAGGTCGCGCAGGTCAGCACGTTCGAGCAAGGCCTCCTGGCCGTGCTGCGCACCGAGCACAAGGATCTCCTCGATCTGATCCGCGACAAGCGCGAGCTGAATGACGAGATCCGTTCGAAGCTGAAGGCCGCTCTCGACGCCTTCGCCAAGAACTTCGCCTGAACCTAGGGAAGGGCCGGTCCGCTTCGCGCGGTCCGGCCTTCATTCCGCTCGACAGGGACGCTCATGCCGAGCCTCAAGGAACTCCGAAACCGTATCGCCTCGGTCAAGGCGACGCAGAAGATCACCAAGGCGATGCAGATGGTCGCCGCGGCGAAGCTTCGTCGCGCGCAGGCCGCAGCCGAAGCCGCCCGCCCCTATGCGGAGCGGATGGGTGCGGTGCTGGCCAATGTCGCCGCCGGCGTGGCCGGCCAGTCCGATGCGCCGCGCCTGCTCGCCGGTACGGGCGCCAGCCAGACGCATCTCATGATCGTCTGCACGGCCGAACGCGGCCTGTGCGGCGCCTTCAACTCGTCGATCGCCCGGCTTGCCCGCGAGCATGCGCTCGGCCTGCAGCGCCAGGGCAAGACGGTCAAGATCCTCTGCGTCGGCAAGAAGGGCTATGACGCCCTTCGCCGTCAGTTTCAGAGCGAGATCATCGAGCTGATCGAGCTGCGCACCGTCAAGCAGATTGGCTTTGCCAATGCTGAGGCGATATCGCGCAAGGTGCTGACGCTCTATGCCGATGGCCAGTTCGACGTGGCAACGCTGTTCTATTCGCGCTTCCGTTCGGTGATCCAGCAGATCCCGACGGCGCAGCAGCTGATCCCGGCGCAGGTTCCGGTGAACGACAACGCGGCGCCGACGGCCTCGGCGATCTACGAATACGAGCCCGACGAGGCGACGATCCTCGAGGACCTGCTGCCCCGCAACATCTCGGTCCAGGTTCTCGGCGCGCTGCTTGAGAACGTGGCTTCCGAGATGGGCGCCAAGATGTCGGCGATGGACAACGCGACGCGCAATGCCGGCGAGATGATCAAGAAGTACACGCTGCGCTACAACCGCACGCGCCAGGCGATGATCACCAAGGAACTGATCGAGATCATTTCGGGCGCCGAGGCGCTCTGACCGGACTTTTGGAAGGCTTGAACACCATGGCGAATACCACCAATCAGAAGGCCGAATCGGGCCGCATCACCCAGGTCATCGGCGCCGTCGTCGACGTTCAGTTCGAAGGCCATCTGCCGGCCATCCTGAACGCGCTTGAGACCAGCAACAACGGCAATCGCCTCGTGCTCGAGGTTGCCCAGCATCTCGGCGAATCGACGGTTCGCTGCATCGCCATGGACATTTCGGAAGGCCTCGTCCGAGGTCAGCCGGTTCGCGACACCGGCCTTCCGATCGAGGTTCCGGTCGGCATTGGTACACTCGGCCGCATCATGAACGTCATCGGCGAGCCGATCGACGAAGCCGGTCCGATCGACGCCGAGGGCCTGCGCCCGATCCACGCTCCTGCCCCGTCCTATTCGGAGCAGTCGACGGAAGCTGAAATCCTGCTCACCGGCATCAAGGTCGTCGATCTGCTCGCGCCTTACGCCAAGGGCGGCAAGATCGGCCTGTTCGGCGGCGCCGGCGTCGGCAAGACCGTGCTGATCCAGGAACTGATCAACAACGTCGCCAAGGTTCACGGCGGCTATTCTGTGTTCGCCGGCGTCGGCGAGCGCACCCGCGAGGGCAACGACCTCTATCACGAGTTCATCGACTCGAAGGTCAATGCCGATCCGCACAACCCCGATCCGGCCGTCAAGTCGAAGTGCGCGCTGGTGTTCGGCCAGATGAACGAGCCGCCGGGCGCCCGTATGCGCGTCGCGCTGTCCGGCCTCACCGTCGCCGAGCATTTCCGCGACCAGGGCCAGGACGTGCTGTTCTTCGTCGACAACATCTTCCGCTTCACCCAGGCGGGTTCGGAAGTGTCGGCGCTGCTCGGCCGCATCCCGTCCGCGGTGGGCTACCAGCCGACGCTGGCGACCGACATGGGCGCGCTGCAGGAACGCATCACCACCACCACCAAGGGTTCGATCACCTCGGTGCAGGCGATCTACGTGCCGGCCGACGATCTGACCGACCCGGCGCCGGCCACCTCGTTCGCCCATCTGGATGCAACGACCAACCTGTCGCGCGCGATCTCGGAAAAGGGCATCTACCCGGCCGTGGATCCGCTGGATTCGACCTCGCGCATGCTGACCCCGGCCATCGTTGGTGAAGAGCACTACGCCGTCGCCCGCCGCGTGCAGCAGATCCTGCAGCGCTACAAGGCGCTCCAGGACATCATCGCGATCCTGGGCATGGACGAGCTCTCGGAAGAGGACAAGCTCACCGTGGCCCGCGCCCGCAAGATCGAGCGCTTCCTGTCGCAGCCTTTCGACGTCGCCGAGGCCTTCACCGGCCAGCCGGGCGTCCAGGTTCCGATTGCCGACACGATCAAGGGCTTCAAGGGCCTTTGCAACGGCGACTACGATCACCTCCCCGAGGCGGCCTTCTACATGGTCGGCACCATCGAGGATGCGATCGCCAAGGCCAAGAAGCTCGCGGCCGCGGCCTGATCGCCCGACGACAAGAGGTAGGTTCCCATGGCTGATCCGTTCCCGTTCGAACTCGTCTCGCCTGAGCGGCTGCTCCTGTCGGAGCCGGTCGTCTCGGTCGTGGTGCCGGGATCGGAGGGCGAGTTCGAGGTTCTGAAGAACCACGCGCCCTTCATGGCGACGATCAAGCCCGGCGTCGTCACGGTGACGCCGGCATCCGGCGCTGCTCAGCGCTTCTTCATTAGGGGCGGCTTTGCCGATGTGAATGCGGGTGGCCTGACGATCCTCGCCGAGCAGGCGATCCCGGTCGAAAGCCTCAACGCCGACACGATCGCAAAGGAAATCCGCGACGCCGAAGAGGACGTCAACGACGCCCGCGACGATGCGTCCCGCACGGCCGCCGCAACGCGGTTGTCGCAGCTCAAGGATGTTCAGGCAGTGCTCGGTCACTGACTGCGGCTTCGTCTCAGAAACAACAAAAGCGCCGGCTCGCCGGCGCTTTTTTTTATGGGCGTCATTCAGGCGGCGCCCGAAGCGCCGCCCTCCTCATGCCGCGAGATGACTGAACGCGGCGACGACCTGCTCGTAGACCCTGCGCTTGAACGGCACGATCAGACCCGGCAGCGCCTCGAGCCGTTCCCAGCGCCAGGCGCTGAACTCCGACGGATGCTTACCGCCACCTGGCGTCAGAACGTCGATCTCGCTCTCCTCGCCCTCGAAGCGAAAGGCGAACCACTTCTGCCGCTGGCCGCGATATTTGCCCTTGAGCGCGATGCCCAGGAGATCCGGCGGCAGATCGTAGTCAAACCAGCCCTCGGCCTCGGCGAGCAGCGAAACCGAGGTCATGCTGGTCTCTTCATAGAGCTCACGAAGCGCAGCCGGCAGCGGCTCCTCGCCATGATCGATGCCGCCCTGCGGCAGCTGCCACACCGGATCGCCCTCGACCAGTTCGGGATTGGGCGCGCGCTCGCCGATGAAGACGAGCCCCGCAGCGTTGAAGATGACGGTTCCCACACAGGGGCGATAGGGCAGCGTCGCCGGGTCGACCGGCTTTCTCTTCGACATCGGCAATTCTCCATCCGGCCGCGCATCGGCGCCGCGTGACCTTAGGGGCGGACGGGCACTGGTTCAACGCGGCGCAATGGCGGCGAGGAGCGCGGATGCTGATGTGGCCGGCCTTGCAGGATGATCAGGCTCACTGCCGCTGAGGTGCGCCAGCAGACAGCGATTGAGGCTGTGCCGACGCGTCAACCACGAGATGCGGACGGCCACCGACAGGGTCCGGGTGGACCGCCGCCCAGGCGGCGAGCCCGGCAATGAGAATGAGGGACGGCCCGGCGAGGAACGGCCACATCGGCAGCCGCCGCCGCGGCAGAGCTGCACGATCTGGGCCGAGAGGCGCGCTGTCGTCGTCGGTCACGTCGGATCGCTCGAATGGGCGGAAACAAAGAAGCGGCGCCACAGGGGCGCCGCTTCTGTTTGACTTACATCAGTTCGGCACGGCCGCCTTCGGGTTCGGCGGGAAGGCACTGTTGGCCTGCTTGCCGTCGAGGAGGCCAATCGCCTCCTGCAACTGCTTGTCGTCCTTGGCCTCCGGCGGCACATAAGCCTGCGAGCCCGTGCCCTCGTCACCACCCGCCTCATTGGCGAGGTGGCCCTTCAGCGAAGCCTCGCCCTTGGTATCGGTGACCTGGTCCTTGAGTTCCGGCGGCAGGTCCTGCACCACCTGGATATCCGGATCGATGCCCTTGGCCTGGATCGAGCGGCCCGACGGCGTGTAGTAGCGCGCCGTCGTCAGGCGGATCGCGCCGTTCGAACCGAGCGGGATGATCGTCTGCACCGAACCCTTGCCGAAGGAACGCGTGCCCAGAATGGTTGCACGCTTCTGGTCCTGCAGGGCGCCGGCGACGATCTCCGAAGCCGAAGCCGAGCCGCCATTGATCAGCACGATCACCGGCTTGCCGTCGGTCAGGTCGCCGTCGCGGGCGTCGTAGCGGGCATTCTGGTCGGAATGCCGTCCACGGGTCGCGACGATCTCGCCCTGGTTGAGGAAGGCATCGCCAACGGCCACCGCCTGATCGAGCAGGCCGCCCGGATTGTTGCGCAGATCGAGGATGTAGCCCTTGAGCTTGTCCTTGCCGATCGAGGCGTTGAGCTTGTCGATTGCGGCCTTGAGACCGTCGAAGGTCTGCTCGTTGAAGGAGGAGATACGGATATAGCCGATATCGCCCTCGGCGCGCGACTTGACCGACTGGATGCGGATCACGTCGCGGACGACCTTGACGTCGAACGGCTTGGCGGTGCCCTTGCGGCCGATCTGCAGCGTGATCGGCGTGTTGACGGCACCGCGCATTTTTTCGACGGCCTGGTTCAGGTTCATGTTCTGGACCGGGTCGCCGTCGATGGCGAGGATCAGGTCGCCAGCGAGGATGCCGGCCTTGGCCGCCGGGGTATCGTCGATCGGCGAGACGACCTTGACGACGCCGTCCTCCATCGTGACTTCAATGCCGAGCCCGCCGAATTCACCGCGGGTCTGGACCTGCATGTCCTTGAAGTCTTTTGGATTCATATAGCTCGAATGCGGATCGAGCGAGGTGAGCATGCCATTGACGGCCGCCTCGATCAACGCGCTGTCATCCGGCTTCTCGACATAGTCGGCGCGGATGCGCTCGAACACGTCGCCGAACAGATTGAGCTGCCGGTAGGTGTCCGAGGCTGCGGCATAAGCCGCCCCCGGCACCAGTCCCGGCACCTGAGCTATGGTGATGGCCGCCGTTGCGCCGATGATCGTACCGGCCAGGAGGAGCGAAGCATTCCGAATCATCCGCCAACCTTTTCGTCGCTGGATCGCGCCCACCATGGGGCCGGGTCGATCGAGTTTCCGTCTTTTCTGAATTCGACATAGAGCAGGGGCTGCTGGGCGCCAATACCTTCGGTGCCCATGCTTGCAAGCTGGCGGGTTCCCATCACACCGACAGGCTCGCCCGCGAGGACGAATTGCCCGAGTTCGACGTTGATGCGCTCCATGCCTGCCAAGAGGACATGATACCCGCCACCGGCATTGATGATCAAGAGTTGCCCATAAGAGCGGAACGGGCCGGCATAGACGACCCAGCCGTCGCTCGGCGCGGAAACGCCTGCGCCAGCGCGCGTCGCGATGGAAACGCCGGCGGTCGTACCGCCGAGCCCGTCATCGTCGCCGAAGCTCTTGACCTCGACGCCATTGACCGGCCGCGGCAGCAGGCCCTTCGTATCGGCGAAGGCGACCGCGGGCGCGATGCGGTTGGCGGCGCCGAGATTGTCCGGCTGGCGCGATGCGGCGCCCGAATCGATGGCCGCCTGGTTCTTCTCCTCGGCAGCCTTCGCCGAGGCGGCGGCATCGGCCGAGGAGGCGAGCTGCTTCTCCAGCGTATCGATGAGATCCTGCAGGCTGCTCGCCTTGGCGGCGAGTTCCACCGAGCGCGACTGTTCGGCCGTCAGCGCGTCCTCGGACGCTGCGCGGGCCTTTTTCTTTTCGGCGACAAGCAACTGGATCCGCGTCTGCTCCTCGGCAAGCGCGGTCGCATCCGCCCGAACGCGGTCGCGCTCGCGGGCTTTCTCATCCTTGAGCGCAAGGAGATGCTTGAGATCAGAGGTGAGTGCGTCGGCCTCGGTGCGCAGTTCCGGCACGACGGCGCCGAGCAGCATGGCGCTGCGCACGGCGGCGAGCGCATCCTCGGGCCGCACCACGATCGCCGGCGGCGGCTTGCGGCCCATCCGCTGCAGGGCGGCTAGGACATTGGCGAGAACGCCGCGGCGGGCCGAGAGCGAGGCCCGGACGCCCTTTTCCTCGTCGAGCAGGCTGCCCATACGCGCTTCAGCCTCGCCAAGTTGGCGCTCCAGCTGCTTGGCGCGCTCGCCGGTCTCGACCATGCTCTGGTTCAGAGATGCGCTATCCTTGTCGAGCTTGTCGATCTCGGATTGCAGCGCGTCCTGCCGCTCTTTCGTGACCTCGATGTCATGCGTGATCGCGTCAAGCTCGGCCCGGCGCTGGTTGCGCTCCGCCTCGCCTGGATCCACTGGAGCAACGGCCGGCGCTTCGGCGGCGGCTGTCTGCGCTAAGGCGCGCGTCGGACACACCCCTGCGCCCGTCGCGGCGAAGGCGACGACGACAAGGCTGAGCGGAAGCGACAGAGGTCGGATCAAGGAACGGCCCGATGGCGGCAAAGGCTCGTCCGGGAAAAGCGAAAATCGCCACCGGAAGGGCATCCATGCACGATGCGCACCAATTGCGGCCGAAGCTGGACGATCACACCCTGTGATAGGGGTGGCCGGTGAGGATCGTCGTCGCCCGGTACACCTGCTCGGCGAGCAGCAGCCGGACGATCTGGTGCGGCCAGGTCATCGCGCCGAAAGCGAGCTTCTGGTCGGCGCGCTGGCGCAGGGCCTCGCCATGGCCATCAGCGCCGCCGATGGCAAAGACGAGATCGCGAAGGCCGGCATCGCGCCAGGTGCCGATGCGGGCCGCAAAGATCTCGCTGCCCATCGTTTCGCCGCGCTCGTCGAGCGCGATCAGCCGGGCGCCCTCAGGCAGAAGCGAAAGCAGCGCCGCCGCCTCCTGCGCCATGCGTTCGTCGGCACGACCGGCGCGGCTTTCAGGCAGTTCACGCACGGCAACAGTCAGCCCGAGCGCGCGGCCAGTCTGTCCGGCGCGCTCCAGGTAGCGGTCGACCAGCAGCCGCTCGGGACCGGCCTTCAGCCGGCCCACGGCAGCAAGAGTGATCAGCATCGAACGCCGTCGGAGGCTAAGCCTCCGGCGCCTCGGCGACGGGACGCAGACCGGCACCCTTGGGAGCGTCGGGCGACCACATTTTTTCGAGGTTGTAGAAGCTGCGCACTTCGGGCCTGAAGACATGGACGATGACGTCGCCCGCATCGATCAGCACCCAGTCGCAATGCGGCATGCCCTCGACGCTGCCGACACGGCCACCGGCCTCGGTGATGTCGCGGTCGAGATGGTCGGCGATCGCGCCGACATGACGCTGCGACCGGCCAGTGGCGACGACCATATAGTCCGCCAATGCCGATTTGCCCGCGATGTCGATCGAGACGATATCCTCGGCCTTCGAGTCATCGAGGCTTTCGAGGATGGCTTTGAGAACGTCGTCCGCTGCGATCTGCCGGCGTACCGACGTCTTGTGAGGCATACGATCATTCGCAGCCTCGGTTTGGATTGCCGTCGTCAGTGGTTGATCCTTTCGCCAAAATAGGCGGTCGGTCCGGTCCGGACCCTGAAGTGGCTCGCTCCCCTGCGGCACGATGTCCGCATGATCGGAAGATAGGCACGAGCTGGTGTCGCTTTCAAGACTTCGCCGCGTTCTTCATCGATCCCGCACGAAGAGCGGTCGAAGAAAGGGCGACACGGGGGCCATGCAGGAACACCCAGGCGGGCGTCCGATGGCCAGGCAGCAGCGCCGCGTCG
This sequence comes from Kaistia sp., assembly GCA_965229085.1. Classification (GTDB taxonomy): domain Bacteria; phylum Pseudomonadota; class Alphaproteobacteria; order Rhizobiales; family Kaistiaceae; genus Kaistia. The sequence goes on along the minus strand of OZ245859.1, from coordinate 3,148,894 downwards.
GCCTCGTCGAGACGGAAGCCCGCCAGAGCCTTCGCCGCAGGCGAGGCCATGGCGCGGAACGTGCTGCCAGGCCGGTCATAGACGGCGATCGGCATCGTCGCGGCGATCTGCCGCCAGTGCCGCCAGCGATGAAACTGGCAGAGATTGTCGGCGCCCATCAGCCAGACAAGGTGCACGCCGGGCAGACGGCGCGCGAGGATCGACAGCGTGTCGGCGGTGTAGCGCGTCTTGAGCGCCGCCTCGACGGCGGTGACGACAATGCGCGGATCGCTGGCCATGGCCTCGGCCGCCGCCAGTCGCCGCTCGAGCGCGCCGGGCGCATGCTCCTTGAGTGGATTGCCCGGCGTCACCAGCCACCACACAGCATCGAGCTTCAGCCGCCTTATGGCCATCAGGCTCAATGTCAGGTGACCCTTGTGCGGTGGGTCGAACGAGCCGCCGAACAGGCCGATCCGCTGTCCCGGCAGTGCCAGCGGCAAGCGAAGCGCCGGTCCGGGCGCCGGATCGGCGGCGGCGGGCGGCGTCACGGCCGCATCTGTCCGTTGCCATGAATACGGTAGTTGAACGACGTCAACTGCGCGGTGCCGACCGGGCCGCGCGCATGCATCCGGCCGGTGGCGATGCCGATCTCACCGCCGAAGCCGAATTCGCCGCCATCCGCAAACTGGGTCGAAGCATTGTGGATCACGATCGCGGAATCGACTTCGGCAAGGAAAGTCCGCGCGGCATCATCATCGGCGGTCAGGATCGCGTCAGTGTGGTGCGAGCCGTAGCGCTCGATATGGTCGACCGCCGCGTCAAGGCCGTCGACGACGCGCACCGCGATGACCGCATCGAGATATTCGGTCGACCAGTCCTCTTCGCTCGCCGCGCTCGCCTCGGCAACGAGCGCCTGCGTCTGCGCGTCGCCGCGAATGCTGCAGCCGGACGCGATCAGCGCCCGGACGATCGGCACCAGATGGGTGTCGGCCACGGCACGATCGATCAGCAGCGTCTCCGCCGCGCCGCAGACGCCGGTGCGGCGCATCTTGGCATTGACGATCAGCGGGATCGCCATCGCGAGATCCGCCTTCGCGTGGACATAGATGTGCACGATGCCTTCGAGATGGGCGAAGACCGGCACGCGTGCTTCGTCCTGCACGCGCGCAACGAGGCTCTTGCCGCCACGCGGCACGATGACGTCGATGGCGCCGCCGAGCCCGCCGAGCATCGCGCCGACAGCGGCGCGATCGGCGGTCGGCACCATCTGGATCGCCTCCGCCGGCAACCCGGCCGCCACCAGACCGCTGACAAGCGCCGCATGGATCGCGCCGGAGGAGCGGAATGAATCGGACCCGCCACGGAGAATCACGGCATTGCCGGCCTTGAGGCAGAGCGCCCCCGCATCAGCGGTGACGTTCGGCCGGCTTTCATAGATGACGCCGATGACGCCGAGCGGCGTCGAGACCCGCTCGAGCTGGAGCCCGTTCGGCCGCTCCCATTGCTCCAGAACGATGCCGACCGGATCGGGCAGCGCGGCGATCGCCTCGAGCCCCGCGGCCATGGCCTCGATCCGCTTCGGATCCAGCGTCAAGCGGTCGATGAACGAGGCAAGCGCGCCCTCGCGCGAGATCGCCGCGACATCGAGCGCATTGGCGGCGAGGATTGCCTCCTGGCTCGCCCGAAGCGCTGCCGCCATCGCGCGAAGCGCTGCATCCTTGGTCGAGGCCGGCGCCAGCGCCAGCTGCCGCGCCGCGTGACGGGCGTTCCGGCCGATCGCATCCATGACTGAGGCGACGCTGGGCGCCCCGGTCGTGTCGCCTGCCGCGGTCCCGGTCATGATTGCCTGATCCGTCATGGCATCCGCTCCTATTCGCCCCGGATCGCCATGTCGTCGCGATGGATCATCGCGGCGCGACCGGCATAACCGAGGATGGCTTCGATCTCGTTCGAATTCCGGCCGGCGATGCGCTCGGCGTCATGGGCGTCATAAGCGACGAGGCCGCGGCCGACTTCCTCGCCCGCCTCGCCCTGAATCAGGATTGCATCGCCACGCTGGAAGCGACCCTCGACGCGGTGAACGCCCGCCGGCAACAGGCTTTTGCCGGCGCGGATCGCCCTGACGGCGCCGGCATCGATGACGACGAGGCCGCGCGTTTCGAGATGGCCTGAGATCCACTTCTTGCGCGCGGTCACAGGACTCTGCTCGGCCAGGAACCACGTTGCCGGCGCGCCCTCGCTGATCCGCTTCAGCGGGTTCTGCGGCTTGCCGAGCGCGATGAGCATGGTGCAGCCGGCAGCGGTGGCGATCTTGCCGGCCTCGACCTTGGTGCGCATGCCACCGCGCGAATATTCCGACGCTGCCCCGCCGGCCATCGCCTCGATCTCGGGCGTGATGCGCTCGACGACGGGAATGAGTCGCGCAGAAGGATCGGTGTGCGGCGGCGCCGTATAGAGGCCGTCGATATCGGAGAGAAGCACCAGGAGGTCGGCCCCCATCATCGAGGCGACGCGCGCGGCAAGGCGATCATTGTCGCCATAGCGGATCTCGCTGGTCGCGACCGTGTCGTTCTCGTTGATCACAGGCACCGCCCCCATGCGCAGCAGCGTCGTGATCGTCGAGCGCGCATTCAGATAGCGGCGGCGTTCCTCGGTATCGCCGAGGGTGAGCAGGATCTGGCCCGCCGTGATCGCGTGGCCGCCGAGCATTTCCGAATAGGCACGCGCAAGCGCGATCTGGCCGACGGCCGCGGCAGCCTGGCTCTCCTCGAGCCTCAGCACGCCGCGCGGCAGGCCGAGCACGCCGCGCCCGAGCGCGATCGCGCCGGACGAGACCACCAGCACCTCGTGACCGGACTTGGCGAGGGCGGCGACATCATCGACGAAGGCCGCGAGCCAATCCGTGCGCAGCGCGCCCTTTTCCCGGTCGACCAGCAGCGCCGAGCCGATCTTGACGACGATGCGACGGAAGCTCTCCGGCCGCAGCGCCGGCCGCTCGAACAGTCCGGGCAGGAAGGCGGTCGTGGCGCTGTGCGGGTGGCTCATGATGGCGGTCTCGGAACGCGGAAGGGCAGTCGATCGGTCGATGAAAAGCGGCAGCGGCGCCTCTTTACGGGTGCCGGCCGTCCTGCGTGCCGATCGTCACGGTCGCCACGTGTCGGGATGCGGTGAAGGCACGTCGTTCGGATCGGCAACCCTGCCCTCGTCGATGATCCGGCCAAGCGCGCGCAGCGCCGCTTCCACCCCCTGCCGCGACGCGGCGGAGAGGATCAGCGGCTTCTGGCCGCTGGCCCGCTGCAATGCCTTGGCGCGCGCATCCAGCTCCTCGGCGGGAATGGCGTCGGCCTTGGATAGCGCGACGATTTCGCGCTTCTCAGGCAGCCCGGCGCCATAGGCATCGAGTTCGCCGCGCACGACGCGGTAGGCCTCGGCAGGATCCTCCTGCGTGCCGTCGACGAGATGCAGCAGCACGCGGCAACGCTCGACATGACCGAGGAAGCGATCACCGAGGCCGATACCCTCATGCGCGCCCTCGATCAGGCCCGGAATATCGGCGAGCACGAATTCACGTCCGTCGCTCCGGACGACGCCAAGACCGGGATGCAGGGTCGTGAACGGATAGTCGGCGATCTTCGGCCGCGCCGCCGTCACCGTCGCGAGGAAAGTGGATTTGCCGGCATTGGGCAGGCCAACCAACCCGGCATCGGCGATGAGCTTCAGGCGCAGCCAGATCCAGCGCTCGAGCCCCTCGAGCCCGGGATTGGCGCGGCGCGGCGCCTGGTTGGTCGAGGTCTTGAAATGCGCATTGCCGAAGCCGCCATTGCCGCCCTTGGCAAGCAGCACCTTCTCGCCGACGCGGGTCAGGTCGGCGATCAGCGTCTCGTTGTCCTCGTCGAAAATCTGCGTTCCGACCGGAACTTTCAGCACGACATCGGCACCCTTGCCGCCGGCCATGTTGCGGCCCATGCCATGCACGCCGACCTTGGCCTTGAAATGCTGCTGGTAGCGATAGTCGATCAGCGTGTTCAGCCCATCGACGCATTCGACCCAGACATCGCCGCCGCGACCACCGTCGCCGCCGTCGGGCCCGCCGAATTCGATGAACTTCTCGCGCCGGAACGAGACCGATCCGGCCCCGCCGTCGCCCGAGCGGATATAGACCTTGGCCTCGTCGAGGAATTTCATGACGTGAACTCTTGATGACGCGCGCGCGTCAGTTGGGTGTCGATATGCGCAAGATCGCGGCCAAGCGCAAGATTATGGACCTCTGAATGGCCCGAAATGACGAAGCCAAAGCGCTTCTGGATCGCCAGAGAGCGCACATTACCTTCGAATACGCCGGAATGAATGGTTTCCAGCTGAGGGTCTGCAAAAGCTGCAGCGATGATGGCGCCGACAGCTTCGGTCATGTAGCCGAGCCCCCAATGACGGCGCGCGAGCCAATAGCCGAGCACCGGCTCTGGCCCACGGCCGCGCAGGGAAACGATACCGATAAGGCCGCCAGCATCGATGACCACGACGCGGTCCTCTCCATGGACCCGCTCCGATTTCTCCCAGGCGAGGAATCGGCGCGCTTCATCCATGGTATAGGGAAGAGGCACGCGGGAGAGCCAACGCGCCACCTCGAAATCGCCGAGCCCTTCGACCAGCGCCGCCGCGTCGCTATTGACGAGTGGCCGCAGCAACAGCCGCTTGGTCCGCATCCGGAAATCAGGCGGCATCACTGGCGTCATCTCCAACCTTGGCCGTCCGGCCACCGCGGCCGGAAGGACCGCGAGAACCGCGCACATTCCCGCCCGGTCCTCGCTCGCTGCCCCATGCCTTGAGGCTCGTCCAGACGCGCCGCTCCAGCACGAAGCGCTCGACAGGAACCGTGCCGCGCGTCGCCAGGGAGCGAACGAGCCCGGTGTCGCGGAACTGGAAGCCGCACTTCTCGACAACCCGCCGCGCCGGAGCGCTGGTGACGCGGATCGCGCACCAGAGCCGCTCGGCGCCGCCGGCCTCGAAGGCATGGTCGATGACCGCATGAGCGATCTCAGTGCCGAACCCCCGGCCCCAGAAAGGCTCTGCGACCCAGAACGAGAGATCGAACCCGCCCGGCCAGCTGTCGCTCGGCCGGTGGAAGCCGGCGCCAACGAGTTCGCCCGCTCCGGCCGCAAGCGCGACCAGCGTCGTGCCCGGGGCCTTGCTCGGCACGCGGGCCCGCTCGATCCAGCCTTCGGCATCGGCGCGCTCATAGGGATAGGGCACGTCGAAGAGGCTCATCGCGACACGGGGATTGCCGACCGCAATCGCCAGGGCGGCGGCGTCCTCGGCCTGCGGCGTCCGCAGCCGCAGGCGCTTGGTAGCATAACCCCGTGTTTCGTCTTCTTCGGCTGTCTCGTCTTCGCGCACTGCCTCGGGCATCGATGCCTCCCGTCGGGCCAATGAAAAAGGGGAGATGGTGTCCCATCTCCCCTCTTGACTGACCGTCACGGTCCACCGGGTCGATGCGACACCGGCGTTCCATGGGAATGACCGGTTTTATTCCGCAGCCTCCATCGCCGCCGGGGCGACGGATACGTAGACGCGGCCATTGGCTTTACGGCGGAACGCCACGCTGCCATCCGTCACGGCGAAAATCGTGTGATCCTTGCCGAGGCCGACGCCGGTGCCCGGATGCCACTGGGTGCCGCGCTGGCGAATAATGATGTTGCCCGAAACGACCTGCTCGCCGCCGAACTTCTTCACGCCGAGACGGCGACCGGCCGAATCACGACCGTTGCGCGAGGAACCGCCTGCCTTCTTGTGTGCCATGATCGAACTCCAATCCTGAAACCGCACCGCTTTCGCGATGCCGGCTCGCACGCGCCTTCAGCGCAGCGGAGCCATTGAAACCGTGAGCTTGCCGTTTGGCTCGCGCCTCAGGCCGTCTTGATCCCGGTGATCTTGACGACGGTGAGGCTCTGCCGATGGCCGCGGCTGCGCTTCGAATTCTGGCGCCGACGCTTCTTGAACACAAGGATCTTGCGGGTGCGGATCTGGTCGACGATCTCGGCCGAAACGCTGGCGCCGGCAACAGTCGGCGCGCCAATGGTGGTGCCGGCTTCGCCGCCGACAAGGAGAACCTCGTCGAAGGAAACCGTATCGCCGGCCTCACCGGCCAGCAGCTCGACTTCGAGCTCGTCATTGGCGGCAACGCGATACTGCTTGCCGCCTGTTTTGATGACTGCGAACATTGTTCTTTCCATTTGTTCAGCCGCGCCTCGAAGGGCGAGCTTCTTCAGTCAGGGTCATGCAATGAAAATCGGCGCAGTCACAGGGACGCGCCGAGATCGCTGGGTGTTATACGGACGAAGAGCCGGCTGTCAAGGCGAAATGGCCGGATCGCGCCAGTTTTCGCCGATTTCGCTTGCCTTCAGCGCGCGAGGAGGTCAGGGCGGCGCTCGCGCGTGATCCGCTCGGCCTCGGCCCGGCGCCAGCGCTGGATGGCCGCGTGATCGCCGGAGAGGAGCGTCGGCGGGATGGTCCGGCCCTCCCATTCGCGCGGCCGCGTATAATGCGGATATTCGAGCAGGCCGCCCTCGAAGCTCTCATCCATGCCCGAATCGGCGGCGCCCATGACACCGGGGAGCAGCCGAATGCAGGCATCGAGCAGCACCATCGCGCCGAGTTCGCCGCCGGACAGCACATAGTCGCCGATCGAGATCTCCTCGAGGCCGCGCGCCTCGATCACACGTTCGTCGACGCCTTCAAACCGGCCGCAGAGGATGACAGCGCCCGGCCCCGCGACGAGATCGCGGACGCGGCGCTGGTTGAGCGGGCGGCCGCGCGGGCTCATCAGGATGCGCGGGCGCGGATCGCCTTCGGGCGCAGCAGCGTCGAGCGCCCGCGCCACCACGTCAGCGCGCATCACCATGCCCGGCCCACCGCCGGCCGGCGTGTCGTCCACATTGCGATGCTTGCTGGTGGCATGGGCGCGGATGTCGAGCGCCTCCAGCGACCAGACGCCCTCACTGAGCGCCCGGCCTGACAGCGACAGCCCCAGCGGCCCGGGAAACATCTCCGGATAGAGCGTCAGCACGCTGGCCGCGAACGGCGCGTCGCGCAAAGGGGCGCTCACGCCCGCTCCTCATCGGTGCCAGGCTCATCCGGACCGCCTTCGCCGCCGTCCTCGTCGGTCTCCTGCCGCGCCTCGACCTCGGAAGGCGGGACGACGACGAGGCGGCCGCCGGCGATATCGACCAGCGGCACCACGGCCCGGGTAAAGGGAAGATAAAGCGTGCGGGCGCCGGGCGCCGGCTGGATCTCGATCAGGTCGCCGGCGCCGAAATTCTGCACCGCGATCACGCTGCCATAGAGCGCGCCATCGGCGAGCTCCGCCCGGAGCCCGACGAGATCGGCATAATAGAAATCATCCTCGTCCTCGATCGGCGGCAGCACCGACCGATCAACCGAGAAGCGGCGGTTGCGCAGCGTTTCAGCCGCCGTGCGGTCGCCGAAGCCCTTGACGCGGGCAACCAGCCCCTCGCCCTGAACGCGCACGGCGACGAACTCGACCGTGCGGCCGTCATCGAGCGTCACAGGGCCGTAATCGGCGACGCCGAGCGGATCTTCAGTATAGGCGACGAGCTTGATCTCGCCGCGAATGCCATGCGCAGCGCCAAATTGGCCGAGAAGCACGCGGTCTTGATCGGCCATGGCGCGCCTTTCGCAGCAGGGGACCGGGCCTCGACCGCACGCGGTAAACGCGCAGGACGGCGCCGATCAGGGCGCCGCGACGATCGAGACCGCCAGATGAAAGTACCGCCCGTCCGCATGCGGGACGGGCGCCGTGGAGGCGCGCTGCCAGACGGCAGCGACCCCGACTTTACTCGGCAGTGGCAGCAGCCGCAGCTTCGGCCTTCTTGGCCTTCTCGGCAGCGCGCTCCTGCGCCTTCTGGCCGGGAACGGCCTTTTCCGGATTGTTGCGCACGACGCGCTCGATCAGGCCGGCATCGGCGAGGAAACGCTCGACGCGATCGGTCGCCTGGGCGCCGACCGACAGCCAATGCTTGGCGCGCTCGAGATCGAGCACGACGCGCTTGTCGCTATCCTTGGCCAGCATCGGGTCGAACGAGCCGATACGCTCAATGAAGCGCCCGTCGCGCGGCGAACGGGCGTCGGCGATGACGATGCGGTAGAAGGGACGCTTCTTGGCGCCGGCACGGGCGAGGCGGATCTTGAGGGACATGGTTTCTTCTTCCTTTCGATTCAAACTGGATGTCGTCTGAAGCGGGACGAACCCGCTATTTCTTCTTTCCGGGGAGGCCGGGGAATCCGCCGCCGCCGAGGCCGGGCAGGCGATTGCCGAGGCCGGGCAGGCCGGAGGGCATGCCCGGGCTGCCGGGCAGCCCCTTCGGCAGCACCGGCGCGCCGGAACCCATCTGCTTGGCGAGCTTCTCGAGCTCGGCCGGATTGATGTTCGGCATGCCGCCCATCCCGCCGCCACCGAGCGCGCCCATCATCTTGCCGAGCATGCCGCCGCCCTTCTGCTTGCCCATGGCCTTCATCATGTCGGCCATCTGGCGATGCATCTTGAGCAGGCGATTGACGTCCTCGACCCGAGTGCCCGAGCCCGCGGCAATGCGCTTCTTGCGGCTCGCCTTGAGGATGTCGGGGTTGCGCCGCTCGGCCTTGGTCATCGAGGAGATGATGGCGATCTGGCGCTTCATCATCCCGTCGTCGAGATTGGCGCCTTCCATCTGCTTCTTGATCTTGCCGACGCCGGGCATCATCCCGAGCATGCCGGACATGCCGCCGATCTTTTCCATCTGGCGGAACTGATCGGCGAGGTCGTCGAGATCGAAGATGCCCTTGCGCATCTTCTCGGCCGCCTTGGCGGCCTGTTCCATGTCGATGTTCTGCGCCGCCTTCTCGACGAGCGAGACGATGTCGCCCATGCCGAGGATGCGGTTGGCGACGCGGCCGGGATGGAAATCCTCCAGCGCGTCCGACTTTTCGCCCGTGCCGAGCAGCTTGATCGGCTTGCCGGTGACGGCCCGCATCGACAGCGCCGCGCCGCCGCGGCCATCGCCGTCGGTGCGGGTCAGCACGATGCCGGTGATGCCGACGCGCTCGTCGAAGGAACGGGCAAGATTGACCGCGTCCTGGCCGGTGAGGCTGTCGGCGACGAGCAGGATCTCGTGCGGCTTCGCGATGGCCTTGATCTCGGCCATCTCCATCATCAGCGGCTCGTCGATATGCGTGCGGCCGGCGGTATCGAGAATGACGACATCATAGCCGCCAAGCCGGGCCGCCTGCAGCGCGCGCGTCGCGATGTCGCTCGGCGACTGTCCCGCGACGATCGGCAGCGTCTCGATGGAATTCTGCTGGCCGAGAATGCGCAGCTGTTCCTGCGCGGCCGGACGGCGGACGTCCAGCGACGCCATCAGCACCTTCAGCTTCTGCTGCAGCGTCAGGCGGCGGGCGATCTTGGCCGAAGTGGTGGTTTTGCCTGAACCCTGGAGGCCGACCATCATGATCGCAACCGGGGCGGGGGCGTTGAGATCGATCGGCTCGGCTTCGGAGCCGAGCATCTCGACCAACTGGTCGTGGACGATCTTGACGACCATCTGGCCCGGCGTCACCGAGCGGATGACGTCAGCGCCGACGGCACGTGCACGCACCTTGTCGGTGAAGGAGCGCACGACATCGAGCGCGACGTCCGCCTCGATCAGCGCACGGCGCACCTCGCGCATGGCCTCGTTGACATCGGCCTCCGACAGCGCACCACGGCGGGTGAGCTTGTCGAAAATGCCGGAGAGGCGCTCTGACAGGGTATCGAACATCAGACCTTCTTCCTCAAAGGGCAGTCCCTTTCCCGCAACGGGATCGGGGCCGATCCGCCATATGGACAATAGCAATCGACGCCCGCGGGCGCGACGCGCTGGCGGACGTTGACCTCCGGACTCTCGGTCCGGTCGGCGGCTCGGAGGAAACCTCTTCGCGAATAACCGCGGCTATTACGTGGAAGCGGCGGCAAAGTCAATCAAGCCCGGCAGCCGCGCCGCCAGCTGCCCCGGCCGATCGCAATCGGCTCGAGGCGGGGGAAGGCGGGCGCTGCGGCTCGGACGCTCAGCCGCCGGCGACGGGGCAGCTCTTCGTGACGGCCTCGAGCGAGGCCGAGATGCCGGAGAGCGAATAGGCGTCGGTCGTCACCGTCCCGCGGCGCGAGGTGCCGGAGATCGACATCGCCTTGCCCTTCTTCATCGCCGCGAGCAGCGCGGTCTCCTCGGCGGCATTCTCGACCCAGGCACCGTCTTCCTTGGTGAACATTGCGAATTTCTGACCGTCGATATCGATCGTGACCTTCGAGCCTTCCTTGAACGGATAGCCGATGATGACGGATACCTCGTTCTTCACGTTCTCGGCCGGGCGGGCGGTGATCATGAAATAGGCCGGGTCGCGGTTCAGCCCGTCCGGCTTCTGGCTCTTCGGCTGGGACGCCGCGTAGCACACCTTGCCCTTCTTGTCGGCATAGGCGTAGGCGCTCCAGTCCTTGAAGGTCCCGACGCGGTTCGGGGTCTGCGCCTCGGCAACGCCAATGGCGCCGACGGCGATGAGCACGGCAGTCGCGATCCTCAATGTGTTCATTTTCTTTCCACCAGTGATCAGCCACCCGCGCCCGACCGGATGCCAGGCGCTCCCCAAAGCATCAAACTGCAAAGTGCAGCTTAACATTTCGTGAACCAAAGGGGAGCATCGGCGCTATCGCGGCCCGATCACGAATTGGGCCGGGCATTGGGGCAATACTGTGACTGGCGCGAGGATCGATCGGAACGGCCGCTCCGGCGGCGGTTCAGCCGGCGTCATCGCCCGCCAGCGCCCGGCGCGCCGCCTCGCGGTGCACCGGCTTCAGATGCGAGCCGAGCATGGTCAGCGCGGTCATCAGCACGGTTGCGTCATCGGCAAACCCGATCCCGGCAAGGAAATCGGGAATCACGTCGATCGGCATGACGAAATAGGCGAGCGCGCCCATCAGCATGGCGCGGACGCGGAACGGCGTGCTGGTGTCGAAGGCGCAGAAATAGGCGGCGACCGCATCCTCGGCGAACGGGATACTGCGGGCGCCGCGGCGCAGGACCTTCCAGAAGTCGCGACGAACCCGCGCCTCGCGTGCGCCGAAGTCCTTCCCGGCGTTCTCGTCCTTGCCGGCCTTTTCGCCGTCAGTCCCGAAATCCTTGCCGAAAATCTCGCCAAACAGCGGCCGCGCCATCGCAATCTTCCCTCACGAAACGCGGCCGGGAGGCCGCCACATCATGATGTAGGAAGGCCGGCCGCCCTGCACAACGGCAGGCGCAGCGGAGCCCGAAACGAGGCGTGTCGCCATGGCAGACGGCAGCGGTCAATCAGCGCTTCCGCGCCTGATCAGCCCTTGCCCGCGAGCAGGTCGATTTTCTTCTGCATCTCGTCGAGCTGGCGCTTCAGCGTGTCGAAATCACCGTCGGCGCGGGCCTCGGTTTTCGGCTCGACGCGCGGGCTGGCCGGCGTCGCGGGCAGATCGCCGCGCCCGCCGCTGAACGGCAGGAACATGCGCATCGCCTGTTCGAACATTTCCGTGTTGCGCCGCACCGTCTCCTCGATCGCGGTAAAGGCGCTCGGCCCGAAGGCATTGGCCATCTGGCCGCGCAGCTTGTCGGAATCGCGCGTCAGGCTGTCGATCGAGAAGTCGAGATAGGTCGGCACCAGGTTCTGCATCGAATCGCCATAGAAGCGGATGAGCTGGCGCAGGAACGTGATCGGCAGCAGATTATGCCCCTTGTTCTCTTGCTCGAAGATGATCTGCGTCAGGACCGAGCGGGTGATGTCATCGCCCGATTTCGCGTCGAAAACGACGAAATCCTCACCCGTCTTGACCATCACGGCAAGGTCCTCGAGCGTCACATAGGTCGAGGTGCCGGTATTGTAGAGGCGACGATTCGCGTATTTCTTGATCGTCGTCGGTTCCTGATCCTTGGCCATGCCTACTCCCATGATGACCGTCGCGCGGCCGGCCTAGCACCGGCATCGATCAGCGCACTGCTGATGCGACGAAAACTCCTCCCCGCCTCATGACGATAGGGAAGTTTTCGCGTTGCCGCCAACAAATTGTGCGACGCATTGCTGCAGCTTTGCTGCGCACACCATGCGACGCAGCAAGACGCTCGCTCACCGCTCGGTTGACAGCCGTGCCGCCCCGGTCTTGGATCGCGCAATACTCCACCGCGCCGTCCTTGGGGTCGGCCGCCGGAAACCAGGAAACGGTCCATGGCTCTCCAGAACGATATTGTCATCGCCGCCGCCGGCCGCACCGCCGTCGGCTCCTTCAACGGCGGCTTCGCCAATACGCCGGCCCATCTGCTCGGCGCCGCAGTCATCAAGGGCGTGCTCGAGCGTGCCGGCGTGGAGGCTGGCGAGGTCGACGAGGTCATTCTCGGCCAGGTCCTGACCGCAGCACAGGGCCAGAACCCGGCGCGTCAGGCCTCGATCGCAGCGGGCCTGCCGATCAGCACCACCGCCTGGGGTCTCAACCAGGTCTGCGGCTCTGGCCTCAGGGCGGTCGCGCTCGGCATGCAGCAGATCGCGACCGGCGATGCGTCGATCATCGTCGCCGGCGGCCAGGAATCGATGTCGCTGTCGCCCCACGCCGCCCATATGCGGGCCGGGACCAAGTTCGGCGATCTCAATCTCATCGACACCATGATCAAGGACGGCCTCTGGGACGCCTTCAACGGCTATCACATGGGCGTCACCGCCGAGAACGTAGCGCGCGAATTCCAGATCACGCGCGAGCAGCAGGACGAGTTCGCCGTCGCGTCGCAGAACAAGGCCGAGGCCGCCCAGAAGGCGGGCCGCTTCAAGGACGAGATCATCCCCTTCGTGATCGCCGGCAAGAAAGGCGACACCACGATCGAGAATGACGAGCATATCCGCGCCGGCACCACGATCGAGGCCGTCGCCAAGCTGCGCCCGGCCTTCGCCAAGGACGGCACAGTGACCGCCGCCAATGCGTCGGGCCTCAACGATGGCGCCGCCGGCTTCGTGCTGATGACCACCGCCGAGGCGGAGCGTCGCAGCATCACCCCGCTTGCCCGCATCGCCTCCTGGGCGACCGCCGGCGTCGATCCGAGCGTGATGGGCACCGGACCGATCCCGGCCTCGCGCAAGGCGCTCGAAAAGGCCGGCTGGTCGGCGGACGATCTTGACCTTGTCGAGGCCAACGAGGCCTTCGCGGCCCAGGCCTGCGCTGTCAACAAGGGGCTCGGCTGGGATACGGCCAAGGTTAACGTCAATGGCGGCGCGATCGCGCTCGGCCACCCGATCGGCGCGTCCGGCGCCCGCATTCTGGTGACGCTCTTGCACGAGATGGCGCGGCGCGACGCCAAGAAGGGTCTCGCCACGCTCTGCATCGGCGGCGGTATGGGCATCGCGCTCACCGTCGAGCGCTGAACACAGATCATCCAGCCGGAACAACCGGCTCGTCTCGCGGGGGATTACGCATGACCAGGGTTGCGCTCGTCACGGGCGGCACGCGCGGCATAGGCGCGGCCATAGCCACCGGCCTCAAAGAGGCCGGCTACACGGTGGCCGCGACATTCGCCGGCAATGTCGAAAAGGCGAATGCCTTCAAGGCTGAGACTGGTATTGCGGCCTACCAGTGGGATGTCGCCGATCCCGAGGCCTGCGCCGCCGGCATCGCCGCAGTCACCGCGGATCTCGGGCCTGTCGACATCCTCGTCAACAATGCCGGGATCACGCGCGACGGCTGGTTCCACAAGATGGACTACGCCGCATGGTCGGCGGTCATCGCCACCAATCTCGGTTCGATGTTCTCGATGACCCGCCCCGTGATCGACGGCATGCGCGAGCGCGGCTTCGGCCGCATCGTCAACATCTCCTCGATCAATGGACAGAAGGGCCAACTCGGCCAGGTGAACTATTCGACGGCCAAGGCCGGCGTGATCGGCTTCACCAAGGCCCTCGCGCTCGAGAACGCGCGCAAGGGCATCACCGTCAACTGCATCTGCCCCGGCTATATCGATACCGATATGGTCGCGGCCGTGCCGGAGAAGGTCCTTGAGGGCATCATCGCGCAGATCCCCGTCGGCCGGCTCGGCAAGGCCGAGGAGATTGCGGCGCTCGTCGCCTATCTCGCCTCCGACGCCAGCGCCTTCATGACCGGGGCCGTCCTGACCATCAATGGCGGGCAGTACATGGCGAACGGCTGAGGCACGCGCGGGACAAGCTCGGCGAGCCCAGCGGCTCTTGATCGCTCTTGAAACAGATTCGTGCCGCCGCCGAGGCCGCGGCACGTCCCCCGATCAGCCTGCCGGCTTGCGGTTCTGGTTATAGGCCGAGAGGATGCGCTGGATCTCATCGCCGATATCGGCGTCGACGGCCGCCTCGGCCGCGCTCCGCTGGTCGGCTTCATCCTTCGCCACCGGCTTGACCGCGTCCGCCTCAGCCGCGCGAGGGCGGACCGTCTCCAGACGGGGCTCGATCCGGATATCCGGCGCCACGACCGGCGGCACGGCATCGGCTCGGGCCGGATCAACCGCCTGAACCGCCTCGGCTATCGCTGCAAGCAGCGAACTCTCGAACGGATCGAGCGGCGCCTCGGCAGGGCGGGCGCCACTGCGCGGCCCCGGCAGGCGCGGGACCGGCGGCCGTACTGCAGGCGCGGCGCGGACCGGATCTGCTGCAACGACGAGCGCGTCCGATGCCTCTTCCTCACCGGGCTCATCCTCGCCGTCCGTCTGTTCGGCGAGCGCCACCAGATCCTCGGTGCTGACGGCGGCAGGCGCAGAGCCAGCTTCCGCGTCCACCACTTTGTCGACTTTGTCGGCCTCGGCCACCACCACGGGCGCACTCGGCTCGTCAGCATCAAGCGGCCCCGCCAGCACGTCGGCGGCAGCGTCGAGTGTCTCTACAGTGACGGCGACAACCGCCGGGATGGGCGCCTCCACGACCGCGGGCTCATCCGTTGCGAGGACGACGATCGCAACGTCCTGCGCGACCTCTACGGTCGCTTCGATCGGCTCGGCTGCTGCCTCTGGCTGAATGACAGGCGTCGGCTCGACCACCACGCTCGATACGGCCACTAGGCTCGGCTCGTCGACAGGTCTCGGCGGGGCGCTGGCCATCGGCTCGGGCGCAGCCGGCGGTTCGACCGGCTCGCTGATCGGATTGCCGCCCGCGATCCAGGCATTGACCTGCCGCTCGACACGCGGATCGATCTCGATCCCCGCATGGCGGGCGAGATAAAGCACCTGCTCGCGGAACACCGAAGCGAGCTTTTCCGGCGTATCGCTTTCCGAGAGGACATGGCCCTTCAGCGCCAGACCCTTGACGACGAAGGCAACCTGACGGCGCGACGCCTTGCGGCCGCTGGCGATCAGCCGGCCGGCGACATTCTCCGCCGTGTTCTGGAAATGATAGCCGTTCTCGGCGATTTCCGCCGTCAGCGCCGTGAACAGCTCACTATAGACCTTCGGCGCGAACAGCGGCACGGCGGCGGCATTGTGGATGCGGCGGGCAAGCCCCGCGAGATCCTCGCGCCCGGCGGCCGGCCGCGCCGCCTCTTCCTCGTCATCCTCTGCGGCGCTGTCCTCGACGGCCGCGAGCAACGCAACCAGCGCCCGCTCCTCGATAATGCCGTCGGCGATGGCACGGTAGCCACCGGCTGTGGCGGACGAAGCGAAGATCGTCGCGGCGCGGTTATGAGCGCGCAAGCGATAGATGAGCGGCGTAAAATCGGTGTCTGCGCCGAGCAGGATGAATTCGTCGAAGGCGGTGCTGTGGCCGAGCGCATCGATCACGTCGAGCGTGATCTGGACCTCGGCGGAACTGCGCTCGCGGCCGGGAAGCGTCGGACAGTCGACGATCTGGAAGCCCTGCCCGACAAAGCTGTCGCGCGCCTTGCCGAGCGTCCGCGGGTCGGCATAGCAGCGGCGCATCAGGATGCGCCGGCCTGCCTGACCCTGCGAACCGGAGCCGATCAGCGTGCCGGCCTCGATGGCTTCCAGCAGCAGGCCGGGCCGCGCGGCAAAGCGCCGGGCTAGCCCGGGATCACGCGCCCGAAGCGCGAGATGCAGGCTGTCATAGTCGACGAAAAGCACACTTTTCAGCGATTCGGTCATGGGCACTCCCCGGTCGACGCTTGCCGGATCCAGGGCCTCTACTCGTCAGGGGATCGACCGGTTGGCCGGCGGGGCCAATCCTTGGTCCGCTTGGCCGGCAGCGTCAATGCCGGAAATGCCGGATGCCGGTGAAGACCATGGCGAGACCGGCCTCGTCAGCGGCGGCGATGACCAGATCATCGCGCATCGACCCGCCCGGCTGGATCACCGCCGTCGCGCCCGCTTCAGCGGCGGCCAGCAGGCCGTCGGCGAAGGGGAAGAACGCGTCGGACGCAACAACCGAACCGATGGCGAGGCTTTCACCGAGCCCCGCCGCCTTGGCGGCCTCGGCCGCCTTGCGCGCGGCGATGGTCGAGGAATCGACCCGGCTCATCTGTCCGGCGCCGACCCCGACCGTGGCACCGTCCTTGGCATAGACGATGGCATTGGACTTTACATGCTTGGCGACGCGGAAGGCGAAGACGAGGTCGGCAATCTCGGCCGCCGTCGGCTGCCGCTTGGTCACCACCTTCAAATCGGCCGCCACGACATGGCCGGCATCGCGGTCCTGCACCAGGAAACCGCCCGCGACCGAGCGGAACGACAGCCCGCCGGCCCTCGGGTCTGGCAGGCCGCCCGCGACCAGCAGGCGGAGATTCTTCTTGGCCGCGACGATGGCGATCGCCTCTTCGGTCGCATCCGGCGCGATGATCACCTCGGTGAAGATCTCGACGATCCGTCGCGCCGCCTCGGCGTCCAGGGTCTGATTCAGCGCGACGATGCCGCCAAAGGCCGAAACCGGATCGCAGCGCAGCGCCCGCTCATAGGCCTCGGCAAGGCTTCCGCCCGTGGCGACGCCGGCCGGGTTGGCATGCTTGATGATCGCGACGGCCGGCGCCAGCGCCGGATCGAACTCCGCCACCAGCTCATAGGCGGCGTCGGTGTCGTTGATGTTGTTGTAGGAAAGCTGCTTGCCCTGCAGCTGCCGCGCCGTGGCCACGCCGGGGCGCGCCTCGCCGGTCAGATAGAAGGCGGCGCGCTGATGCGGGTTCTCGCCATAGCGCAGCGTCTCGGCAAGCTTGCCGCCGAGACTGCGCCAGGCGGGAGCCGGCTCGTCGAGAGCCGCCGCAAACCAAGTGGAGACGGCGGCGTCATAAGCCGCTGTGCGCGCGAAGGCCTTGGCGGCGAGGCGCTTGCGATAGGCGAGCGGCGTCGACCCGTCGTTTGCGGTGAGCGTCTCGAGCAACGCGCCATAATCGGCCGGATCGACCAGGATTGACACGAAACCGTGGTTTTTGGCCGCCGCACGGGTCATGGCCGGGCCGCCGATATCGATGTTCTCGACGATATGGGCGTAGTCACTGGTCGCGGCGATCGTCTTCTCGAATGGATAGAGATTGGAAACGACGAGATCGAAAGGCTCGATGCCGTGCTCGAGCAGTTCCGCCGCATGAACGGGATCGTTGCGCAGCGCCAGCAACCCGCCATGGACCTTGGGATGCAGCGTCTTGACGCGCCCGCCGAGGATTTCGGGAAAGCCGATGAGATCGGCGATATTGACGACCGGCATGCCGGCTGCGGCGATCGCCTTGGCGGTCGAGCCGGTTCCAAACAGCGCCACGCCGCGCGCATGCAGCGCCCGCGCGAGATCCATCGCCCCTGTAAGGTCGAACAGCGAGAACAGGGCACGCTTCATGGGGACGAGGTCGGGCAGATCGACCTTCGGCGGCGGGACAGCCATGAGAACCTCGCTGGGATAACGGACAGGACGCTGGAGACCGGGGCGCGATAGCATGATTTCGCCCCGCGCACAGCCCCCGCGCCGCGCGAGGATCAGCCTTCGTCGAAGCCGAGCATTTCCTCGCCCTCTGCAGCCGGCTCGGATCGCCGACGCTGGGCCGCCTCGGCGACACGCTCGAAATGCCACTGGATCGCGGCATCGTGCATCGCGCGACCATAGATCACAATCTGCTCGGCGCGCCTGCTGCCGCGGATATCGGAGAGGCGGATGCTCTCCTCGATCAGGACGTCCTGCCCGGCCGCCTCGAATTCCCAGCCAGAACCGTCCGGAAACACAAGCAGCACGGCCTGGCCGGTCTTGATCCGGCTCGCCTTGACGGCGGGATGGAGATGGAAGCGGATCGCGAAGGCGTCCTTGCCGCCACGCGCCACCGCACCGCCATTCGGGCTGGTGAAACTATCGACGCCATCGACCCGCGTGCCGCCGCGCGGCAGATAGAGTCGCCGTTCATGGCGGATGCCGAAGCGGGCGACATAGCCGTCATGCGCGGCAGTGACGAATGTCTGGCCGCGCTCCTCCTGCCGCGCCGACTCGACCGATACAGGCCCGGCGATGATGATCTCGCCAAGGCGGTTGGCCAGCAGCCCGCCGGTGAGAAATCGGCAGGACGAGGAATCGTTGAGCGTCACGGTCGAATGCGCCGCCGTGGTGCGGGAGAGCCGCCGCATCGCCACCGCGCCGGGGCCGGGAATGCCGCAATTCACGACGAGCGGCTGGCGCCCGATGCTCATCTCGAAGGAGAGGCATCCCGCATGCGCCTCGCCGGAAAGCGCCGGCGCCGGCGCCGCGCCGGTATCCATGATGATGATCGTGTCGCCGCTCTCGAGCCGTTGATAGCCTGAATGCGGCGCATTGCGTAAAGGCGCGCCGCGCGCATCATCATGCGCGAGCACGGTCGCGAGCAGGCCGAGCTGCGTCTCGCCCATGCCGTTGAACTTTGCGAACGAGCCGTCGCCGAGGCGGAAGAAGCGCAGCATCGGCATCATCCGGTCGATCGCGCCGAGCAGGACCGGCGAGGGCTGCATCCCGCGCGCGGTAAAGGCCTGCCTGAGCGGCAGCAGATCGACGAGAATGTCGAGGACGGCGCCCGGATTGCGGCTCACATGGCCGCCATCCGGCAGAATCTGCCGCGCCAGTTCCTGGTCGACTAGGCGGGACGCCTGGCGGACGAAGCGGCTCTGGTCGGCGAGCGACAGAGCCGCGGCGGCGAGCGTCATCGTGACGGCAAGACGCGGCCTGCCGGGGGGGACGTCATGCACGACGCGGCGCAGCTGGCGCACCTGGCTGGTCAGCGAGCGCATGAAGCGGCGATAGAAGCCGTGGTCGCAACCTTCGAGCACCAGCGGCGACTGCGCCAACCACGAGGAAATGCGCCGCGCGGTGACGACCGGGTCGCGCGCGACGGCTTCATGGCTCTTCTGAAAACGGATCCACTCGTCGATCAGCGACCGCGCATTGGAGCGCGACACCGCGAGATCCGAGGCGCGCAGGTGCCTCAGCCAGCCGAAGCCGTGCAGCGCCGCCGCCCAGGGCCGCGAAGGCGCCTCGATCTCAAACACAGAGAAGCCGGCGACGTCCACCGCCTCGCCATTGAAGACGAAGCGGCCGGCATAGATGTCATGCGCGATCGTCGGGTCGGCTGTGCGCAGATCGGTCGGCGCGATCAGCAACCGGTCGGGGATCGGGCCGAGATGGCGCCAGCGATAGAATAGACCGGCATGAAAGGCATAGCGGGAGCGGCGCCAGGCCGAAACCAGCGCGAAGCGGACAAGCCGGCCCTGCCCCGCCTCACGTCCAAATGCCATGCCGATGAGTTCCTTTCACTGCCCCCACCGAGGCGGGATCGAATCGACCCTGCGCCAGGATGAGGCAATCTATCGGCGGCGCGCCGCGAATTGAACCGCCGATTCCGCCGAAATGGCCGATCCGGGCCGCTCAGGGCCGGCCACTTCGCTAAATCTTCACGAAGCGGGCCGCGAAGAAGCCGTCGAGGCCGCCCATGCGCGGCACATCAGAAGGAAGGTCCGACGGCAACGAACGGAGGAAACCGCCGCGGCAGATGGCCTCCAGTCCGCCGACCTCGGACGGCTCAACGGGCACCAGCTTCAGCGGCAGCTTGGCGAGCGCCCGCTGCACCTGAATCTCGCCCTCGGCCGGCTCCAGCGAGCAGGTCGAATAGACGAGCATGCCACCCGGCGAGAGGAGATCGACGGCGCGGGCAATGAGCTCTGCCTGCAGCTTGGCGAGCGCGGCAACATCCTGCGGCCGCTTCAGGACCGCAACATCGGGATGGCGACGGATCGTGCCGGTCGAGGAACACGGTGCGTCGAGCAGGATGGCATCGAAAGTCCGGCCGGGCTGCCAGGTCAGAATGTCCTCGGCCACAAGTTCAGCGTCGAGCCGCATGCGGTCGAGATTCTGCCGCACGCGATGCAGCCGGTCGATCGAGATATCGACCGCCGTGACCGCGGCGCCGCCATTGGCGAGCTGCAGCGTCTTGCCGCCCGGTGCGGCGCAGAGATCGGCAACCGCCTTGCCAGCGACATTGCCGAGAAGGCGCACCGGCAGCGCGGCGGCAGCATCCTGAACCCACCAGGCGCCATCGGCAAAGCCCGGCATCGTCTCGATCGTGCTGTGCGCGACGAGGCGGACCGTGCCGGTCGGCAGCAACACGCCCTCGAGCGTCTTTGCCCAGGCTTCCGGATCGGACCGAATGGTGAGATCGAGCGCCGGCTCCTCGAGATGGGCCGTCGCGATCGAGCGCGCCGTCTCGACGCCATAGGCGCGCATCCAGCTGGCGGAGAGCCAGTCCGGCATGTTCATCAGCGCCTCGTCCTGGCTGGCGAGAATCGCCTCACGCTGTTCGGTCAGCCGCCGCAGCACGGCATTGACGAGGCCCTTGAAATGGCGGGCGTCGTGGTCCTCGCCGGCGAGTTCGACCGCGATCGACACCGCGGCATGGTCGGCGACATCCATGAACAGGATCTGCGCGGCGGCAACGTGCAGGATAGCCGCCAGCTGGCCGGATTTCCGCGGCAGGCTCTTTTCAAGGAAGCGGCCGAGCGCATCGACGATCTGGCCCTGACGACGGAGCGCCATGCCGAGGATCGCCCGTGCCAGCGCCCGCTCGCGCGGATCGAGCGCCGCAAATGGGCCGTATGGATCGTCGAGCACGCTGTCGACGGGACGATGGTCGGCAAAGACCGCATGAACCGCCGCGATGGCGGCAACCCGCGCGGCAACGCCGGGCGCACGCTTCTGCGGCGGACGCTTGCCAGTCTTGGAACGGTCGGCTGTCGCGCCGGCGCCAGCGCGGCTCAACCCCATGGTCCCTGGCGTGAAGACCCTTGATTCGAAGAGCTTCGGCCCCAGGAATCCTGGCGGCCGGGCGCGGCCGCCGAGGCCCGCCGCGCGCCGAAGCCGCCGGGCAGCGTAACCCTGCCGCCGCCGGCAGGAGCCTGCTGGCGAGAGCGATCCAGCTCCATCAGGGCGGCGATGCGATTTTCAGTCGCCGGATGCGTCGAGAAGAGATTGTCCATCCGCTGCCCCGAGAGTGGATTGATGATGAAGAGATGCGCCGTGGCCGGATTGGCCTCGGCGGCGGCGTTTGGAATATGGGCTGCGCTGCCGGCGATCTTGGCAAGAGCGGAGGCGAGCGCGCGCGGATTGCCCGAGATCTCGGCGCCCATCCGATCGGCGGCATATTCCCGCGTCCTGCTGACTGCCATCTGAACCATCATCGCCGCGATCGGTGCCAGCAAGGCGGCGGCGATGGCGCCAATCACCCCAAACGGGCTGCGCTCGTCGCGATGACCGCCGAAGAAAAAGGCGAAATTGGCCAGCATGGAGATGGCACCAGCCAGCGTTGCGGTGATCGTCATGGTCAAGGTGTCGTGATTCTTCACATGAGCCAGTTCATGCGCCATCACCCCGGCAACCTCGTCGGCACTGAGTGCCTGCAACAGCCCGGCCGAGGCCGCAACGGCGGCGTTCTGCGGATTGCGGCCGGTCGCGAAGGCATTGGGCTGGGGAGAATCGATGATGTAAACCTTCGGCATCGGCAGATTGGCCCGGGCGGCCAGGTCGCGCACGATGCGGTAATACTGCGGCGCGCTCCGTTCGTCGACCTCGCGCGCACCATACATCGAGAGAACCATGCGGTCGGCGTTCCAATAGCCGAACACATTCATCGCCGCCGCGACGGCGAAGGCGATCAGCATGCCCGACTGGCCACCGACCAGATAGCCGACGGCCATGAAGAGCGCCGTCAGGCCCGCGATCAGCATGGCGGTCCGCATCATGTTCATGCGTCAGAGCCGCCCGACCGGCGGCCTCCCTCTTGTGTGCCCCTCATATGATGGTAGTGCATGGAGCCGTGGGCAAGGTTCGGTTCCGCGGCGATGCGGCGCTTGAGGTCGGGGGATCAGGATGACGGTGACGGCACGTACGGAACGCCTCAGAGCGCTGATCGCGCATATCCGCGAGACGCTCGGCGTCTCGCTCGTGTTCCGTCTGTGGAATGGGACGACCATTCCCGCCGATGCGGCACGCGACGCGCTGACCATCGCGATCGCCGATGAGGGCGTCATCGCAGCGCTGTTCCGCAAGCCGAAGATCGACACGCTACTCAATCTCTATGTGACGAAGCGGCTCGATCTCCTCAACGGCACGCTGTTTGATCTCGTCGCCGAACGACCGAAGATCCGCAGCCGCGATGTCCGCCGTGCACTCGACAAGAAGCTCGTTCTGCGCTCCCTCGCCGACTATGTCTTCCGCTCGCGCGGCGGACCCTGGCCGCTCGAGGCGATCCGCGGCGACAAGGCGCAGCGCGACGGCAGCGAGACGGCGAACAAGGAGAACGTCCACTACCACTACGACGTCTCCAACAGCTTCTACGCGCTCTTCCTCGACCCCGAGATGGTCTACACTTGCGCCTATTTCCGCGACTGGGGCAACGACATCGCCACAGCCCAGCACGACAAGCTGGACATGATCTGCCGCAAGTTGCGGCTGCAGCCGGGCGAGACGCTGCTCGATATCGGCTCCGGCTGGGGCGCGCTGGTCTGCCATGCCGCGCAGCATTACGGCGTCAACGCCGTCGGCGTGACGCTGGCCGACGAGCAATATGTGTTCGCCCGCGAGAAGGTGACGCGGCTCGGCCTGCAGGACCGCATTCGGTTCGAGCTGCGCGACTACACGCAGGTGCAGGGCCAGTTCGACAAGATCGCCTCGATCGGCATGTTCGAGCAGGTCGGCATCCCCAACTACGCGACCTATTTCCAGACCGTGCACCGGCTGCTGAAGCCGGGCGGTCTCTATCTCCACCACGCCATCGCCCGGCCGGCGAAGAAGACCGACAAGGCCTTCCGCCGCACCAATCCGGAATATGCCGCCATCCGCCGCTACATTTTCCCGGGCGGCGAGCTCGATCATCTGGGTATGTCGGTCGCCAATCTCGAGCGCTACGGCTTCGAGGTGCATGATGTCGAGGGCTGGCGCGAGCATTACCAGATGACGCTGCGCCACTGGCATGACCGGCTTCTTGCCCGCTATGACGAGGCCGTGGCCGAGGTCGGCGAGGTCAAGACGCGGCTGTGGCTCGCTTATATCGCCGGCTGCTCGATCGCCTTCCAGCGCAATTCTGTGACCATCAACCAGACGCTGGCCTCGCGCCGCCAGCGTGGCCCCTCTGGTCTCCCGCCGACGCGGGCCGATCTCTATATCAGCTGAGACCATGACAGGAGATCACCATGACGGACGCAACGGAGCCCGCCGCACCGCAGAGGCTGAGCCCGGCCGCTGAACGCGCGCTGGCCGAAGCGAGCGAACGCCGCGCCGCGATCGACGCGGCAAGCACCCGCCCGCGCGAGATTCTCGGCCGCGAAGGACCCGAGCCGGTCCGCTATGGCGACTGGGAAAACAAGGGCATCGCCAGCGACTTCTAGGGTCGCGCGCGTCAATCGGCGCCACCCATCCGGCGCAGCGCGCGGCGCTCGACATCGCGCAGCAAGCGCTCGAGGTCGGCGGGATCGATATCGAAAGCTTCGCCGCCCTCTTCGATCGCCGCAGCGAGATCGCCTGGGCTGAAGCTCCAGGGCGGGACGGGCGCATCAGGCTTCACGGGTGCCGCCACATGCGGATAGCTGTGGCGCGAGATGCGGTGATAGAGCCAGGCGCAGCCGACCAGCAGGACGGCATTGATCCCAACAGGCAGCAGCGGGAATGCGAAGCTCGATGATGCGCCGGCGAAGAGACCGACAAGGGCCGCCGCGCCGCCCGGCGGATGCAGGCACCGCGTGACCGACATGACGCCGATCGCCACACCGACGGCGATCCCCGCGGAAAGAGCGGACAGCGGCATGACATGCGCCACGAGCACGCCGACCAAGGCCGACAGGACGTTGCCACCGATCGCCGGCCAGGGCTGGGCCATTGGACTGGCCGGCACGGCGAAGAGGAGGACGGCGGAGGCGCCCATGGGCGGCACGAGCCACAACCCGTGCACCGCTTCGGGCGCCAGCAGGGCAGAGACATAGCCGGTCAGCGCAATGCCGATGGCAGCGCCAAGACAGGCGAGCGCCCTGTCCGCAAGGCGCGCGCCGGCGAGGATCGGCCGAAAGACAGTGAGGCGGGCGTGAAAAGGCAACCCATCTCCGAAGCGTCGTGAAGGAAGGCAGCGTCAGCGCTCATTGCCCGGCGTCGCGGCGCATCGGGATGCGCCGCGGGCCATCGCAATCTCGTCAGGCCGGCTCGGTCTTCCGGTTCTGCCGGTTGGCGATCAGATCCTCGACCACGGCCGGGTCGGCCAAAGTCGAGATGTCGCCGAGCGCCGAAAATTCGTCTTCGGCAATCTTCCTCAAGATGCGGCGCATGATCTTGCCGGAGCGGGTCTTCGGCAAGCCCGGCGCGAACTGGATGAGATCCGGCGTCGCGATCGGGCCGATCTCCTTGCGCACCCAGGAAACGAGATCCTTGCGCAGCGCGTCCGACGGCGCGACCCCCGCCATCAGCGTCACATAGGCGTAGATGCCCTGCCCCTTGATGTCGTGCGGATAGCCGACCACAGCGGCTTCCGAGATGCTCGTATGCGCGACGAGCGCACTTTCGACCTCGGCCGTGCCCATCCGGTGGCCGGAGACATTGATCACGTCGTCGACGCGGCCGGTGATCCAGTAATAGCCGTCAGCATCCCGCCGGCAGCCGTCGCCGGTGAAATACATGTTCTTGTAGGCCGAGAAATAGGTCTGTTCGAAGCGATCATGATCGCCATAGACGGTGCGCATCATGCCCGGCCAGGCATCGAGGATCACGAGATTGCCCTCGCAGGGACCCTCGATGATCTTGCCCTCGGCGTCGACGATCGCCGGCTCAACGCCGAAGAACGGCCAGGAGGCAGAACCCGGCTTCAGCGGCGTCGCGCCCGGCAGCGGCGTGATCAGGATGCCGCCGGTTTCCGTCTGCCACCAGGTGTCGACGATCGGGCACCTCGAATCACCAACGACGCGGTAATACCACTCCCAGGCCTCGGGATTGATCGGCTCGCCGACCGAGCCGAGCAGCCGCAGCGAGGCGCGCGAGGTCGACTTCACCGGCCCGTCGCCGGCCTGCATCAGCGCACGGATCGCCGTCGGCGCCGTGTGGAAGATCGTGACCTTGTGCTTGTCGACCACCTGCCAGAAGCGGGCATTGGTCGGATAGTTCGGAATACCCTCGAACATCAGCGATGTCGCGCCGTTGGCGAGCGGGCCATAGACGATATAGCTGTGCCCGGTGACCCAGCCGACATCGGCCGTGCACCAGAAGACATCATCTTCCTTCAGGTCGAACACCAGTTCATGCGTCATCGCCGCATGCAGCAGATAGCCGCCAGTCGTGTGCAGCACGCCCTTCGGGCGACCGGTCGAACCGGAGGTGTAGAGGATGAACAGCGGATCCTCCGCGCTCATTTCCTCGGGCGGGCACTCAGCCGGAACCTCAGCCGCCAGCTCGTGATACCAGAAGTCGCGGCCGGCATGCATCGCCACCTCGCCGCCGGTGCGGCGGATGACCAGCACCTTCTCGTCGCCGATCGTCTTGGTCAGCGCGGAATCCGTGTTCTGCTTCAGCGGCACCTTCTTGCCGCCGCGCAGCCCCTCATCAGCGGTGATCACCAGCGTCGAGTGACAGTCGCCGATGCGGCCGGCGAGGCTGTCGGGCGAAAAGCCGCCAAAGACGATCGAGTGGATCGCGCCGATGCGGGCGCAGGCAAGCATCGCCATCGCCGCTTCGGGGATCATCGGCAGGTAGATCGTGACGCGGTCGCCCTTGGTGACGCCGAGCTTCTTCAGCACATTGGCGAAACGGCAGACTTCGGCATGAAGCTCGCGATAGGTGATCGCCCGGCTCTCTGCTGGATCATCGCCCTCCCAGAGGATCGCAACCTTGTCGCCCCGGGTTGCGAGATGGCGATCGAGGCAGTTGGCCGCGACATTCAGCGTGCCATCCTCGAACCAGCGGATGCTGACCTCGCCCGGCGCGAAGGATGTGTTTTTCACGGTCGTGAACGGCTTGATCCAGTCGAGCCGCTTCGCCTCGTCGCGCCAGAACCCGTCAGGATCCTCGACCGAGCGACGATACATGTCGCGATAGGCCGCAATGTCCACATGCGCCGAGGCGGCCCACTCATCAGGGACCGCGTGAATCATCTCGTGCATTCTATCCTCCCTCATCCGCACCCGCGCACGCCTGCAGCTGCGGCAACCTCCATCAAGCACTTAATCCCTTCGGCGCCTCGCCCGCAACAAGCCCGCAACGGGGCGTGCTGTCGCAGCGCCCCGATCAGAGCGGCAGGATCGTCAGGATACTAACGGTCTTGACGGCCGAATCCTCGAGCGCCGCTTCGACGGGGACCGTGAGGCTCGCCCGGAGCACCGTGCCACTTTCCGGCCGATAGCTGCGGCCGGGATCGCCGACGATCACCTCGACGCCCTCAAAGGCGAGACGGCGAAGCCAGGGCAGGACAGCCGCCGTCATGGCGCGGTCGTAGAAGATGTCGCCGCAAAGGACGAGATCGGCTGCAACCGCGCTGCCAACGATATCGCGGGGAGACACCGTGATCGAAACGCCGTTCTCCGCTGCGTTGAGCCCGATCGCGGCGGCAGCATAGGGATCGGTCTCTGCCGCATCGACGGAGGCCGCCCCCGCCATGGCCGCAGCGATGCCGACGAGCCCGGAACCGGCGGCGAAATCGAGGACGCGGCGGCCGCGGACGAGTTCCGGCCGATCAAGAACATAGCGGGCAAGGCCCCGCCCGCCGGCCCAGGCAAAGGCCCAGAACGGCAGGGCGGCGCCGATCGTGTTGAGCTGGTCCTCGGTACGCTGCCAGAGCAGCGTCGCGTCATCGGCCTGCCAGAGCCGGATTTCAGGCACGAACGGCACGGCAAGCAGCCGTGTCTCGGCCTTGATGAAGCGCAGACGGGCAGCGGTATCCTCAGCGGAAACCGAGTCTTGCGCGGAAGTCGGGTCGTGGGCGGCGACCTCGCCAGGGCCGATCAGAGCGCCAGTCCCGCCATCTCCAAGACGATGGCCCATTCGGCCTCGCTGACCGGCTGGACCGAGAGACGGGAATTCGAGACAAGCGCCATGCCGGCAAGGCGTGGCTCGGCCTTGGCCGCAGAGAGCGTCACCGGCCGTGGCACGGGAGCGACCGCACGGATATCGACGCATTCCCAGGTGCCGCTGTCATCGGTCGAATCGGGATGGACGGTGCGCACCACCTCGACGATGCCGACGATCTCCTTGCCTTCGTTCGAATGGTAGAAGAAGCCGCGATCACCGACCGCCATCGCCCGCATGTGGTTGCGCGCCTGATAGTTGCGCACGCCGTCCCATTCCTGCCCGGCCTCGCCCTTGGCGATGAGATCGTCGAACGAGAAGACGTCCGGTTCCGACTTGTAGAGCCAATGCGCCACGATGCTGCTCCTCAGGCCGGCTTGCCCACCACCCAGCGCCAAGCCTTGACCTCGACCGATTTGAACAGCCCCGCTTTGGCATAGGGATCCGTCGCCAGCAGCGCTCTGGCCGACGCCTCGTCCTCGGCCTCGACGATCAGCAGCGAGCCGACCATGTCGCCCTTGGCGTCCAGGAACGGCCCGGCGATCCGCACCGGCGCGCTGTTCAGCCAGTCGATATGATCAGGCCGGTTAGCAAGCCGCGTCTCGAGCGCGCCGTCATGGTCGATGAGGATGGCGACGAAATGCATGATTGTTGTCTCTCCCAAAAAAGCCGGCGGAGGTTAGGCCGTGTGCCGCCGCCGGTAAAGGCGTCCGGCCGGTCAGTCCGTCTCCTGCCTGAGCGGCCGGTTCATCAAGGCCGCGATGGCGCCGTCGATGTCGATCTCGCCCTCGACCACCGCCGCGACCTGCGCCGTGATCGGCATGTCGACGCCGAGCCGGGCGGCGAGCGCACGCGCTACCGCCGCCGTCGCGGCGCCTTCGACGAGAACGGAGGCCGGCGCCGCGCCACGGCCGAGTGCCAGGCCATAGGAGAAATTGCGCGATTGCGGCGAGGAGCAGGTCAGCACGAGGTCGCCCAGGCCGGACAGCCCCATCAGCGTCTCCGGCCGCGCGCCCAGCGCCGCGCCGATGCGGCGCAGTTCGGCAAAACCGCGCGCGGTCAAGGCGGCGGCGGCGCTCGCCCCAAGCGCCCGTCCGGCAACGATACCAACCGCGATCGCGAGCACATTCTTGAACGCGCCGCCGATCTCGACGCCGATCATGTCGGTCTCGGCATAGGGCCGGAAGCTCGGCGAGCCCAGGGCCTGGCAGAGCGCCATGGCCATCCGTGGCTCAGCCGCCGCGATCGTCACCGCCGTCGGCAACCCGGCCGCAACATCGGCGGCGAAGCTCGGGCCCGAGAGGACGGCAGGCACCGCCGGCGGCAAAGCCTGCTCCAGCACCTCGGTCGGCCGGAGTTCGGTGCCACGCTCGAGTCCCTTGGCACAGAGGACCACCGGCGTATCGTCGGCAATGCCAGCCAGTTGCGCGGCGACGGAGCGCACCGTCTGGGTCGGCGTCGCGATCAGGATCGCGTCAGCGCCGAAGACGTCCTCGATCCGCTGCGTCATGGCGAGGCCGTCTGGCAAGGCGATGCCAGGCAGATAGGCCCGGTTCTCCCGCAACTGCGTCATTTCGGCGATATCGCGGCCATAGAGCGTGACCTTCCGTCCGGCGCGATGCGCGGCCAGCGCCAGCGCCGTGCCCCAGGCACCGGCGCCGACCACGGCGATGCGCTCGATGCTCATCGGCCGTTCACCGGAAGGCCGAGCCGCATCAGCAGCGCGGGCAGATGCGCGTCGAGCCTGCCGAACAAGACCGGTGGCGGCAGCAGCGGCACAAAGGAGAAGGCCATGCGAATCGGCGCCCCGCCGCCATCCGGCGTCTGCTCGGTCCATTCCCAGCGTTCAAGCCCGATCCGATCGAGCGGCGCATGGAAGAAAGTCCGGTGGTGCTGGAAGCGGACGGCACCCGCCTCGAAGGTCTCGGACCGGAAGACATAGGTCATATCGCCCAGCGGCTCGAACACCGACGGCGCATCGAGCCCCGTCTCCTCGACGAATTCGCGCCGCGCCGCCGCCTCGATATCCTCGCCCTCTTCGACCGTCCCGCCCGGGACTTGCAGGCCCACCTCGGGGAAGTCCGGCTGGCTGAAGACGAGGAGGCGCTGCTGAAAGGTCGCGTAGATGACGACCTTGCGGCGGAAGCGGGTCTCGGGTCGCGGCTTGTTTGCGCTTGTCGTCATGTCGTCGCTCATGGCTTCGCCCATTTCATGCCTTGGCACCCTTCATGCCGGAGCCGATCATGGGGGCGGCCAGCATGTCGAGCGGCCAACGCGGACGGGCCAGAGCGTCGAGCCCATCGACAAGGCCGAGCGCCAGCCGTTCCGCACCGGCCCAGGCTATCATGGCGCCATTATCCGTGCAGAGCGCCAGCGGTGGCGCCACGAGGCGGAAACCCCGCGCCTCGGCCTCAGCCGCAAGCCCGGCCCGCAGCGCACGATTGGCCGCAACACCGCCGGCGATGACGAGGGTCGGCACCGCGATAGCAGGATATGCGGCGCGGAAGCGGTCGAGTGCATGGCCGATACGGTCGGCGACCACCGCTGTCACCGTCACCTGGAAGGCCGCCGCGAGATCGGCGACATCGCCATCGGAGAGCGGCGCGGCGGCCTCGGCGGCCTGGCGGATCGCGGTCTTGAGGCCGGAGAACGAGAAATCGGCCCCGGCCCTGCCGAGCATCGGCCGCGGCAGCGTAAAGCGCGCAGCATTGCCGGCCATCGCGGCGCGCTCCACCGCGGGCCCGCCCGGATAAGGCAGGCCAAGCAGCTTGGCCGTCTTATCGAAGGCCTCGCCGAGCGCGTCGTCGATCGTCGTGCCCCAGCGCTCATAGTCGCCGACGCCGCGCACCAGGAGAATCTGTGTGTGGCCGCCGGAAACGAGCAGGAGCAGATAGGGGAAGGCAACGCCATCGGTCAGCCGCGCCGTCAGCGCATGGCCTTCGAGATGGTTGACGGCGAGAAGCGGCAGCCCGCTGGCCAGCGCGATCGCCTTGGCCGTGGTCAGCCCGACGATGACGCCGCCGATGAGCCCGGGACCTGCGGTCGCAGCGATGCCGTCAAGATCGGCAAAGTCGAGCCCTGCTTCGGCCAGCGCTGCCGCGATCACGCCGTCGAGCGCCTCGACATGAGCGCGCGCCGCGATCTCAGGCACGACCCCGCCAAAGGCGGCATGATCGTCGATCTGCGACAGCACGACATTGGAAAGGATGGTGCCGCTGCCCTCGCCATCGCGCAGGACGATGGCCGCCGCGGTCTCATCGCAGCTGGTCTCGATGCCGAGAACACGGTGGCCGGCGGTCACGGGGGAAGCCTTTCGTCAGGGATGCGGGGACAACGTCCGCGTGCCGATTGCCGCAGGCCCTTCCATCGACGGAGGGAGCGACTAGACTGCGCGCCGTTGAATGCCGACCCACCTAGCATCCGGAGCCGACCGCGTGCAATCCGCCCCTAACGCTCCGGTCCTTCGCATCGGCACACGCGGCAGCCCGCTCGCGCTCGCGCAGGCCCACGAGACCCGTGCCCGAATCGCCACGTTTTACGGCCTCGATCCGCAGGAGATCGCGATCGAGGTCATCCGCACCTCGGGCGACCGCATCCAGGACCGGCCTCTTTCCGAGGTCGGCGGCAAAGGTCTCTTCACCAAGGAGATCGAGGACGCGCTGATCGCCGGTCGAATCGATCTCGCCGTCCATTCCTCGAAGGACATGCCGACCCTTTTGCCCGAGGGGCTGGAGCTCTCTGGATTCCTACCGCGCGAGGATGTCCGCGACGCGTTCCTTTCCCCGGTCGCGGGCACGCTGCGCGATCTGCCTGAAGGAGCCGTGCTCGGCACGTCCTCGCTGCGTCGCCGGGCAATGGCGCTTCGGCTGCGACCCGACCTGAAGCCGGTCGAATTTCGCGGAAATGTCGAAACGCGCCTCAGGAAGCTCGACGAAGGCGTCGCCCATGCGACGCTTCTGGCGCTCGCCGGCCTTAAGCGGCTTGGCCTCACCGACCATGTCACCGCCATCATCGAGCCCGACGACTTTCTGCCAGCCGTCGGCCAGGGCGCCGTCGCGATCGAGACGCGAATCGGCGACGAACGAACGCGCGGCATCGTCGCTCGCATCAATCACGAGCCGACCGAGATCGCGCTCAAGGCAGAGCGCGCCTTCCTCACCCGCCTCGACGGCTCCTGCCGAACCCCGATCGGCGGCCTCGCCACGCTGGAGGCCGGCGTGCTGACCTTCCGCGGCATGGTTCTGGCGCCGGATGGCCGCCGCTCCGAAGAGGTGAGGCTTCAGGGGCCGACGGCCGATGCCGCGAGGCTCGGTTTTGAAGCCGCGGGCGAATTGATCGGGCGCGGCGGCACGGCCTTTTTCCGTGCGGATGGCTGATCATGCGCCTGCTCGTGACCCGGCCGCAGCCTGAGGCTGACGGCACGGCGGCGGCGCTTGAGGCGCTTGGTCACGAGGTCATGCTCGCGCCGATGCTGGAGACAGTGCTGCTGCCGCCACCCGGCACGCTGCCCCCCCCGGCCGCCGTAATTTTCACCAGCGCCAATGCCGTGCGCGCCGTTTCCGCCTGGCCGCCGGCGCTGCTGCAACGAGACATTCCTGCCTTCGCTGTCGGGGATCGGACGGCGGCAATGGCCGCGGAGACCGGCTTCACAAGCGTGCGATCGGCCGAGGGCGACAGCGCCGCGTTGGCCGCGCTCGTCGAAGCTGAATGCGAGCCGGCGGCAGGTCCATTGCTCTACCCGACCATCGCCCACCCGGCCGGAGACCTTGCCGGGCGGCTGGAGAGAGCGGGCTTCAGCGTGGCTATAATCGAGGCCTATCGCATGATTGCGGTCAGCGCCCTTCCGGAGCCGGTCGCGGCAGCGCTGGCGGCGGGGCAGATCGGAGGCGTGCTGCTCTATTCGCGGCGAACAACCGAAACCTTCAGTCAGCTTGCCGAACCACTCCGGCCGCATCTCGCCGCATTGCTGTTCTATTGCTTATCGGCCGACGTTGCGGCTCCGCTCCATTGCGGCCGTATCCGCGTTGCTGCACGGCCAACTGAAGCCGCGCTGCTGGAGATGCTCCGGTCGGGAACAGAGGTCACGGGCATCCGTTGAAGGATTGCTTTATAGTTCGGTACGCGTGAACGAGATCGAGGGCCATGGCTGAAGACGACGAAACCGCATCCGCCGCGAAGGGCAAGGGTCCGCAGCGCCAGAAGCGCCCACCCGTGACCATCGATCTCGAAGCCGAATCGCCAGCCAAGCCGGCTGAGGAGCCGATCCCCGCCGCGCCCGAGGCTGAGCCAGCGCCGCGTTCCGACGCCCCCGAGGCGCCGCCCGCCGATAGCCTCGTTCGGAGACTGTTGCCGCTCGGCGTCGCCGCCATCATCGGCGGCGTCGTCGGCGGCAGTGTCGGGGCGCTGCTGTTCGCGCCGCAGAGCGACACCATCACCGCCGCAAGCATCGATAGCCGTTTCGCGACTTTGGCAAGCCGGCTCGACGCACTCGACGCCCAGGCCGGACAGCAGGGCACAGGCGCCGCCGCGGCCGACGCCGCGCGAATCGCCGCGCTCGAAACGGCGGTCGAGAAGCTAGGGACACAGACGCCGGCCAACGCTCCGGCAACCGACTTGCAACCGATCGAGCAGCGGCTGGCCACGCTCGAAGCGCGCCCGGTCCAGCCGGCGACGCCGCCGGTCGACCTCGCGCCGCTCGAACAGAAACTCGGCGCCCTCGATGGCCGCATCGCCGCAATCGAGCAGCATCCGCCATCCGATCCTGCCACGGAGGCCGCCGCCCGCACGATCGCGATCACGGCGCTTCGCCAGGCCGCGCTTGGCGACAGGCCCTTCTCGGCTGAACTCTCCGCGTTCCAGACGGTCGCCGGCGACCAGCCAGGGCTCACCGCCCTCGCCCCGCTCGCTGCTGATGGCGCGCCCTCGCGCGCCTCGCTGCAGGCCTCGTTCCCGGCAGCGGCGGAAGCCGTGCGCAGCGCCGGCCGCCGGATCGATCCGGAAGCCGGCCTCCTCGACCGCCTCACCGCATCGGCAAGCGCACTGGTCTCGGTCAGGCCTGCTGGCCCTGTCGAGGGCAGTTCGTCCACCGCCATCGTCTCCCGCATGGAGGCGGAGGTCGACAAGGGCGACCTTTCCGCCGCTCTTGCCGAGAGCGAAATGCTTGACGCGCCATCCAAGAGCGCCCTCTCGGGCTGGGCCGACGCCGCCCGCCGCCGCATCGCGATCGACAGCGCGCTCGCCGCCCTGTCGATCGGCAATTGAGGAGGCAGCATGATCCGCATCCTCGTTTATCTCGCCCTCATCTTCGCCGCAGCCGCCGGCTTCGCCTGGCTTGCCGACCGGCCGGGCGAACTCACGCTTGCCTGGCAGGGCTATGAGATCACGACCAGCCTGATGGTTGCGGCGGTTGCACTCGCGGCCGCCTTCGTGCTGCTCGCCATCCTTCTGTCGCTGCTGCTCGCTGTGCTGCGCGCGCCGCGGCTGCTCGATGGCTGGATGACCGGCCGCCGCCGTGATCGCGGCTATCGCGCGCTATCGCGCGGCATGATCGCCATCGGCGCCGGCGATGTGAAGAAGGCGAAGCGCTACGCGAACGACGCCGCCAAGGTTCTGACGCATGAGCCGCTGACGCTGCTGCTCGCCGCGCAGACGGCACAGGCCGCCGGCGACGGCGCCGCGGCTCGCTCGGCCTTCGAAGCCATGCTGCCGCTGGACGAGACGCGCTTGCTCGGTCTGCGCGGGCTCTATGTTGAGGCGGAACGCGCTGGCGAACACGAGGCGGCGCGACATTATGCCGAGGAAGCGGTCAAGGCCGCGCCCGGCCTCGGCTGGGCTGGCGAAGCGCTGTTCACCTATCAATCCTCGGCCGCTGATTGGCGCGGCGCGCTGCAGACGCTCGGCTCCAACCTGCAGGCAAAGCTCGTCGACAAGACCGCGGCACATCGGCTCCGCGCCGTGCTGCTGACCGCGCGCGGCCTTGAGCAGGAAACCGGCGACCCGCATGAGGCGCTTGCCGCCGCGCTCGAAGCGATCCGTCTCGCGCCGGACCTCGTCCCCGCGGCAACCCTCGCCGCCCGTCTGTCGGCCCGTCAAGGCGACATCAAGCGCGCGATGAAGGTGCTCGAGGCCGCCTGGAGGCAGGAACCGCATCCCGAGCTCGCCAATGCCTATCTCGATGTCAGGCCGGGCGATGCTGCAGGCGACCGGCTGAAGCGCGCCGAAAAACTGGCGGAACTCAGGCCTACGAGTGCGGAAAGCGCCTTCGCCGTCGCTCGCGCCGCAATCGACGCCCGCGAATGGCCCACGGCCCGCAAGGCTCTGGCGGCGCTGCCCGAAAGCGGCCAGACCGAGCGCTATTGGCTGCTGATGGCCGAGATCGAGGACGGGGCCGAGGGCGATCGTGGCCGCGTGCGCGAATATCTCGGCCGTGCGGTGCGTGCTCCGCGCGATCCGGTCTGGATGGCCGATGGCTATGCCTTCGGGGCCTGGGCGCCGCTCTCTCCGGTCAGCGGCCGTCTCGATGCCTTCGAATGGCGGACGCCGAGCATGGCGCTCAGCGAAGACCCGCGCCCGCTCCTCAATCTCGATCTCTCGGCGGCCGAGCCCGCTGCGGTCACCGATCCGCCTGTTGTCACCGAGCCGGACACAGCACCGCTGGTGCTTGAGGTGAAGCGGGCGGATATCCGACCCGCCGGCAATGGAGCCAGCGAGCCGCCCTTCGCCGAGCCGCCGCGCCCCGACGATCCCGGCACCGAAGAGATTACCACCGTCAAGGTTGACCGACTTCGCCTGCAATAGGGACAAGATCGGCGGCGCACTTGAAACTGGCCGCGAATATGGCTATCAACGCGCCGTCTCCACCCGGTGGTTCAACCGGGCTTGGTAAGCCGCTTTAGCTCAGCTGGTAGAGCACATCATTCGTAATGATGGGGTCACAGGTTCGAATCCTGTAAGCGGCACCATTTCCTCATTTATATCAATCGTTTGTGGATCCGCCTTGCTGCGAGCCTTCTGTTCGCTCTTGCGGGTCGCGGCGTGGACGACAAGCCCGAAGATAAGGGGCGCGCATGCAGCGGCGCGCTGGTGGCGTAACCGCGTCGAACTGGATCCGAGGCTCGTTTGGTGGGTTGCTTCTCCGAAGGACGTCGCGCGAAGCCCCCAACGTCCCTACTCATCGATGGCGGATGACGTAATCGCCCGCCAGCACGACAGGACGATGATCCGTCACGTTGCCGGCGAGCTGACCGGCTTGAAGAACATCGTCGTCCTCAACCAGAGGCGCATCATTGCTATGGCGAGCGCAGGCTTTCAGCCGATGAAGCCACGCTGAAGGGCGACGGGCTCGCCGAGGCGAAGGGAGCCAACGCGGCGGCGCGGCTTTGGATCGTCGCCCTCGAAGCGGTTAGGCGCGAGCTCGGTATCCAGATCGTCTATGACCTCTCCGCAACGCTGTTCTTGCTGGGCGGACCCGCTGTCGCCAAGGTTGGCTGTTCGGGTGGGTTATGCGCGACTTCAGCCTGAAGGACGCGATCGAAGGCGGCATTCGTCAAGCCGCCGCGCGTGCCGATCACGGACAATGTGCCGGGCTGAGACACGCCGATGGTCCGCGACCCTTGGGACGTCGCATCTCGTCGGCAGCACCGAGAGCGGCAATTTCGACCTTGCCGACAGGATCGTTGAGCGCCGGCTGACCGACACCAACCAGCAGCCGAAGGCCGGCCTCACCATGCAGCCCGAGCCGATCGTGTGGCGCTCTATCGCACACCATCTCTTCTGCGCCGGCTGCAGTTGTTGGACTGCGTGGCCGAGGCGAATGGGGGAAGCGGGGCGTCGGTCACAGGCCAAGCCATGTGAGACTGTTCGGAAACTCGTCTGCCGAATAGTCAACTTGCAGCTCGCGGCGGCGTGCCGGTATGCGCGCGGTCCGACGCATGTAGGAGCGTTGTGACGTAGGCCCGACGGTCGCTGGCTTCCGCAAGGCACGCGGCCGTCCCGCATCGGGCGACAATACTGGCAATCCACCTTTCGATGTCGACGGTCCGAATCCTTGGGCCTCGATTCCGTTCTGCACAACGATCGTGCGGTCTTGATGCCAGGCTAGCGCCCAGTTCGTCGCCGTAGACTTGTCGATGGGCACGGCGCGGCATGGCGCTGGCATGAAGCGGGCCGCAATCGCGCCGATTGGTGATTGTTCGCCGTCGATGGGCCGCGCCTGCTCAGGGTGAGCCTATAGGCGGACTACGGCCTGCTCAGTCGGCATCGCGGCCATGAGTGACTGATTCGCGTCCAGATGGGCGCTTGCACCGCAGCGGATCAAACGGGCGCGGCCTTCGTCGATCTGAAATCGCTCAAGCGCACGCATTGATGTGAGCCAGCCTGTGAAGGGTTGGGCGGTGCTCATCGGCGCAGCGAAGCATGCTGCACCGACTGTCGCAACCAGAGATGCCGGGTCGTTGCTGTCGAACGAATGAAAGACAGACCTTCCCTTCCTTCCCTTCCCTTCCCTTCCCTTTCCTTTCCTTCCCTTTCCGCCGGTCAACGCAAAACGCCCCCGCGGACATTTCTGTCTTCGGGGGCGTTTTGATTGTTTTGTGAAGAGGATTGTCTTCCTTGCGGACTTTGCAGGCCTGGCGGCGACCTACTCTCCCGTGTCTTAAGACAAAGTACCATTGGCGCGGAGGAGTTTAACGGCCGAGTTCGGAATGGGATCGGGTTCAGGCTCCTCGCCATGACCACCAGGCCGGCGAAGTTCGCAAGGAAGTGAAGAAGCTGGAATTTGGTCTGATGCCATCCATTTGGGATGGGCATGATTAATGAGAACGATCAAGCCTATCGAGTGATTAGTACCGGTAAGCTACATGCGTTGCCGCACTTCCACACCCGGCCTATCGACGTGGTGGTCTACCACGACTCTCAAGGGAAAACTCGTTTTGAGGTGGGTTTCCCGCTTAGATGCTTTCAGCGGTTATCCCGTCCGTACGTAGCTACCCTGCAATGCGGCTGGCGCCACAACAGGTCCACCAGAGGTACGTCCATCCCGGTCCTCTCGTACTAAGGACAGATCCTCTCAATTTTCCTACACCCACGGCAGATAGGGACCGAACTGTCTCACGACGTTCTGAACCCAACTCACGTACCACTTTAATCGGCGAACAGCCGAACCCTTGGGACCTTCTCCAGCCCCAGGATGTGATGAGTCGACATCGAGGTGCCAAACGATGCCGTCGATATGGACTCTTGGGCATCATCAGCCTGTTATCCCCAGAGTACCTTTTATCCGTTGAGCGATGGCCCGTCCACGTGGGACCACCGGATCACTATGGCCGTCTTTCGACTCTGCTCGACTTGTCAGTCTCGCAGTCAGGCGGGCTTATGCCATTGCACTCGACGAGCGATTTCCGACCGCTCTGAGCCCACCATCGCGCGCCTCCGTTACACTTTGGGAGGCGACCGCCCCAGTCAAACTACCCACCATGCACTGTCCCGGACCCGGATGACGGGCCGCGGTTAGATATCCATATTCACAAGGGTGGTATTTCAAGGATGGCTCCATCCGAGCTAGCGCCCGAACTTCAAAGCCTACCACCTATCCTACACATGCAAACACGAATACCAGTGCAAAGTTGTAGTAAAGGTTCATGGGGTCTTTCCGTCTGACCGCGGGAACCCCGCATCTTCACGGGGAATTCAATTTCACTGAGCGGGTGCTGGAGACAGCGGGGAAGTCGTTACGCCATTCGTGCAGGTCGGAACTTACCCGACAAGGAATTTCGCTACCTTAGGACCGTTATAGTTACGGCCGCCGTTTACCGGGGCTTCGATTCAAAGCTTGCACCTCTCCTCTTAACCTTCCGGCACCGGGCAGGCGTCAGACCCTATACGTCGCCTTACGGCTTCGCAGAGCCCTGTGTTTTAGGTAAACAGTCGCTACCCCCTAGTCTGTGCCCCCTATACCTGGTTGCCCAAGTACAGGGCCTCCTTCTCCCGAAGTTACGGAGGCAATTTGCCGAGTTCCTTCAGCACCATTCTCTCAAGCGCCTTGGTATGCTCTACCAGTCCACCTGTGTCGGTTTAGGGTACGGTCTATACGCGGGAGCTATTTCCTGGAACCCCTTCACGGCACGACCAATCCAATAAGGTCGTACAATACACGGGATTCGTCACTACCCGCAGGCTGGGGAATATTCACCCCATTCCCATCGACTACGCCTTTCGGCCTCGCCTTAGGAGCCGGCTAACCCTGCGCAGATTAGCTTTACGCAGGAACCCTTGGACTTTCGGCGACAGTGTCTCTCACACTGTTTGTCGTTACTCATGTCAGCATTCGCACTTCCGATACCTCCAGGAGCCCTCACGGGTCTCCCTTCGCAGGCTTACGGAACGCTCCGCTACCACGTGATCTT